>DASPGL010000055.1:0-24552 GCA_035620635.1 Nitrospira sp. | reverse complement strand
GCTCGCCGGTATCGACCCGTCCCTTCACGAGCGCAATGTGGGTCACCCCGTCGATCTGATTTTCAAACGCCACCGCTTCGAATTCACCGAACGTGGTCGGGAGCTTGGCGCTCGCCATGCGTTTGACAAAAGTTTCCCGGCGCATGCGGTACTCGATCAGAGCCTTGATCGTCACCATTTTCAGCTGATGGGTCGCCGCAAATTTCTTCAGCTCCGGCACGCGCGCCATCGTGCCATCTTCATTCATGATCTCGCAGATCGCTCCGGCCGGATAGAGGCCCGCTAGCCGGGCGAGATCCACGGACCCTTCCGTCTGCCCCGCCCGTTTCAAGACGCCGCCCTGCTGCGCCTTCAAGGGGAAAATGTGACCGGGACGGGCCAGGTCGCTCGGTTTGGTCTTCGGATCAATCGCCACATGGATCGTCGTCGCACGATCGGCGGCGGAGATTCCCGTCGTGATATCCTTCCGCGCATCGATCGACACCGTGAACGCCGTGCCGAATGTCGCGGTGTTCTCGACCGCCTGCTGCGGCAGCTGCAGTTCCTCAACCCGCTCAGGCGTGAGGGCCAGACAGATCAATCCGCGGGCATGCTTCGCCATGAAATTCACGGACTGCGGATTCACTTTTTCGGCGGCAATGACAAGGTCCCCTTCGTTCTCGCGGTCCTCGTCGTCCACCAGGATGACAAACTTCCCCTTCCTGATGTCCCGGATGGCATTCTCGATGCTGTCAAACGAGGGGGTCATTTTCGCCAAGGTTGAAAGTTGAATGGCGCACGCTCAACATTCACGATACGAGTAATTTGTCATTTAACATCGACTGTTTATCATGGCCAGAGGCAAGGCACACATAACCCTGTTTAGGCCCTGGCTGTCAACCGGAAAAAGGACCTAGCTCCCCCCTCATCATCTGTTATAGTCTCTCGTCGTATGTCCACATCCGACCACGAGGTCGACGAACCATCCGTCGAACCGGAAATCCTTGCCCCTTCGGATGACGAGCTGAACGAACTGCCTCCCGGCATGGAAGTCAGTCCCGCTCCCGAACGCGAGAAGGACCGCTCCGCCGATTCCACTGCAGTCGTCCCGGTCACGGCCCTGCAGCAGTATCTCGCCGAGATTCGACGTTATCCCTATCTTTCCAAGGAGGAAGAACTCCGGTTGTTTGATGAATACCGGGCGCAGGGTAGCCGTGAAGCGGCCGTCAAACTCATCATGGCCAATCTGCGCGTCTCAGTCTCCATCGCCGCCGAATACCTGCATACTGGCGTCGACCACATGGACTTGATTCAGGAAGGCAACATCGGCTTGATGCACGCCATCAAGAAATTCGACCCGACGAAGAATGTCCGTTTCTACGCCTATGCGGCCTGGTGGTCGCGCGCCTATATTCTGCGGTACCTCCTCAACAACTACCGGCTCGTGAAAATCGGGACGACGCAGGATCAGCGGAAGCTGTTCTACAATCTCAAGAAAGAAAAGGCCAAGCTCGAGCGGGAAGGATTCGCACCCGATACGAAGCTGCTCGCGGATCGATTACACGTCCGTGAACGCGACGTCATCGAGATGGACCAACGCCTGGGAAACTGGGAACTCTCACTGGACCAACCGATCGGCGAAGACCAGGACGGGCGTCTACTCGATATCATTCCCTCGCAGCAGATCCCGGCAGACGACCAGCTCGCCGACCATCAGCTGAAGACGCTCTTCCGCGCCAAGCTTGCCGAGTTCATCACAACGCTGGAGGAACGGGATGAGGACATTCTCCGCAACCGGATTCTTTCAGAGAATCCGCTCACGCTCGACGACTTAGGAGAGAAATACGGGATTACGAAAGAACGAACCCGCCAGCTGGAGGCTCGCATCATCAAGCGCCTGCGCGACTTCATCAGAAAAGACATCAAAGATTTCGAGCAGTTATAGATCAGGCCCCTCCGCGTCCTCTGGTCTCGAAGTCTCTTAAATAGCTCTGGAATATCGAAATCTCAATGGGTTATCATACGCCCTGTCCAACACAACACGGGGCTGAAGAAAATCCTCGATTCCCCCCTTGACTTGGATCGACTGAGAGCTATCTGTTGCTCCAAGTCAAATGAGATCAGGAGCATCTGCCCGTTCAAGTGCGTCGGCAACGGCGCCGGTTCGTGCGAGTCCGCCTTAAATCGTTGACAATTGTTTAGGGTTAACTTTCATCAGGAGGAGGTTCTGTTATGAGCACAGCGTCGAAGGAATCGAAGAACGTCGCAAAAGGGTTTCAGCCTTTGGGCGAGCGTGTATTCGTCACCTACACGGAGGAATTGGAGCGGACCGCCGGCGGGATCTATGTGCCGGATTCAGCGAAGGAAAAACCGCAGCGGGGAGTGGTCCAAGCCGTCGGCAAGAAAGTCGAGAACGTCAAGGTCGGTGACCATGTCCTGTTCGACAAATACTCAGGCAGTAAGCTCCGCATCGAAGACGAAGAGTGTCTGATCCTCAAGGAAGAAGACATCCTCGGGATCTTCACGTCGTAACATCACCATGAGGTCGCAAGTCGTAAAGTCTCCCTAGCCGGACTTTATGACACGCGGACTTTAAGACTCTACGAACACAAACGGAGGACGACAATGGCAAAGCAACTTATGTACGGTGACTCAGCTCGAGCAGCCATCCTGAAGGGGGTGAACCAGCTGGCTGATGCCGTGAAAGCAACCCTCGGTCCCAAGGGCCGGAACGCAATTCTCGACAAGAAGTTCGGTGCGCCGACGATTACCAAGGACGGCGTGACGGTGGCGAAGGAAGTGGAGCTCAAGAATCCCTATGAGAACATGGGGGCCCAACTGGTCAGGGAAGTCGCCAGCAAGACCAGCGACACCGCGGGCGACGGCACCACGACCGCCACGGTGCTCGCACAGGCCATCTATCGCGAAGGCGTCAAGAATATCACCGCCGGCGCGAACCCGATGGAAATCAAGCGCGGCGTCGACAAGGCCGTCGACGCTGTCATCGCGGAGCTCAAGAAGCTCAGCAAGCCCTGTCAAAACAAGACCGAAATCTCCCAGGTCGGAACGATTTCAGCCAACAACGATAAGACCATCGGCGATCTAATCGCAGAAGCCATGGAAAAGGTCGGCAAGGACGGTGTGATCACGGTCGAGGAAGCCAAGTCGATGACCACCTCGCTGGATGTCGTCGAGGGCATGCAGTTCGATCGCGGCTACATCTCCCCTTACTTCGTCACCAATGCCGAGCGGATGGAATGTTCCCTCGAAGAACCGCTCATCCTGATCAACGAAAAGAAAATCAGCAGCATGAAGGACCTCCTCCCGCTGCTCGAGCAGGTGGCCAAGATGGGCAAGCCGCTCGTGATTCTCGCGGAAGAGGTCGAGGGCGAAGCGCTGGCAACCCTCGTCGTGAACAAGTTACGCGGCACGCTGAACGTGGCGGCCGTGAAGGCTCCTGGGTTCGGTGACCGCCGCAAGGCCATGCTGGAGGATATCGCCATTCTCACCGGTGGCCAGGTGATCTCCGAAGACATCGGCATCAAGCTCGAGAACATCAAGCTGACCGACCTCGGTCGCGCCAAGCGCGTCACGATCGATAAGGACAATACCACGATCGTCGAAGGTTACGGCGATCCGAAGAAGATCGAGGGCCGGGTCAAGCAGATCAAAGCCCAGGTCGAGGAAACGACCTCGGACTACGACCGCGAGAAGCTGCAAGAACGGCTCGCGAAGATCGTGGGCGGCGTGGCCGTCATCAATGTCGGCGCCGCAACCGAGACGGAAATGAAGGAAAAGAAGGCCCGCGTCGAGGACGCGCTCCACGCGACCAAGGCGGCCGTCGAAGAGGGCATCGTCCCCGGCGGCGGAACGGCCTACCTGCGCTGCATCAAGGCCCTCGATGGGATCAAGGATGTCCCGGCCGAGCAGAAAGTCGGTCTGGATATCGTCCGCCGTTCGCTCGAAGAGCCGATCCGCCAGATCGTCGCCAACGCCGGCGGAGAAGCTTCTGTGGTCGTCGGCAAGGTGCGCGAGGATAAGAACCCCAACGCCGGCTACAATGCGGCGACCGACGAATATGTGGACATGATCAAGGCCGGCATCATCGACCCGACCAAGGTGTCACGCTGCGCCTTGCAGAACGCCGCCAGCGTCGCGGGCTTGATGCTCACGACCGAAGTCATGATCACCGAACTCCCCGAAGAGAAGAAGGAACCGGCCGGTGGCCCGGGTGGACACAGCCACGGCATGGAGGGGATGTACTAACCCTTCGACAAGCTCAGGGTTCAACGGAGGGCCCGGCGGTTTCCCGCCGGGCCCTCCGTCGTTAGGGTCCTCGCCTGACACAACCGCTCACTAATGTCTCGCGGAAATCGCCCGCAGCGTCGCCTTCAGGATCGGAGAGGTTTTCGGTTCGGAGAACAATGACATGAAGATACGGTGGACCACGTCCGTATGGCGTTGATGGTCGGCGCGAAACTGCTCGGTGGCTTTCTGACGATCTTCCTCGCCATAGCCGGAACGAACTGCGCACCGTTCCAATTCTTCTCTGTCTTCGGGGAGCGCGTGCGTCTGGAGATCCTGCACCATCTGCAGCTTGTGCTCGACGTTGCGTAGAAACAGATAGGCTGCTGTCAATTCATCGCGCTGGACGGCGGAGATCAGCTTCCGCCTGGCGAATCGATCCAAAGCTCCGAGGGTGCTCCGGTCGAGTAGCGCCGGCACCCGCTTTCCGGCCAGGACCTGGACGGTCTGCACGAGAAATTCGATCTCCCTGATGCCTCCCGTTCCGAGCTTCACGTTCCGCTGTTCATGGCCCCGCTCCGCCATGTGCCGATCAATCATCTCCTTCACGGCCCGTACCTCCTCCACCACGGCCAAGGCCCCTGCGAGCACGGGCTTCTTCGCGACGGTCCCGAGGATAAAGGGCTTGATCATCCTCAGAAACGCCCGGCCGACCTCCATCGATCCGGCCACCGGCCAGGCCTTGAGCAACGCTAGGCGCTCCCAGGCCTGACCGCGCGCGACGTAGTACTGCCGGTAGCTGTCGAGCGAGCGGGCCAACTGGCCTACAGAACCTTCGGCGCGCAGGCGCAGATCAACGCGGAAAATGTACCCTTCCCTGGTCGCTTCGACCATCGCCTTCGTCAGTTCGCGGGAGAGAATTTCGAAATACTCTTCATTGGAAATGCCCAGCGCCGCTGATCTGAGCGCATCTTTTCCACCCGGCGATCTCGTCTCTCCGTCCGGCGCCTCATAGACATAGATCAGATCCACATCTGAACTGTAATTCAGTTCGTGCCCTCCGAGTTTGCCCATCCCGATCACGGCAAAGCCGGTTTCCACCCACCGGCCCCGGCGATCCTTATGCATGGGCGTGCCGTATTGCCGCCGTAAGTCGACCTCCACGATCTCGTAGGCCGCCTGAATCAGCGCACAGGCCAGATCGGATAGCGAGGCGGTGGTCTCAGGCACCGTGGCGATCCGTAGCAGATCGCGTACGCCGATGCGCAACATCTCCCGCCGGCGGAAACGGCGCAGCGCATCCAGCTTCAGCTCCTTCGCCGTCAGATGCCCGATCTGCGTCCGCAACGCGTCATCCAGTCCTCTTCGGGCAGGCGCCCCGGACAAGACCTCCTTCTCCGCCAGCCAATACACCAGTGTCGGGTCACGGATGAGGGTAAATGCCAGTGCGTCGCTGTTGCCGAAGATGATGGAGAGGAGATCGAGCATGCGGGGCGAGCTGGCGAGATAATTGAGGAAGGAGGTTCGGGCCACGTTGGCCAGTAGTCGTTCCCAATGGTTGAGCGCCTGGTCGGGATCAGCCGTCCGGGAGATGGATTCCATCAGGATCGGGAGAACCTCTGCCAGCCGGAGCCGCTGATGCGGGTCGCCTGCCATGGCCTGCAGATTGCCGTCCGCCTGATCGATATCGCGCAGGGCGTAGGCCGACAGGATCGCCCTCACCTCTTCGGCATTTCGCTTGGCCGCCAGCAGCACGGGTCTCGGATCCGGCCTGGAGACAGGGGCCAGGATCGGTTGATTCGGCGGCAGCGGGGGTGGCGGAGGTCGGCGCGTCATGCGGCGGCATTATACTGACGTAACGGGTTCGGGTATACTGGCAACCCGGCTGACGGCGGTCGGCAATCGGATTCTTGCCGATTGATTCGCATGCTGCGGGCCGTGGCTCTCCAACTATGACCACCGACACGCATCTGAAGGCCCTCCAGCCCCTCTGCCAGGATGTCGCCCCCGACATTCTCCACGACTTCCTCGCGCGCATGGACCCGGAGTATTTTCGCCGGTTCGATCCGCCGGCGATTGCCCGCCACATCCGGCTGGCCGCTCAACTCTTGCCCGAGCATCTCTGCGAAATCGTCTTTGCGGAACAGCGGGACCAGCACTTTGAACTGACGCTCGTCGCCTACGACTACTTTTCAGAGTTCGCCACCATCTGCGGCCTCCTGTCGGCCTTTGGCCTGAACATCGAAGAAGGACAAATTTACACCTTCACAGGAGATACCTCCGGCTCCCCCGTCAAGCCCCCATCGGAAGGCGGTCCACGCCGACGGCTCAAGACAAGGCCTGGCCTGAGCCGCAAGAAGATCGTCGATGTCTTTCGTGTTCAGCCGGTCCCAGGCGCATCATTAGGGCCGGACGAACAGCGCCGCCTCGCAGAGGCACTCAGCGCCGTCATCAGGCTGCTCGACGCGGGGCAATTCCAGGAAGCCAGGCACACGGTGAACCGGCAGCTGGTCGAACAGCTCGGCCGGCGCCGCGGGTCGTTCAGCGGTCTGCTCCACCCGGTGCACATCACCTTCGACAACAGCCAGTCCCCGACGGACACGGTCATGGACATCCGATCGGATGACACCCCGGCCTTTCTCTACGCCTTCGCCAACGCCCTGGCCATGCGCGACGTCTATATCACCAAGGCGCAGTTCGATATCGAAAACGGGAAGCTCCATGATCGCTTTTATGTCCGTAATCGGTACGGACAGAAGCTGACCGACGCCACCGATCAGCAGCAGTTGCGCCTCACGGCCGTCCTGCTCAAACAGTTCACCCATGCCCTCACCTGGGCCCCCGACCCGACCAAAGCCCTCGAAGCCTTCGATCAGTTCCTCGACCTGACCGTGCAGCACACCAAAGGGAAGGCCCAGCAACAGACGCTCGCGCTGCTCAGCGATAAGAAGACCTTTCCCATCCTGGCACGGTTGCTCGGCACCAGCGATTTTCTGTGGGAAGACTTTCTGCGCCGGCAACACACCAACCTGCTGCCGCTGCTTCAGGACTATCGCGATGCCCCGCTGAGCAAGCCGCGGGCGTCGCTCCGCAAGGAACTCGATCGGCTCGTGGACCGGGCCAAGACCGACGACGCTCGGAAAGCGGCCTTGAACGGTTTCAAAGACCGCGAACTGTTTCGCATCGACATGAAACACATCGTCGAACCGGGCGTCGCCCTGGCCGACTTCTCCGGGGCGCTGACCCAGCTGGCCGAAGTGATCGTGGACCGGAGCCTGAAGGACTGCCAGGCCAAGCTGAACAAGCTCTATGGTCCTCCTCGACTGGCGAATAAGAAGCCTTGCCCTTTTACCATCCTCGGATTGGGGAAGTTCGGCGGTCGGGAACTGGGCTATGCCTCCGATATCGAGGTGATGTTTGTCTACGGCGGCGCGGGGCGCACCGGCAGCAGGCACACCATCGAGAACAGTGAATACTTCGAACGTCTGGGATATGAGTTGCTCCAATGGATTGAAGCCAAGCAGGAGGGCATCTTCCATCTCGACGTGCGCCTCCGTCCCCACGGAGGCAAGGGCTCCTTGACCAACCCGCTCGACGAAATCACCAGCTACTACGGTGCCGCCGGCTTGGCGGCCCCGTTCGAGCGCCAGTCCTTGATCAAACTGCGACATGTCGCAGGAGACGCGTTACTCGGCAAACTGGTCGAAGCCCATCGCGACCGCTACGTCTACAGCGGCGCAGCGTGGGACCTCTCCACCGCCCTCGACCTGCGCCGGCAGCAGTTAACGCAGCTGGTCGAGCGGGGCACGGTGAACTTGAAACACAGCCCTGGCGGAATCGTCGATATCGAATATGCCATCCAGTACCTGCAGATCATGCACGGCCATACGCGCGTCGTGCTACGTACGCCGAATACGATGCAGGCGCTGGCCGGGCTGGTGGAGTGCGGGATTGTCACCAGGCAGGACGGGGAGAATCTGCGCAAGGCCTATTTTTTCATCCGCATGCTCATCGACGGCCTCCGCATGGTCCGGGGCAACGCCAAGGATCGGGTCCTCCCACCGGCTGATTCCGATGAGTTCATCTTCCTCGCCCGCCGCGTCGGCTATACGACCGACGACTGGCAAGCCGGCGCCAGGCATCTGCAGACGGATATCGAGCAGCATATGAAAAACACGCGGGAGTTTTTTGAGAGGACGTTCGGAAAATTATGAGGAGGATGGTGGGCCTGGCCGGCTCAGGCGACGGCTTAAACCGCAGGGAGGGGGAAACGGGGACATTCTTTATTTTCGCTGCGCGAGAATAGGGCTCAGAGCGGACCGCGCCGGAGGAGCCTGCGCCTGAAGAGGTCGCCCCGGGAGGCGTCGACGCGGTTGAGCCTCACTCTCGCGCAGAGACTCCCTTCCCTACCGAAATCCTTGAGAAACCCGTCTCGCAGTCGTGAAGTCAGACCCGGTTACTGCACGACGAAATGCGCGCGGCGGTTCTGCTGCCAGCACCCCTCGTTGTGATCTCTGCAGAACGGACGGACTTCGCCATAGCTCGTAATCTGCATGCGCGACGCCGGGACGCCCAGATTTTCCAAATACTTCTTCGCTGTTCTGGCACGCTTCTCGCCAAGGACCAGGTTGTAAGCCAACGTCCCACGCTCGTCACAGTGGCCTTCGATCACCACCGACTTGCCGGCCTGATTGCGCAGCCATTTACTATTGCCTTCCAACACAGAGACGGCATCCTTCCGGACCGCGTACTGGTCAAAGTCGAAAAAAATGTCTCCCAGCCCACGCCCGTCGGCCGCGACCGATGACCCGGCACCGGCCGATGACGACGATCCACTCCCCGCGCCTGCCATGCCCGGCTGACTTTCCCCGCGCGTTCCCTGCCGGGATGGCAAATCGGCTTCGGACAAGGGCTGCTCCACAGAAGCGAGTTCATCTTGCTTGATGCTTTCAACCCCTCCCCCGGCGCCACCCTGACGACTCGCCGCTCCGGACTCGCCTCCTGACGTCGACCCGATCCGCTTCTCGGCACACCCAACGGCAAGCACCGCCATGCCCAGACTGATCATCACTGCACCGACCTGGAGACCGATTCGCTGTATCTTCATTCCCCACCTCACGGTTAATAATGTGTCGCTCCCACGTTCTTACGGCTGGAAATCGCCCTGGCCTCCTCCTGTGGTTCCTCCCTACAAGCTAGACGTCGTAGTAGAGGAAGAATTCATACGGGTGCGGCCGGAGCCGCATGGCATCGATTTCTTTGTTCCGCTTGTAGCTGATCCAGGCCTCGATCAGATCTTCCGTAAACACCTCGCCCTTGAGGAGAAACTGGTGGTCCTTCTCAAGATGGTTGATCGCTTCATCGAGACTGCCGGGCATGGTCCTGATACTGGCGGCCTCTTTAGGATCGAGATCGTACAGGTCCTTCTCAGCCGGTTCACCAGGATTGATCTTGTTCTGGATTCCATCGAGGCCTGCCATGAGCATCGCGGAGAACGCCAGATAAGGATTGCACGCCGGATCCGGAAACCGCACTTCGATGCGTTTGGCTTTCGGACTGGGCGAATACATCGGGATGCGGATGCCGGCCGAGCGGTTGCGACTGGAATAGGCGAGCAAGACAGGCGCTTCGAATCCCGGCGTGATCCGCTTGTACGAATTGGTCGTAGGATTGGTAAAAGCCGCCAGCGCCGGAGCATGTTTTAAGATGCCGCCGATGTAGTGAAGACACATCTGCGAGATGCCGGCATACTCTTTCCCGGCGAACAACGGCTTGCCGTCTTTCCAGATGCTCTGATGGGTATGCATGCCGGATCCGGCGTCGCCGAAGAGCGGCTTCGGCATGAAGGTCACTGTCTTGCCATGGCGTCGGGCCACGTTCTTGACGATGTACTTGTACATCATCATTTTGTCCGCCGTCTTCAGAAGAGAATCGAACCGGATATCGATTTCTGCCTGGCCGGCCGAGGCCGTCTCATGATGGTGCTTTTCCACTCGAATCCCGACTCGTTCCATTTCGAGCACCATCTCGCTGCGGATATCCTGCTGCGTGTCCGCGGGGGGCACAGGGAAATAGCCCTGCTTGTGGCGGATCTTCCCGCCCAGATTCACCCCCTCCTGCCCCATGTTCCAGGCCCCCTCTTCCGAATCGAGATAGTAGTATCCGCTGTAGCTGGTTTGATCGTAGCGGGCGTGATCGAAGATGAAGAATTCGGCTTCCGGCCCCCAGAAAGAGGCGTCGCCGATCTTGGTGCTCTGCAAATACTTCTCGGCCTTTTGCGCGATATACCGGGGGTCGCGTTCATAATTTTCTCGAGAAATCGGGTCGACGACGTTGCCGGTCAGGCTGAGCGTCGGGACCGCGGTAAACGGATCCAGACAGGCCGTCGCAGGATCGGGCACCACCAGTAAGTCGCTGTTGTTGATGGCCTTCCAGCCACGAATGGAGGACCCGTCCAGGCCGGAGCCGTCCTTAAAGAGATCCTCCGTCAGTTCGCTCACAGGGATGGTCATGTGTTGCCACACGCCCGGCAGGTCCACGAATTTCAGGTCCACCATCTGCACCCTGTGCTTCTTCGCGAACTCCAACACCTCCCGCACGTTCATCCCCGTCCTCCTTTCAGAGCGCTGTCACAGTGACTCGTCCACCTGTTCGTCGCTACGCCGCTTTCGCTTCAAAAAATGTTTCGATCGCCCCTTCGATCTCTGTCCGCACCCGCTCCAACCGCACCTGATCCTGGATCTTCCTCCCGGACTGATCCGTCACGTAGAACACGTCACAAGCCTGATCCAGCTTCGTCGAAACCCGCGCGGCATGAATCGAGAGCCCCAGCGCAAGCATCGCACTGGTAATCACGTACAACAGGCCCCGACGGTCGTCCGCGAACACATCGATGATCGTGAAACCGTCCGCCGTTTCGTTATCGATCCACACCTCGGTCGCTTCCCGGGCTTTGGGCAGCGGATGCGTCAAGGTCACACGCGCACCGCGGCGCAGAATGTCGTCAACCTGCTCCTGCCCCCGAAGCACCGCCGCGATGTGCTCCCCCACGGTATGCCGGCGATCGAGGGGCGGCTCTCCCTGAAAATCCGGGTCTGTCACCTGGAAAATATCGACGACGATTCCATCGGCTCTCGTCAGAATTTGGGCATCCAGAATCTGCAACCCGCTGCCCGCCATCACCCCGGCAATCTTTGAAAAGATTCCCGGAGTCAGGCTGTGATGGGCAATGACCGCATACTCACAGGTGCCCAGATCGAAACGGACCCCCGCCTCCACGATGACATCGTCCGGCCCCAATCGTCGCACCGCGGACAAATGAGCGGCCATCCGTTCCGGAGGGGTACCGGTGAGGTATCGATCAGGGAACTGCCGGAGTTCCGCCTCAACCCAGGCCCGGTCCACTCCATCTTGCGTCCTCAGACCCGGCTGACCGCTGACTTCTTCCGCCAGCTGAATCCATCGCTCCGGCTTCTCCCTCGCCTCGCGATCGCCGGATAACTCCGGCATCGTCCGACCGTACAGTGCGATCAACAGCGATTCCTTCCACTTTGACAGGACGCCAGGGCCGACCGCGGCAATGTCGGCTGCCGTCAGGGCGACGAGTTTGTTCAGCACCTCCGGCGCGCCGACTTCGCGGGCAAACCGCACCACAACGTTGTCATCCGCCACATCCCTGCGGAAAGCGGTGTGCGCCATCAGCAGATGCCGGTGAACGAGCGTGGTCAAGGTCCGCAGGCCCTGTTCATCCAGTCCAAGCCGCAGCCCGACCTGCTCCGCCTGTTTCCGGCCCACCTCGCTGTGATCTCCCGGTTGTCCCTTTCCGAGATCATGCATCAACACCGCAAGGTGGAGAATGTCCTTGCGCTTCACGCGCCGGTACGCATCTCCCAACACGCCAGGGTCCTGCGCCAGTGCCTCGACACGACCGACTGCCAGCAGGCTATGCTCGTCCACGGTGTACTTGTGGTACTGATTGAACTGCATCAGCCCGCGCACCGTTCCCATCGGCGGCACCAGCTTCTCAAGCAGGTGCGCACGATGCATCGCCTCCAATGTCGTGGTCGTCCTCGGACCGGCCATGATCCGCATGAACAGACGGCCGACCTCCGCCTGGTCAAAGCCGCCGGCCACGGCGTGACCGACCCGGCGATGAATATCGTCCAGCAACGACGGGGCGATCGCCAGGTCTTTCTCCCTGGCCAGGTCGAACAGCCGCAGCAGCAGGGCCGGTTCCTCCAATACCTTTACGCGATATTCCTCGGCCACCGTCACGATCCCGGCTCGAGCGACGAAGTACTGGTCCAGCCGTGGCGCCGGGAGCCAGGCCGTCAGTCGACTCCACAAGGAGACGCTCCGACAACGTTCGACAAACCGCCGGCAGCGCTCGTGTAGCCCCATCGTGTGCCGGTAGTACTGCTGCATGAATTGCTCGACCGCGAGCACGTGCGCCCGATCCTGGTATCCGAAATGGCGCGCGAGCCACACCTGCTCGTCGAACGAGAGAATCTCCTGCGCCGCTCCCGCGTGTACGTGCAAGAGCACGCGTACCCGCCACAAGAACTCCTGCGCCGCCGCCAGCGCCTCGTAGTCTGCCCGCGACAGGATGCCCCGGTTGCACAGTTCACGAATCGTCCCGGCCTGATAGCGAACCATCCCGGCCCACTGCAGGAGGTGAAGGTCGCGAAGCCCGCCCTTGCTCTTCTTCACATTCGGCTCGAGGAGATACACTGTTTCGCCGAATCTCTCGTACTCGCGCCGACGCTCTTCGAGCTTACGGTCGAGAAATCCGTCCACATCCTCGGCCACGATCTTCCGGAGATACTGTTGCCGGAATTCCTGGAAGAGCGCAGAATTCCCCGCAAGAAACCGTGCTTCCATCATCGAGGTCTTCACGGTCGAGTCGGCACGGGCCAGTTCGATGCTGTCGGTCAGAGTCCGCACACTGTGCCCGACCTGAAATCCGCGGTCCCACAACGGATGGAGTACGGCCCGAACGAAGGCCTCCACAGCGTCCTTCGCCCCGGAACGGAACAGGAACATGAGATCGATATCCGAATAGGGAGCCAGTTCCCGCCGTCCGTACCCCCCCAATGCCACGACGCAACACTGACGGAGACCGGCCTCGGCAACGACCTCGCCGCCATGACGAACCGCCTCGTCACAGCGTTCCAGAATGAGCGCATCGACCAGGTCGGTCATCGCGGCAAATATTTCGCCGCCGGAAGCGCCGGCCAACACCCGCTCTCCGATCAGCCGACGCTGCTCGGCCAGGACCGTATCGGCCTGCGCCCCGCCGACCGCCCCGTCCATCGAGCTGAATCCCTTCAGATCCACGTTCCCCGTCACAACGCGGTTTCCCCTGTTTCTCCGGTTCGGATCCGCACAACCGCGCTCACATCACGAACGAATATTTTCCCATCCCCAATGCTGCCGGTCTTGGCGGCTCGGGTGATTGCTTCGATCACCCGGGGCACCTGGGCATCGGTCACGGCCACCTCGATCTTCACCTTCGGGACAAACTCGATCGTATACTCCTGCCCCCGATAGGTTTCTTTGTGTCCCTTCTGACGACCAAACCCCTTGACCTCCGACACCGTCATTCCCTGAACGCCGATTTCCAATAACGCGTCCTTGACCTCGTCCAACTTGAACGGCTTGACGATTGCCTCAACCAGTTTCATGGGCATGCCTCCTTGCCTCATCCTGCACGAGATGCCGGACGCTCATCGAGTCCCCCCCTCGCTCATCTCCTTGCGCTCCAATCCCGTTCTGTGCCCCGATGCGAATAGAGACACCGCTCCCGTGCTACCTGAATGGACGGATGGCGAGTCATCATAGCCCATCCTCCCCTTGGGCACAACGCCGAAATCGTACAAAATCACTGCAATTCCGCCAACTCCCGTGAGGGCACGCGACAGCCGAGAAGCCAGGCCGATGGAGGTGTTTACGGAGCAGAACCTGCAGCGAGGCAGCCGCCGCTCCGTCCTGTGTGCGTCGGAATCGGGGAAATTCTCAGACGGTGCGATAGCCGTTCGTAATGGGCATTCGCCGATCCTTGCCCAGAGCGCGTTGCGTGATTTTGATGCCGATCGGCGCCTGCCGGCGTTTGAATTCGCTGCCATCCACCAGCGCGACCACACGGGCGACCGTGGGACGATCAAATCCTGCATCGACGATCTCCTCAAGCGAGCGGTCTTCCTCCACGTAGGCCTGGAGAATCGGATCGAGCACGGCATAGGGCGGGAGGGAATCTTCGTCTTTCTGGTCGGGTCTCAACTCCGCGCTGGGCGGTCGATCCAGGATGCGTTTGGGAATGAGAGGGGAGGTGTTCCGGAGACGGGCAAGATCGTACACCATCGTCTTGGGTACGTCCTTGATGACCGCGAAGCCGCCAGCCATGTCCCCGTAGAGTGTCGCGTAGCCGACGCTCAATTCGCTCTTATTGCCGGTGGTCAACACCAGGTGGCCGAATTTGTTCGAGAAGGCCATCAGGATATTCCCGCGGATACGCGCCTGGAGATTCTCCTCCGTCGTATCAGGACGTGTCCCCTCGAACGAGGCCGCCAATGACCTCGCGTAGGTATCGAGCGCGGGGGTGATGGGCACAACTTGCAACCCGATCCGGAGTCGACGGACTAACTCAGCCACATCCTCACCACTCTCCTGCGACGTGTAGGGAGACGGCATGAACACACCCAGCACATTCTCCGGGCCGAGCGCATCCACGGCGATCACGGCGGTGAGCGCCGAATCCACCCCGCCGCTCAGTCCGATCACGACCCGATTAAATCCGTTCTTTCGAACATAGTCTCTCACTCCCAAGACCAGCGCACGATACACCTCCTCGATCTCACCCAGCTGGGTGGCCAGGGCCGGAACCAGTCGGGTCCGTTTCATCCGTGCCGTCGGCGTCTTTACAACCAAACGATCGATGACCGCGACGGCCCTGCCACTCAGAGCCCTTTTCCGCCCCTGGGCGATCCGCCTCCGCCCGACCGCCTCAACATCCAGATCGACGACGAGCAGGTCCTCTTCAAACGCACGACCCCGTGCGATCACGGCACCGTCCTGATCAACCACGACGCTATTGCCGTCGAACACCAGTTCGTCCTGTCCCCCGACGGTATTGGTATAGGTCACGATGACCCCGTTCTCCCGCGCTCTCGTTGCCAACATCTGCTCCCTCGACCGGCTCTTCCCCACATGAAACGGCGAGGCATTGACGTTGACGATTACCTCCGCCCCGGCCGCAGCCTGCCTCCGCGTCGGCCCTTCCGGAAGCCAGATATCCTCGCAGATATTCACCCCGATCGTTGTCCCGTTCACCGTTAGCAACGGCAGTCTCCGGCCGGGATGGAAGTACCGGCTCTCATCGAACACGCCGTAGTTCGGCAGATACCATTTGTTGTACGTGCCGATCAGACGCCGGTTGGCGATCAGTGCCGCGGCGTCATACAGCTCGTGACGGCCGGCCGAGACGATCGATTGTCGGGAGGACCGATGATCGGCATGATCCCCCTGCCCCACGTAACCGACCACGGCGACGAGGCCGCCGCACGCACGAATCACTTCGGTGAGAGCACGGCGATTATCTTCGACAAACTGGGGTTTGAGCAGAAGATCTTCCGGCGGGTATCCGGTAATCGCCAACTCGGGGAATGCAGCAAGATCGGCCTTGGCCCGCTTCGCCTCTCGCAGCCAGGCAGTAATCCGGCGTACGTTCCCCTGGAGATCCCCGACCATGGGGTTCATCTGCACCATGGCAATTCGAAATGTCCGCATCGCACTCCAAGCCGATTGACAGCCGTTAGACCCTGGGGCTGAGCCGCCACCTCATGACCGGTCCCTATGAGCGTGGCGCTCTCCGGCCGGCAAAAGACAACCTCGATCCCGCGTACCAGCGTTGGAACGCTTGCTTCTCGATCGGCGCGATGCGGACCTGCCCGATCCGTTCCGGCCACACCCCGATGACTTGGCCGCCGAGCACCTTCTTGTCATGCAGCATGGCGTTCCACATTTTGGCGGCCGTCCACCGCGGCAGACGGTCGCCAAGACCGGCGGACCGCACGACCGCCCGAATCCTCTCGACCACGATCCGCTCACAGATGCCGAGGGAACAGGCGAGGTCGGCTTCCTGCACCAGCCCGATTCCTACCGCTTCTCCGTGGATCAGCGAGGCATACCCGCCCAAGGCCTCCAGCGCATGACCGATGGTATGTCCATAGTTGAGAATCCGTCTTCGATCAGATTCCCGCTCATCCGCCGTCACCACGCGGGCTTTGATCTCACAGGACCGTTTGACTGCGGCTGAGACCACCTCGGGCTTCCGCTTGAGCAGCCCAGACATATCGCGCTCAAGCGAGGCGAAGAAGGCTTCGTCGGCGATGATGCCGTACTTGATCACCTCCGCAATCCCGGCCACCCACTCACGCAGCGGCAGGGTGCGAAGCGTCAAGGGGTCAATCCAGACCTCCCTGGGCTGATAAAACGCCCCGATGAGGTTCTTGCCGAGCGGGTGGTCGACCCCCGTTTTTCCCCCGACACTCGAATCGGCCTGCGCCACGAGGGTGGTGGGGATCTGGACGAACGGGATGCCGCGTTGATATACGGCTGCGGCAAAACCAGCCAGGTCGCCGACCACGCCGCCTCCGAGCGCCAGAAGCAGCGAAGACCGTTCGAACCGGCCACGTGCCAGCTGGTCGAGAATATGCTCGATCGTCTTGAGCGTCTTGGAACGTTCGCCGGGAGCCAGCACGATGGGGACGCCCTCGATCCCCCGTCTCCTGAGTATGTTCAGAATACCCGGCAGGTAGTGCTTCGCCACATGCCGATCTGTGACCACCCCGACTTTGCCCCGCACACCCAGGTCCTTGAGCCGCCCCCCCAGCTGCTTCAACAAACCGGGCTGGATCAGGATGTCGTAGCTTCGCTCGCCGAGAGAGACGGAGACGGTGGATACCGGATTCATGGCTCAACCATGAGCAGAAGGTGTGCACGGGGTCGCAGCCAGGCTGTTGTCACATGCCGTTGAAATATCACGATGATCGCGAGCGGCCGACGGATCGTAGCACAGCCCATGAAAAACTAAAAGGATCGGACCATCGTGCGGGAGGCCGCGTCAGGATATGGCAGACGCCGCTCTGGGGGATGATATGGAAGGGCACACACCTGACGACCGACGCGGACCGTCATAGAAATGCAAAAGCGTTGTGATGTCTCGTCGACATCACAACGCTTTACGTGTGCCCCGCCGAATGAACCGGCCGGAGAGCCGTCAGACCTTGACGATGCTCGGCGTCAGAAAAATGAGCAGTTCCTGTTTGGCGACCGACTCGGACTTGTTCTTAAACAACCAGCCGACCACCGGAATTCTGGCCAGATACGGCACCCCCTGCACGTTGTTGTTCTGAGTATCGACGAACACTCCGCCGATCACCATCGTTTCCCCGTCGCGGACAATCACCTGCGTCGTCGCCTCGCGCCGGTCGATGCTTGGGCCGGCCGGATTGCTTCGAGCGCCGACCGCGTTCCGCGTCGCTCTGACGCGCATGAGGATCCGCTTCGCATCCTCTTTCGGATCACGCGACGTGATCTGAGGCGTTACGTTCAACTCCAGATTGGCATCCACGAACGTCGTCTGTGTGCCCTGGAGGGAGGTGGTCTGGAACGGGATGGATTCACCCTGCGAAATCTTCGCCTCCCGTTTGTCGAGAGTCGTGATCTTCGGTGCCGCAATCACCTTGGTGAGACCCAGCAACTCTCCGGCGGACAGCCGCATGTCCAGCGCGAATCCATCAGCCAGCTTGCCGAACGTCCAGCCGACGGCCGGCACAGCCGGCAACCCGCCGACTTGCGCCGGCAAATTCACCAGGAAATCCCGCGCGATCGACGTGTTGCCCGTCCCGGCTGCGTTTGCGAAAGGCCCGGTAATATTGCCGACCGCCTGGAAACTGTTGGGCCCGAAGTTCGAATCCTTTACGCCCCATTGAATGCCCAATCCTCTGGCATACACCGTGTCGGCCTGCACGATGCGCGCTTCGATCTGCACCTGCGGAATCTCCAGGTCCAGACCTTCGATTATCTGCTTCAACACCTCCATCTTGCTTTCGGTCTCTCGCACGATGAGGGCGTTACTCCCCTGGCTGAAGTTCATCATCCCGCGTGGGCTGACGAACTGCCGCATTCCCGTCATCAACTCCTGCGCTTGAAGATTTCTGATGTAGAAGACGCGCTCGATGATCTTTTCGGCCCTGTGCTTGGAATCGACCGCCCTGGCCTGTTCCTCCTGTTGTTTGGCGATATTGGCCAAGGTATCCACCCACACGATGCTCCCCTGCCGGATCATGCCGAGCCCGTTCATCTTCAGCAGCATGTCCAATGCCTGATCCCAGGGCACACTGACCAGCTTCATCGTGACCTTGGACTTGACACCCTCCCCGACCACGATATTAAAACCGCTGACCTCGGCGATCAGCCGCAGGATGTTGGTGATGTCCGCCTGCTGGAAATCGAGCGAGATGCGCCGCCCCACGAAGCGGGTCTGCCCCGCCACCACGTCTTCGGGACGACTATCCTTCTCGGGGGGTTCACCTTCTGTGGTCATTTGAACGGGCTGGATTCTGAATTTCACCTGCGCCGGCCCGATGATTCTGGTCGCCCTTGAAGCCGCACGATGCATCGGCTCGACCATCACTCTGGGCTCCTGAACGGCCGCGAGCAGAGCACGCTCAGAATTCTCCGGCCGCATCCTCTCAGCGGAACCCCCGCTGCGCTCACCGGGAGTGAGAGTCACCAGCACTCTGTTGTCCTCCCGATTGAGGGTATAGACGGGACTATCGAGCGTGTCGAACACCAGCCGAACTTTATCCGCATGGTACCCGACTCTGACCTTCTTCAGAAGACGATGGTGTCCCTGCACGGCCGAATACCTGAGGGCGGAGGTGACGGCCGGAATATCCACGATCAAACGGGCGTCACCCAGCAATCTGGCTTCAGGGAATAGCGTGCCGTCACCCACGACAACGACTGTCACCCGGTCCCCTTCCGGTCGAACTTCGATCTTGGTCACCGACTGGGCGGGGACTCCGGTGATCTCCTTCCCGGACTGCGCGAGTTCGCTCCTCCCGGCTACCCATCCCTCTTCGGCAAGCGGCGATGCCTTAGCAAGGGCGCTCAGGCCGAGGAGCGTTGCTCCCAAGGCTCCTACGAAGCATATGGTCGTCGTCAGTCTGTCCGCTCTAGAAAGTAGTGATTTCATTCTGAGCCTTCTTTCGGATGGAGGAGCTTGACATGCTCACGCTCCTGCTTCTTGCCATACACATCGGTAAACCTCTCCTGCACGATAATGCCTCGTTCCGTGATCGCACTGACCACTCCGTTATTCTGTCCGATTCTGGTGCCCCGCCTGACCGAGTATCCGTGCCCTTCCGGTGTCTGGACCATCGCGGTATAGCCATACGATCCCCATACAATGGCAATCAAATTCAGCTCCGACAGCGTCACACGTTGAAGCGGAGGAAGGTTCGGATCATTCCTATCCACCTGGAGTTCCTGTACGATGGGAGCAAAGGGGTCTCGACGCCCCGAAGGATCGTAGCCCGTGCCGACTGCGACCTCGGGGACAGGCAATTGCGACAACATCTGCGGCGCCTGACTTGAGACCGGCACTTCCGGAGGTGAACCCGCCGCTCGTGGCACTTCCCCCACAGACGTCATTTTGATAGAGTCTTGCCTCATCGGATTGATCTGATTCTGAACCAGAGGAGGCTCGGCCTGGGCCGCTCCGGTCCACACCCAGATCAGACCCACGACGGCTGCGAGCAGGCCGCACTGTACCTGAGACTTCTTCATAGCCACCTGGTGCATAGCCTCACGATTCCCCTATTGGCCCGGGTGAGCTGGCGGTTGAGCCGGCTTGGGTGCTGCCACGGTGGCCGTCGCAGCGGCCGCCGGCGCCGGAGGAACCGGTTTCTCCTGTGGAGCGGCGTACGCGACCAGGTCAAACGTTGTCTGCGCTACAAGCCGTCCCTGCTCAACCTTTGGCGACCCCATCTTCAAACCTGACACCGTGATAATTCTTGGAAGCCGGTTGATCCGGTCAAAGAACAGGGCGGCGGTATGATAGACGCCCGAGACCTCCACGTTCACCGGCATTTTCACGAACAGCTTCGACACATCTTCCGTCTGCTGGCCGGGCCTCCACAGTTTGATATCGAGGCCCAGACGCACGCCCAGATCCGAGACCTGTTTCAACAGCATGATCGCTTCTTCTTCAGGCGGGAGCCGCTCTTTCTTCTTGGCCAACTCAATTTCAAGCTGCTTGCTCGCAGCTATCAGCTCGTCCAGATGCTTCACCTTGATGGTGAGTGTTTGAATTTCTCCTTCCAACCGGCCGTTCTCCGCCTGCAACAACGTAATGGTCGTCGACTTCGGTTCCGCGATGTAGAAGTAGAATCCCGCTATGATGCCGCCGACAAGGAGCAGCAGGAGCAGCGCCTTTTGCGGGGCCGGGACGTTGCGAAGCGCATCAAGATTGAGCGAGGGCCGTGCCATGCCTACCCCTTCAGGCGAAACGCCAAGCGGAACTGAAACACATTGATCTTACTCTCGACTGTCGCCTTGCTTTCCTGCAGATTGATGTTGGAAAAATAGTCGGTGCGGCGCAGATTGTTCACGAATTCCACGACATCGTCATTGGTCAGCGCCTTGCCCTCCAGCTCAACCGTATCGGAGGTCACCCCCAGCCGCGTGAGCCACACCTTCAAGGGTTCGAGACTCTGGCTGACATGGTCGAGCACTTTCACGGGCCCCATCCTGGATTGCTCGAGCTGATCGATGATTCGATTCTTGTCCTCGAGCAGTTTCTTCTTTTGCTCAAAGTCCTGCACCTGTTTGACTTGTTCTTTGAGCTGGGCTAGTTGTTTTTCTTTCTCCTGCTTCTCTTCCTGCCGAGCCTCGATTTCGTCGTCGAGAGAGACCGAATACCACCAGCAACCCGCCAGTGTCACCAGGATGATGCCTACGCCGAGCAAGCCCTGCGCACGCACGTCATACTGGGGCTTGGACTGTCTGGTCTTCGGACCGGAAAGAAGGTTGATACGAATCATCGGTCACCCACCGCTCTGAGCGCCAGCCCGACACCCACCGCTGCCGATGGAGCCAGGTCGGCCAGTGTATCCGCATCCGTGTCGCTTCCTGTCACATCGATCTCACTGAACGGATCGGCCACTTCGACGGGTACTTGGATCCGGTCACTGAGGTGCTGAACCAGCCCCCGCGCCTTCGCCACGCCTCCGCACACGAGCACGCGATCCAGATCGGCATGCGACATCGATGTCTTGAAGTAGTCCACCGTTCTCGCGATCTCCGATGCCACTTCTCCATTGACACTGTCGAGCACGTTACCGAGAGACACCGCCGCCGCGTCGCCGCCGCGTTCACCCTTCTTGCTCTCCTCGGCTTCCTCATAGGACATCCCCATTTCGCGCTGGATCGCCTCCGTATACCGGTTCCCGCCGAGAGGAATGTCGCGAGTGAACAACGACGCCCCTCCACGGATAATGTTCACATTCATCACGCTCGCCCCAACATTGACCAGGGCGGTGGTTTCATCCTGCGCCATCGGGTAGTTAATGGCGTGCATGTTTTCGATGGCAAACGCGTCCACATCCATGACCATCGGGAGAAGCCCGGCCCCCTTGACAAGCTCCGTCAGCTCATTGATCTTGTCTTTCTTGGCGGCGACGAGAATCACCGACATATCTCCCTGTTGCTCGGCGGCGGGATCGGGTGGCAGCACGTGGAAATCGATGTTCACTTCGTTGATATCGAAGGGGATGTACTGTTCGGCAGCCAACTTCACTTGGCCTTCCAGCTCTTCATCCGGCATCGGAGGCAGGCTGATCTTCTTCACGATGACGGCATGCCCCGAGATCGAGATTGCCACCTGCTTGTTCTTGACCTTGGATTCATCGAACAGCTCTCGAATGGCCGACACGACCCGCCCTTCATCCATCACCGTCCCGTCGACAATAACTTCCGGCTCCAACGGCTTTACACCGAACTTCTGGAGAAAGTACCGCCCCTTGCTCTGCTTCAGCTGAACCAGCTTGATCGCACTCGATCCGATATCGAGCCCCACCAGGTGGCGGCGGGGGGTCAACATCGAGACGATGTCGGTTTCAAAAAGATTTTTGAATGAACTCAACATTTGCATTGGCTGTCACCCTACACCAGAATCTTTCGTGCGCGAATAACTTTCTTGATTTCCGCCACATTCTCTTTCGTGTACAGCCTCCAGTTCCTCCAATCACGTGGAGGCCCTGAAATCACTCCGGTACGCTCCCACCGGAAGAGTGTCGCCTTCGAGATGTCAAACAGGTGACACACTTGATCCGTCTTGAACCCCGTTGATCCACTGAATACCTTACGTCTATTCACGTCGATACTTTAACTTAGGTTGGTACGTCTGAATATGCACAACGCTAAGTATAGTCAACCTACTCCACCTGTCAAGAAAAGCTCCAAAACGGCGCCCGCCATCCGATTGCACCAGCCCGGGGCCCGTGAGGGCTATGATTTCTGAATATCGCGGTGTTTGAGGGCCACGTCATAGCCCATTGCGGAGAGGCTTTCCTGAAGGCGTGCGGCAACCGCTACTGAGCGATGTCGTCCACCGGTACAGCCAATGGCAATGGTCAGATAGCTCCGCTGCTCGCGCTCGAAGTACGGGATGAGAAACTTGAGCAGCCCTTCCAGCTGGCCGATGAGCGCGACGGCGTCGGGGTCCGAAAGCACGAAGGTGCGCACCCTCGGATCATCTCCGGGCAGGGATTTGAGGTCGGGCACGAAATAGGGGTTCTTCAGAAATCTGACATCGAACAGCAGGTCGATATCGTAGGGCACTCCGAACTTGTAGCCGAAGCTCAGCAGGGCAATGGTCAACTTTTTCTCCGACGACTCCCGCTTGAATTGCTTGGTCAACAGTTCCCGCAACTCGTGGACTGTGAGATCGGATGTGTCGATGATACGGTCGGCGTGCTTGCGCAGTTCGGCGAGCCGCTCCTTCTCGAATCGGACGCCTTCCAGCACCGGCAAATGCGGGAGGAGAGGGTGGGGGCGGCGCGATTCGGAAAAGCGCCTGATCAGCACTTCTTCACGTGCCTCGAGAAACAGCAGGTGGATGGCGTGGCCAAGCCTCTTCACCCGCTCCAGAATACCGACGAGGTCGGAGAAAAACACCCGTTCCCGAACATCGACGCCCAGGGCGACGTTCGTAATCTCACCGTTCTGCTGATTGCAGAGTTCTACAAAGGTGGGTAGCAGTGCCGGCGGGAGGTTGTCGATACAGAAATAGCCGACGTCCTCAAAGGCCTTGAGCGCATGCGACTTTCCTGACCCGGAAAGACCGCTGACGACGATCAGATTGAGCCGTGCCACGGCGCTCTCCTTCGTTCCACCGGTTCGGGCGCCCTGCGACTGCTCACGGGAAGAGAGATACGGTGGGCCGCCCACAAGCCAGGGCCCGACCGGCTCCGGGCATCATGCACACGCGCTGCAGATAGCTGGGTCGCTGGAGGAGGCGTCGTGATCCGACGACGAGGCGGCCACCTCTCACCCCTGGGTCATCGGGCGCCGACCTGGGCCAAGGCCCGCCCGCCCTTTTCCGGTTTATGGCTGACCATCCGCTCCTTCCATTTCCGGAACTGTGCATCGACCCGATCCACCAGCGCATCGATAGTTGCGTACATCTCCCTGGTGGATATCTTCGCCTGCACAGACTTCCCGTTTACCGCACCAATCACTTCCGCCTTATGCTGAAGCTTTTCCACTCCCAGGACAACCTGCAAGGACCCCTCCTTGAATCCATAGCGATCGAGCCGGCCGAATCGTGTTTCCACATATTCTCTGAGCGCGGGGGTGATCACCATGTGCCGACCGGTGATTCTCAGTTTCATACATCCCTCCGAAGGTGGAATGAATCCTGGTTGACTGTCTCGACGGTGCTCAGAAAAAACGCTTGCGCTGGCTGGCTGAAGGAATATTCTCTTCGGCCCGATACTTGGCAACGGTCCGCCTCGCAATGAGCACCTGGCGAGTGCGCAGCCGGGCGGCGATTTCCTCGTCTTTCAACGGTCGTTTGGCGTCTTCTTCAGCCACCATTTTCCTGATCATCTCTCTGACGGATACGGACGAATGCATGTCCGACGGCTGATCCGTCCGCTGCAGCCCCGCATTGAAAAAGAACTTTAGCTCCAGCATGCCCTGCGGACAATACATGTACTTGTTCGCCGTGACGCGGCTGATGGTCGACTCGTGCATGCCGAT
>DASPGL010000054.1:0-4490 GCA_035620635.1 Nitrospira sp. | reverse complement strand
CGGATCGGGTCTTCAAGCCGGTTGATGACATTGTGGGCTTCGGCTTGACCAATCTGAAACAAACGCTGAAAAATGCGCATACGAAAACCTCTCCTAGCTTGCTGCCTTCACTGCTTATGAAAGCCAATCAGTTCACTCGCGAATTCGGCTAACGCCAGACTCAAGGCCTCAATCGTCCCTTCCACTTCATTCGGATCGAGGTGCGCCAGCTGCAACGTATTCCGGTACAATACCCTCGTGCCTTCTTCATCGAGCGCGAAGGCGCCCTGCACGATGCAGCGATTCATTTGCAGCAAGCGACGGAACATCTCTCCCGGATTGGACGGTACCGGCATAATGATCTGCTCGAACACCAGGAGCGACTCCTCACAGTCGACCACCAGGTTTTTCAAGCCGCGGTCTTCATCCTCTACCACCACGAGACTGTTGGCCGGGTCTTCGCTCACGATGGACAGTTGCAAATCCAACAAATACTGCTTTACGGTGTCAAAATATGGCATCGGCTTTTCCTCTGTACTCAAGGGGAGGTTCCTTGGGCTACACATCCGTTTTCCGCGTTGAGGATACGCACGGTCTCGTTGCGGTATGCTCTCGGAGCGCCTGTTGGCACTTGGAGAAGGAGGGCCTACCGTGACGCCTCGAAGGTCTCCAGCCCTAGGGCTTCGCTCATACCGTAGCGGGTGATCATGTGACGGACCAGAGTCGTGGCACGCTGGAGGTTGTCTTGTGCCCCCTTTGCGCTCGAGGCCAGTGACCACGCGGTCCATCGTGACCTCGAGACCCTATCCGACCGTGTCCGTCCCCTCAGGTGCGACAGGCCCTCCCTACGGTATTATGGCCGCACGGGGGGCCGGCGTCGAGAGGCGCTGCTTGCTTTCTGGAATCGCTTGCTTCACATAGCGGTAGAAATCGCTGTCTGTCGTGAGGATCAGCACGGCATTCTTGTTCGCCTTCTCTCCGTAAACTTCCAGGGTGCGCAAGAAGGCGTAGAACTCGGGATTGCGACCAAAGGCCTCGCCGTAGACACGCGTCGCTGCCGCGTCGGCCTTGCCTTGGAGTTCCTGCACCTGCCGGTAGGCGGTGGAGCGGATCTGGCGCAGCTCTTTCTCCATCGTCCCGAGGATCTCCGCACTCCGCCCTTCTCCCTCCGAGCGGAACTGGGCCGCGATGCGTTTCCGCTCGGAGATCATCCGGGCATACACCTTCTCACGCACGCTCTCCACGTAGTCGAGGCGTTTGACGCGCACATCCACCAGCTCGATCCCATACTGGGGGATAATCTTGCGGGCCTGGGCCAGGATGGTACGGGTAATTTCCTCCCGTCCGCGGATGATCTGCTTCTTGAGTACCTCCTCCCGCTCCGCCGGGACTTCCTCTAGGCTTTCCTTGGGGACTTCCCACGAAGCGCTGCGGACGAGTTCGACGAGCTCGCTGCTCGATACCTGGTCCCGTACTACCGAGTCAATGATGTCGTTCAGGCGCGACTGCGCCCCTGATTCCGTGGCCACACTCTCCAGAAACTTCTTCGCATCGGTGATGCGCCAGCGCGCCGTGGTGTCTACCCAGATGAACTCCCGCCCTTTGGTGGGAATCTGATTTGGGTCCCCATCCCAGATGAGGAGGCGCTTCTCGAACCGTCGAACCTCTTGCACCAAGGGCAGCTTGATATATAGTCCCGCCGCGGTCACCGGCTCCCCCACGGGTCGGCCAAACTGCACGATGATCGCTTGCTGGCCCTCCTCCAACGTGTAGAACGTACCAAAGAACACGAGAATGATTGCCACCACGCAGACGATGATCGATACCTGCAACACAGTTCTCACGACTACCTCCCTTCCGCTAACGGCTTCGCACCAGACTCCACAGGAAGCCAGGGCACCAGGGCCTTCTGGTCGCTGTCCACAATATAGAGCCCCTTCATCTCCGACAGAAAGCTACCCATGGCTTCCAGGTACAGGCGCCGCCGCGTGACCTCCGGAGCCTGTTGATACTCGTCCACTATGGCCTGAAAACGGGTGGCCTCTCCATTGGCCCGGTTGACGCGCTCGATGGCGTAGCCTTCGGCCTCGCTAATGCTCTGCGCGGCCACCCCGCGAGCTTTGGGAATTTCCCGGCGGGCTTGCTCTTCCGCCTGATTGATCGTCCGTTCCCGATCCTGACGTGACTCGTTCACCTCGTTGAACGCCGGCTTCACGGTATCCGGGGGGGTCACATCCTGGAGTTCTACGGTCACCAAGCGCACCCCGGTCTCATAGGCCGTCAAGACCTTCTGAATCTCCTCTTTCGCCTCGCTGGAGACCGCCACCCGGCCGACGGTGAGCACATCGCTGCCGAGCCGGTTCCCGACCACGCGGCGCATGACCGCCTCGGCGATGTCGCGCACCGTCTTCGGCGTATCCCGCACCTGGAAGAGGTAGCGGATCGGGTCTTCGATGCGGTACTGGATGACCCACTGGACATCGATGACGTTGAGGTCCCCGGTGAGCATAAGGGACTCGTTCTTATAGGTCTGATTCCCCGCATACTGCGTCCGCTGGCCGGGGACCGCGGCCAGCGTCCGGAAACCGAATTCCTCTTTGAGCACGCGGGCCGTGGGCACCAGACGGACCGTTTCGACCCCGTAAGGCCACTTGAAGTGCAGGCCCGGGGCGGCGGTGCGTACGACCTTTCCAAAGCGTTGCACGATCCCCGTCTCTTCCGGCTGGACCGTGAACCAGCTTGACCAGAAGAAGATCAGCGCCACGACGAGGGCGACGATCAGGCCGACTCTAAATCCCCGCAATTGCTGCCAAACCTGCGCAAGGATGTCCTGCAACTCCGAATATGGCTGCTGTCGTTCAGGGGGAAAATCTCGTTCTGACATACCTACCTCCTTCCGTGACAAGAGAAGTTGCGGCGTGGTTTACACATTCGTTCGCCGACTTCTCCGTGCTGTGTGTTTCCAATCATTCATGGTGGTTGTTGTGCTATGCAACACTCCTTCACGTCCCATGAGCTTCCCCGAGGAGGCTCCGGTCGTTCGCGAGGGCGGTACAGGGCCCGAGGATGGTCATGAGGACCATGCCGCGTCGCACTTCCCGCCGGCTACCCGTCCTCCGGCGCGCGTTGACGGCGTCCAGACGCTCAGCGCGGTCATCGGCAAGCCCGTGTTGCAGCGCTTTTTCGGTCGTCAGGGTCAAGAGCTTTCCCTGGTCGATCACACCGGTGGCGAGCAGCGCTAGACCGACGCGCAACCATCGGCAGGGCCAGCTCCGATCTCGTATCTTACGTGCTGGACGATCTGGCATCGCGTTGCTCCCAGCTGAAGGGTCGAGGCCGTTGCTGATGGCGTTCGCTCATGTGCTACTCCCTTGGACATCGGTGACGCCCTTGACCTGCCCCGCTCAGCCCAGGAGATACGCCTCCAAGCCCCAGAGCCGCTTCTCGACCCCACGTGCGATGTCGGTGTAGACCGCCGCGGTGCCCGCATCCTCGACATCCGCCGCGTGCGTAATGCTCGCCCGCAGCGCCGTCGCGTAAGGCGCGATGCGCTCCGCCACGGCCAGGACATGCGTGGTGCCTGCCGACAGGTCGCTGGGATACTCCGGCAGCGGCGATTGCATGGCGGCCGCACGGACGGTGCCGCGCGCTACTCCGCCCAGCACAGCGATGCGCTCGGCCAGCAGATCGGTGTAGGCGTCGAGTTCGGTAGCGATGATAGCGAAGAGGTCATGTAACTGTGAGAATTCTTTGCCCTTGACGTTCCAGGCAGCCTGCTTGACGTGGGACCGCAGATCCACGGTGTAGGCCAGGGTCTGATTCAGCAGCGTAATCAGATACACGCGGATTTCCAGGGAGATCTCGCTCCGTGTAGGATGCAGGAATGGATGGTCATCGCACTGGTTCATACTCTTTCCTTGCCGCACGCCGCAGCGATAATGCTGCGTGTAGGGACGCCAGGCGCCAGCCCCGACCGGGCAGCGCGAGGGCTCTGGATATGTTGGGACATTCCACAACACGGGTATAGGGAAGAAGGTACGGCATGGCGCCCGCGCCGTCTGTTGCATTCGTGCGAAACATATTGGAATCGTGCGACAATCGTGATCATCTAGCGGTCCGTGCTTGTCCGTAGAGGACCAACTGCTTGGTGCCTGTATCTTGCGTCATGCTCACACCTCCTAATGGGCTCATTGATGGCCAACCTGCAAGAGCATAGGTGCCAGGGATTGGGTCGGTATGTTAGGATGGGATTGCATGAGGGCAGTCAGACTGGAGGAAACCCACGAGATGACATCACAGAAATCGTTCTCACCACAAGAGAAGGGAGGGACCTATGGAAATCGTTGAGAACCTTGTGAAGACAACCCTGGGTGAAGTTGAGAAGGCCCTGAGTACAAAAACTGTGGTCGGAGAGCCCATAACGATAGGAGATGCCACTCTGATTCCGGTGATCAGTGTTGGCTTTGCTTTCGGAGCCGGTGGTGGTCAGGGCAAAAGCGAGTCCAAACGCA
>DASPGL010000053.1:0-8530 GCA_035620635.1 Nitrospira sp. | reverse complement strand
AGCAGCATCTGATTCGCTTCCTGCAGTTGGCGCATCACTTCCAGCAGTTCCTGCTCGCGCGCGCGTCGCCGGTCGATTTCGTGGACCAGCCGGAGGACGGAGCGCACTCTGGTCAGCAGCTCGATCTTATTGACCGGCTTGGCCACGTAGTCCATTGCCCCGGCCGCAAAGGCCAGCTGAAGATCGACCGGGTCGCTCTTGACTGTGACCATGATGATGGGGGTGTCGCGGAATCGATCGACGGCCTTGATCTGACGGCACGCCTCAATGCCGCTCATCTGCGGCATGAGCAGGTCCATGAGGATCAGGTCGATGCGCGCGGCCGCCTGTTTACCGCTGTCGAGCCCAAGCTGCTTGAATGCACTGGCGGCCGAGTCCGCCACGAGAATATCTTCGTAGCCGGCGGCCGACAGGAGCGACTGCAGCAGCATGCGATCGTCCGCCGAATCATCAACGATGAGGATGCTCATGTGCTCAGCTACTCCAGGGTAGAAAAACACGAGGAATCGTAGCAGCTAGTCCTGGTAAACACCAGGATAAAGCTTTTTGATGCAGGGCTGGCAGAGGCCGTGACTGAATTCAGCTTCGGAATGTTCACCCAGATATTCTTCCAGCTGTTGCCAGAGGCCACCGTCGTTGCGAATCTTCTTGCACGAGGCGCAGATCGGGATGAGCCCCCGGAGTACCTTGACTTCGCTGAGCGCGCGCTGGAGTTCATCATTGCTGCGTCTCAACTCGGCTTCCCGAGCCTTGCGGCGATCCATCTCGCCTTTCAGGGTCAGGGCGGAGGCTACCCGGGCGAGCAGCTCGACGTTGTTCACGGGTTTATTGATGTAATCCATGGCACCGGCTGAGAAGGCCTCCTGCAGGTTGGCGAGGTCGTTCTTCGCCGTCACCATGATGACGGGAATGTCCTGCAGATGTCCTTGTTGTTTGATCTGCCGGCAGGCCGTCACGCCGTCCATTTCAGGCATGAGGACATCCATGAGGATCAGGTCTATGGGGACTGAAGCGGATCCGCCATCGAGGCCCAACGTCGCAAAGGCGGCTTGTGCTGAATCGACCGACACGATGTCGGCATGGCCCGCGTTGGTCAGGATCGAGCGGAGCAGGAGGTGTTGGTCAGGGGAATCGTCGACGATGAGGATCGCCATGGCTCTGCTCTGCCGGGTGGGTACGACGGTGGAATGATCCACCTACTCTGCGGCATCCTGTCGCTATAGTATAGCAGCGACCGGAGGGCGGCTATGAGAGCTTGGCTTTCACCAGGTCGCTGACCTGTTTGCCATCGACGACGTGACTGGCCAGGCGCGCCATGACAGCCTTCATGACCATGCCCATCTCCTTCAGGGAACGAGCGCCCGTTTCCGCAATGACCGAGGCGACAATCCGTTCAAGTTCCTCGGGTGAGGGGGCTTGGGGCAGGTAGGCCTCAATAATGGCGATTTCGCGCCGTTCCTTGTCGGCCAGCTCCGTTCGTTGGGCCTTTTCAAACTGTTCCACGGATTCCCGGCGCTGCTTGATGAGCGTGGTCATGACCCGGCTCATCTCGGCGTCGTCCAGGTCCTTCTTGATCTCAACTTCCTTGTTCAGGACGGCGGCCTTGATCATCCTGATGACGTCCATCCGAAGCTGATCCCGGGATTTCATGGCCACTTTCAGGTCTTCCGACAGGCGATCGCGCAACGACATGAGAGCCTCGTGGGTGAGTAGGGAATCAACGGTGCGGAGCATACCCCGCCGGTGTGGGTGAGTCAACGGAATGCGCACGTGGTATTCATGGCAGCGGAGCGGTATGATGGCGAATACGAACGGCATGGAGGAGGGAGCATCCGTCATCATCCTATGACCGTCGTTGACGAGCGGGGGGGGGTCGGCTGGTAGTCAGACCGGCAGCCCTGAACGGAGGAGGTTGTTCATGAGAGAGGAGATGATTGCCCGGACCAGAACGGCCGGGGTCTTGACGATCGGTGTCACTGCGCTGCTGTTGAACCTGGGAGGTTGCGCGAACGACCCGCCCAAGCCAGGACCAACGGTGATGCCGGACCAGGTTCGGAGCCATTCGGACAAGGCGTTTGAGAAGCTGAAACAGGAAGAACAGGACCGCGCGGAGGATCCTGCGGCGAGCGGGTACTAGTTCGGTTTGTACCGAGCCCATGAGGGGCGCCGGAACGAACGTTGCCGGAGCGGTTTCAGTAGCGGGAGTTCCCACAGTAAGCGGTAGTGGGCGCGCTGCTCCACCTCACGGGGTTCCTCAAAGGTGCGGAGCAGTGTAGCTGCAACGAGCAGGCGCAAGGTACCGGAAAGGAAGAAGAGAAACGGCAGGTTGGAGGCCGGCTGCAACACCAGAGTGCCCCACTGCAGGGCCCCGGGCACGCTGTCGATCAACCAGCTGCCGATGAAGGTCCCCATCGCCCATCCGCTTGCATTGACCATGCTCGACACCGCGACGGCTTTCGCCCGATCCGTCGGCCGCACGACGTCGAACACATAGTTGTTCAGGCCGAGACCCAGTCCCGCCCAGACGACGCCTCCGAAGAAATTTACGGTCACCAAGAACCACCAGGATGAGCCGAGCACATATAGCATCGGCAGGAAGGCAACGAGGAGGCCTGTGAATGTCAGCAGCGCCTTGTTCCCGAACCGATCGCCGAACTGCCCCCAGGCGGGGAGGGTCAAGAACTGACCGATGATGCCGGCTGCGAGCCAGGTGCCATATTCCCAATAGGTCAAATGAAGATCGTGGAGGATGTAGATCACGAAGAAGGGGCCGGCAATCAGCACTGAGAGGTGCATCAGCCCTGAGAAGAGCAGGAACTGACGAAAGTTCTTCGAGACTCCGGTGCGAAGAAATACGCGAAAGCTGGTCGGATGATCGCCTGGTTCATGCCGAGGCAGAGTGGTGAGCGTGCGCAAAGAAAGTGCCGAGGCGCACCGGCACAGCCCAGCCGTGATGAACATGACGGCAAATCCCACCCAGAGTAGTTGCAGCTCCTTCAAGGCGCTCAACAGGGCCCCGCCCAGGCAGAGCGCGAGGAAGCTGGTCAGGGCCATCACTCGCGACCGACTGGCGAAGTACATACCCCGCTCACCGGCCTGAAGCATGTCGGTGATCAGGCCGTTCCAGGCCGGGGCGGTGAAGTGAGTGAAGGTGAAATACAGGGCGGCGCCGGCGATCAGGAGCGAGGGGCCCAGTGAGGGCCAGAGCAGGGGCAGGACCAGGATGGGAATCCAGGAAACAGCCTGGCCCATCAGTCCCCAGTAGACCTGTGACGTGCGAGTTGGAAACCACAGCGAGACTTTGACGGACACGAGTTGAGCCCAGGCCCCCAACAGCTGGGGAATTGCCGACAGGACACTCAGATGAAGCGGCGTGGCCTGGAACAGCAGGGCGAAGGCGGAGAGGTACTGCTCGCCGCCGCCCTGGGCGACAGCCTGGAGCATCCCGTCACGAATGCCGAACCGGCGTCCCGGTTCGTGCTGTTGGCCACCCGATTCCGGGAGACCGTCACCGGGGCCGGGGTGTTCAGTTGGGGCGGCTGAGGTCGGTCGGTCGTGCATATCCGTCTGATGGCATGAAGCTGATGGAGAGCACTGTACCACAGACCAGGCGCCCATCAAGGCCACACCGGCGAAGAGGGACGAATGGGAAGCGAATGAATGATTGACCGGCCGCTCAGGGTCTCGATACGATGACACCATGGGCAGACGAAAAATCGGTGCACCGGTGAGTTGCTGGAGAAGCGGGATGGCCGTCGGGGTGTTCTGCGGCGGGGCGCTGCTCAGCCAGACCGGCGCTGCGAAGGACCTTCTGGCTCCCAAAGAACAGGAGGATACCGAGATTGGAAGGACACAGAGCCCCTCGTTCGACGATCAACAGAAAGGGATTCCCCAGTCGCTGTTCACCTGGATCAAGATGGCGAAAGGGTACGAGGTGGAATGGGATACCTTTGGCCGGAAGGGGTGGTACACCCAGGATCCGCGGTTGAAGCCGGTCGAACCGGGCTCGGTGTTTTCTCCAGACCATCCGGCGGTGTACATCGTCTTCGAGGTGGCGCCGCTGGAGGACCCTGCGCAATTTGGCGTGCAGTGGTTCCTGGAACAGCCCGATGGCCGCTTGAGTTCCGTGCCCGTGGGTAAAGACGTTCTCGAGGTGCCGGGACATGAACGGTACGGATACCTCGAGTTGAAGAAGCCCGGGGAGCGATGGGCGATCGGGAATTATGTGGCGAACCTCTTTATCGCGCCGCTGGGGCAGCAGCCGTTCCATGCCGTCAATCAGGTAGGCACCATGCGGTTTACGATTGCCGAGGTCGCAACGCCGGTCAAGCCGCGATAGTTCCTATGGTCCTGGCAGGCAGCTCGAAACGGTAACGTCGCTGGAGGCATGGCTCATGGGAGACGGGAAGAAGGTCACGGATCCGGAGAAACTGACGCTCCTCTACGAGCGGTTTCGGGACGTCTGCCTGGTTGAAAAGGAAGTGTGGAAGGAAGTATTCCTGCCGCGGGAAGTGACGTCAGGTCCGGTGAGGACGAACCTTCAGGATCGCTATGACGTGGAGATCGATGATCCGGTTGTCGAGGACACGCTCGACGCCAACATCCCTCGTGGAGGAGCGGCGCTCATGGCGGCGATCCAAGAGCACCGTTCCCGCATTTCATTCGTCAAGAAAACGTAAGCCGGCGAGGCTGTCGGCTTCTTCCTGGTCGATTTACAGCCGTTCCAGTGCGGCGATCCGTGCCTCGATCGGGGGATGGGTGGAAAACAGGCTCATCACCCCACCCGTTCTTCCTGAAATTTTCATCGTTGCCAAGGCATCCTGCGAGGAATATTCAAATTGCGTCCGTGAGACCCATCGATCGATTGCACGGAGCGCCGAGATCATGGAATCCTTCCCGTACACTCTGGCGGCAAAGGCATCAGCTCCGAATTCTCGTCGGCGCGAGAACCAGCTGATCACGATGGAAGCCAGAATACTGATAACGATCTGAAGTGCCAGCGAGAGCCCAAACCCCAGGGCGGCCTGATCCCGTTCTGCGAAGAAACGGCGCACCCACATGGCAATGTAATAGACGAACGTATTCATCAGGCCGGCGAGCACCGTTGTAGCGAACATGTCGCCGTTATAGACATGGCCCATTTCGTGAGCCAAGACAGCCTTGACCTCATCTTCCCTCAAATTCTGAAGGAGACCGGTCGACACGGCCACCATCGAATTGTTCTTGCTGGGGCCTGTCGCGAACGCATTGGGATCGGGAGAGTCGTACACCCACACCTCCGGCATCGTAATGTGCAGGCGCTGCGAGATTTCCTGGACGGAGCCAAAGAGGACTTGTTCAGCGTGGGATTGCGGCCTGGTGATTTGCTGGCAGTTCAGCATGGCTCGCGCCATCTGCTTGGAGAAGGCCAAACTGATGAATGCACCGCCAAAGCCGAACATGGCCGCCCATACCAACGAGGAAAGATCCACCGAGCCTCGGAGATCGATCCCGAACATCGGTAGGATCACATTGATCAGAATCGGCACGGTGAGCGAAAGCGTCACCATAATAAGGATGTTGGCCACCAGGAGCAGGAACATGCCCTTCATCCACTTCATCGAGGCCTCCTTAAAGACAAACATTCGCCTGATCTAGGACGAACAACTGAGTTGAGTCATTATACACAAACTGCTCTCTTCTCATACACCAGCGGACTCGTGGTCCGTTGAACCGTTGATAAGGCCGTATCGTTGAAAGTCAAGAAGGCAGAAGTCCCTGAAACCGTGGGACAAAGTTGACCCATCTGAACCTTCCTGTTAGAAGAATCTGATCGTGGAGGCGCCATGTATGTGTGTCGTGCGATCGGCACCGTCGGATTACTGATGGCGATGCATGCACTGGCTGGACAGGCTGCGGATCCTCTCCGGTCAGAATCGCCATCGGTCGTTTCGATCGGGGCCGATGGAGTGCAACGGGCCACCGTGATCCTCGATAGTTACTCCTACACGCCCAGCCACTTGATCGTCCACGTCGGGAAACCGGTCGAGTTGACGCTGACGAGCGTTGCCACGATTACACCTCATAACTTCATCATCATCGATCCGGCCGGGAGCCTGTCGATCGAGCAGGATGTCAGCGCCGGGAGGACCGTGACCGTCACCTTCACGCCGACACACACCGGCAGGTTCTCTATCTATTGTGATAAACGCCTCTGGCCCCTGCCCAGCCATCGTGACAAGGGGATGGAGGGAATATTGGAAGTCACGGGATAGGTCTCGCCACGACTACCGCCTCGCCCAAACAGGAGCTGCTGCGCGACCTCCTCAAGCAGGTCTCGCGGCTGTTTTACACGACTCTGGTCGTGGTGCCCGCTGATGTCCGTGATCAAGTCAGCCTGGCGTATCTCTTCGCCCGGGCGGCCGATACGATTGCCGACTCGGATTTGATCGACCGGCCGCGGCGCCTTGATTTTCTCAGCCAGCTCAAAGGGCAGTTCGTCAGCGATCAGATTGTCTGGGCGCAGGTGCAGAACATTCAACAGGCTGTGGGGCCGATCCAGCAGGAGTCAGCCGAACGGGTACTCCTCGATCGGTTGGACGAGTGTTTCCGGATCTTCCTGGAGTTTTCGCCGGACGACCGGCGCCGTGTGCGACAACTGATGACCACGCTCACGCAGGGGATGGAGATGGACCTGAGCGCCTTTCCCGGAAAAGGTCGCGAAGGTCTGGTCGCCTTGAAGACGCTTGATGACCTGGACCGCTACACGTATTACGTGGCTGGGTGCGTCGGCGAGTTCTGGACCGATCTGATGTGTGCACATCGCAAGGCACTGGCTTCATGGAACGTGCGGGAGATGTCGGAATTCGGCGTGCGGTTCGGGAAGGGGCTCCAACTGACGAACGTGGTGAAAGATGTCGCGCATGATCTTGCGAAGGGGCGTTGTTATGTGCCGGAATCGATGCTGGCAGATGTCGGACTGACGCCGCAGGATCTCTTGGACCAGAACAGCCTCCCGCGCTTCAGACCGGTGCTCAGCCGGCTTGTTCGCCTGGCGGTGGAGCATCTGGACCAGGGGTGGCTCTATACGATGGCAATTCCCCGCGACGAAACTCGGCTCCGGCTCTCCTGCATGTGGCCGATTCTTTCCGCGGGCGAATCCTTGAAGCTCGCGCTGCATTCGCCCGATCTGTTGAACCCCGCGGTGAAGGTGAAAATCCCTCGCAGCAAGGTGTATCAAATTATGGTGATGACCACCGGTACCGCCGCCTGCGGCTATTCAGGGACGGCCTACTGGGGGCATTTGAGAAAGCAGATCGCCTAGTCGTACCCTCCTGTCGAACCGGCAAGGTCCCCCGTCCTTCCGCTCACGCGCGAATCATCCTACTCTCGTGTACGGACCTCCGATGATGGTGTAGGAGAACACCTGCACAGAGTCACCTACCAAAGGGGGATTGTGTGGGTGTCAGGGCCCGTGAGAGTCGTTATGTAAGACGACGGGAATGGCCTGGAAGCTGTCAGATCTGGCGACGGGGGCTTACTTAAGTAAGCCGGAGGGACGGTTCTCTAAGGGGGGAAGGTCATACGGTTTGTCCAAGCGTTAGCGGAATAGCACGTAACTTGCTTGCCACCCTTGAATCAGGTGAAGAAGTTCCGCTTCTCATCATTGGGGGTGCAAGATAAATTCAACGTCACAGGTGGTAACGTATGATGTTTAAATCCTTTCCAACATCGTCGATGTGGCTGCTGGGATTTCTGCTGACCGCGATTGTCTCCGGATGTGGCGGTGACGGAGGCGGTGGGACGTCGCTTGGCTCGCTCAGCGTCTCGCTGACCGATGCCCCGGCCTGCGGGTTTGATGAAGTCAATGTCACCGTCGACAAAGTGCGCGTGCATCAAAGCAACTCGGCAAACGAGAACACAGCAGGCTGGAGCACGATCGCTTTGGTTCCACCGCGGAAAATCAACCTGCTCGATCTTAACGATCCGACGCAACCGAATCTCGCGCTCGAAGAGCTCGGCGTAACTCCACTTCCAGCTGGGCAATACACCCAGGTGAGGCTGGTGTTGATTCGCAATAGTGGTGCTTTTCCTCCTGAAAACTCTGTCGTCCTCTCTGGCACGAACACAGAGGTCGCGCTTGATACGCACAGTGCCGTGCAGAGCGGCATCAAGCTCATTCACCCGTTTACGGTGAACCAGGGACAGCGTGTCGACCTGCTCCTGGACTTCGACGCCTGTACATCGATCGTGAAGACCGGGAGTGGCAAATACAAACTTAAGCCGGTTATCCAGGTCATTCCCTTCGAGTTGAACGGTATTCGGGGCTTCATCGACACCGCTCTTTTCCCCGGACAGGCCAACGCCAACAACGTCATCGTGTCTGCCCAAATGGGCGGGAACATTGTTCGATCGGCGGTGCCGAACGCAACTACTGGAGAATTCTTTCTCGCCCGCCTTGCTCCAGGAACCTACGATGTTGTGATCACCGCAGACAACCAGGCGACCGCTGTCATCGCAGGAGTGCCGGTGGTAACAAGTACAAGCATCA
>DASPGL010000052.1:0-18104 GCA_035620635.1 Nitrospira sp. | reverse complement strand
AACGCCTATTTTACTCCGTGACGTCGCCACAGTCCGACTCGGCCCCGACATGCGGCGCGGGCTGGTCGAACTGGATGGGAAGGGAGAAGTGGTTGGCGGGGTCGTCATCATGCGGTTCGGGGAGAATGCCCTGGCAGTCATTGAACGGATCAAGGCCAAGCTCAAGGAATTAGAACCGTCCATGCCCAAGGGTGTGAAGGTCGTCACGACGTACGACCGCAGCGACCTCATCCGGGAGTCGATTGCCACAGCCCAGGAGAACCTTATCGAGGAACTGATTGTCGTGAGCGTGTTGATTGTTGGATTTTTGCTGCACTTCCGTTCCGCCTTGTTGCCGATCCTGACGTTACCCTTGGCCGTCCTGCTCGCGTTCATTCCGATGTATCTCATGGGCATCGGGATGAACATCATGTCCATCGGCGGGATCATCGTGGCCATCGGCGACATGGTGGATGCGGCGATCGTCATGGTGGACAACGCGCACAAACGGTTGGAGGAATGGGAGCGAGCAGGACGAGTCGGCGATCGGACGCAGGTTCTGATCGACTCGGCCAAAGAAGTCGGTCCCGCGATTTTCGCTTCCCTGCTCGTCATCGCCATCGCCTTCATGCCCGTATTCACGTTGGAGGAACAGGAAGGGCGCCTGTTCAAACCGCTGGCCTGGACGAAGAACCTGGCCATCGCGATGAGCGCTCTCCTGGCGATCACACTGATCCCGGCCCTGCTGGCGATGCTCATTCGCGGCCGCATCATGACCGAGCAGCGGCATCCCGTGAGCCGGCTGTTGCAACGGCTCTATGCGCCTATGCTGCGGCTGGCGCTGCGGTATCGGGTGGCGGTGATTGTTGTGGCCATCGGGCTGACCCTCACAGTGGTTCCTGCGTTCCAACGAATGGGCACGGAGTTCATGCCGCCATTGTATGAAGGCACGATTCTCTACATGCCGACCACCCTTCCTGGCATTTCAGTCACGGAGGCTTCCAAACTGCTGCAACAATTGGATCGAACCTTGAAAAGGTTCCCGGAGGTCGAGCGGGTCTTCGGAAAGGCAGGCCGGGCTGATACTGCGACCGACCCGGCTCCATTCAGCATGATCGAGACAGTGATCGAACTGAAACCGAAGACGCAATGGCGAGCGGGCGTGACGTATGAGAGTTTGACCGATGAGATGGATCAGGCTCTTCAGATCCCGGGTGTGACCAACGCCTGGACCATGCCTATCAAAGCCCGCACGGATATGCTGACCACGGGCGTGCGCACACCGGTGGGCATCAAGATCTTCGGGCCTGATCTGCGGCAGATTGAACAAATCGGCAAACACCTAGAGATGGTGCTGCAAGAGGTGCCTGGCACGAAAAGCGTCTATGCGGAGCGCGTGTCGGGTGGCTATTTTCTCGATTTCGATATTAACCGGGAGGAAATCGCCCGCTACGGGCTGACAGTGATGGATGTGGGGCAAATCATCGAGTCAGCGATCGGGGGGGAAAACATCGATACCACCATCGAAGGGCGTGAACGCTACCCTATTAACGTCCGCTATCTCCGCGAGCTGAGGAACGATCCCGAGAAGCTGCGGCGAGTGCTGGTGGCAACGCCGACTGGCGCGCAAGTTCCCATCGCGCAGCTGGCCACGCTCCGATTCCTCCAAGGGCCGCCGATGATCCGCGATGAAGACGGCATGTTGGCCGGTTATGTGTTCGTCGATATGCGCGGGCGGGATGTCGGGAGCTATGTGGATGACCTCAAGCGGGTGGTGGAAGAGAAAGTGGAGTTGCCCGCCGGGTACACCATCGCCTGGTCCGGCCAGTACGAGTTCATGCAACGGGTCAGGGAGCGACTGACGATCTTCGTTCCGTTAACCATCGCGATCATCTTCGTGCTGTTCTACTTCACGTTCCGCTCCGTGGCGGAAACTCTCATGGTCATGTTGGGGGTGCCGCTCTCTCTGGTCGGCGGCGTGTGGTACATGGTGTGGCTCGGCTACAACATGAGCATCGCCGTCTGGGTCGGCCTCATTGCGTTGGCGGGGGTGGCCGCCGAAACCAGCGCGGTGATGCTGGCCTATCTCGATGAAGCCTGCAGACGGCGTCGCGCGGCTGGACGATTGCGGACGCGCGAGGACCTGATCGAGACCGTGCATCGGGGCGCGGTCGAGCGCATCCGTCCAATGGCCATGGCGGGGTTGGCCAACATTCTCGGTCTGATTCCGGTCATGTGGGCGACAGGAACCGGGGCGGACGTGATGAAACGGCTGGCCGCTCCGATGGTCGGCGGAGTGTTGTCCGCCATGGTCCTCACGCTATTGGTCATTCCGTCTGTCTATGTCATGTGGTGGTGGTGGAAGGAACAACGGACATCTGGAGCGCACGGCGTGAAGTCCAACTAGGAATGAACAGACCGAATGCTTCGAGTGCTCTCATCATCGTCCTAGACTTTTACTTCACGATAGAAGAGCGGAAGAGGATCCCCACGCAATGACTGGTTCCGAAAGAAGCCCCCGCATGACCACTGCCCCTGTCATTGACGCGCAACCCAAAGCCAACGCCTGGCACACCCAGTCGGCCGAGGGAGTGTTGATCCAACTCGGCTCCACAGCCTCCGGACTTTCTTCGTTGGAGGCCGCGCGTCGACTTGCCGCAAACGGCCCGAACGAGTTGAAAGAAAGCCAACCCATCAGCCCGCTTCAAATATTCCTTGCCCAGTTCAAGAGTCTGATCATCTGGGTTCTCATCGCCGCGGCTGTGATCTCCGGCCTGCTGGGGGAATGGATGGACACCATCGCCATCCTGACCATTGTCATCCTCAACGCCGTGATCGGCTTCTATCAGGAATTCAAAGCCGAGAAATCTATCGCGGCGCTCAAAAAGATGACTTCGCCCCACGCCACGGTTCAGCGTGACGGACAGGTCACTTCGATTCCCGCTTCTGCCGTCGTTGCAGGTGACATCCTCGCGCTGGAAGCCGGCGATCTGGTGGCGGCCGACGCACGACTCATGGAGGCGGCTTCGCTCAAGTGTATCGAGTCGGCACTGACCGGCGAATCGCATGCGGTGACCAAGCAGACCGCCGCGTTGGAGCAGATGGACATCCCGCTCGGCGACCGCGAAAACATGGTCTTTATGGGAACCAGCGTCGCGGCGGGTACCGGACGGGCGGTCGTGGTGGCTACGGCAATGAATACGGAACTGGGGCGCATCGCCGGACTTATAGAAGAGGCTGGGACGGAGACAGGCACGCCTCTGCAGAAGAAGCTTGATTCGTTCGGGCATCTCCTCGTGTGGGCAACCTTGGCCATCGTCGCGGTGCTGTTCGGGCTGGGGTTGCTGCGCGGAATACCACCCTTCGAGTTCTTCATGACCTCGGTCAGCCTCGCAGTGGCCGCCGTGCCGGAAGGGCTCCCCGCTGTCGTCACGGTGGCACTTGCACTCGGGGTCTTGCGGATGTCCCGCCGCCGCGCGCTCGTGCGCAAACTGCCGGCGGTCGAGACACTCGGTTCAACCACGGTCATCTGTACGGACAAGACCGGCACATTGACGGTCGGCAAAATGACCGTGCGGTCTCTCTACGTCGCAGGCCAACGCTACAACGTCACTGGCGAAGGCTACGGGCCGGATGGTGACGTGTGCGTCGAGGGCAGGAAAACGGACGCGCAGGATACCGCAGCGTTGCGTGAACTGGCGACCATCCTCCTCGGCTGCAACAACGCCCATCTCGTCCAGGAAGGCGGGACGTGGAATGTTATCGGCGACCCTACCGAAGGCGCCTTGCTCGCTGCCGGTCGCAAGGCAGGAGGAAACGGGGAGCGCATCGAACAGGACTTCCCGAAACAGCACGAATTCCCGTTCGACTCCGATCGCAAACGGAGTACAGTCGTCCGCCGGATGCCGGACGGGAATCTGCGCGCTTTTATCAACGGGGCTCCCGACGTGCTATTAGAGCGCTGCGAAAGCTTCTATACCACCGCCGGAGTCCGTCCCCTGACCCAGCAAGATCGCCGGAATATTGTGGCGCATAACGATGTGATGGCGCAGCACGCTCTGCGCGTGATTGGTTCAGCGTATCGTGACCTGGGCAGCGCATCGGCCATCGACCTCACCGCATCGATCGTGGAGCGCAACCTCGTGTTCGTCGGTTTGTCGGGGATGTATGACCCGCCGCGTCAGGAGGCCAAAGAGGCCGTCACGAAATGTCGCGCTGCCGGGATTCGCGTGGTGATGATTACCGGAGACCACCCGCACACCGCGATGGCCATCGCGCATGAACTCGGCATTGCGTCGGGTGGCGACATGGTCCTTTCTGGGCCAGAGCTGGACAAGCTCTCCGAGATAGAGCTACGGAAGAGCGTGCAGCGAGTCGCGGTGTACGCTCGCGTTACTGCCGAACACAAACTGCGCATCATTCGTACCTGGAAAGCGATCGATGCGGTGGTCGCGATGACGGGCGACGGCGTCAACGACGCCCCCGCCATCAAAGGCGCCGACATCGGCATTGCCATGGGGCAATCAGGCACGGAAGTCACCAAACAAGCGTCGGACATAATCATCACCGATGACAACTTCGCCTCGATCGTCGCCGCCGTCGAAGAAGGCCGCGGCATCTACGACAACATCCGTAAGACGCTTCAATATCTGCTGGCAGGCAACACGGGGGAATTGCTCCTGATGACCCTCTGCGTGGTCGTAGGTCTCCCGACTCCTCTCCTGGCGATTCACCTGCTCTGGATCAATCTCGTCACCGACGGCTTGCCCGCACTCTGCCTCGCCACCGATCCCATCGACCCCGATCTGATGACACGACGCCCGCGTCGTCGATCCGAGCGCATCACCGACCGAAACTTTCTCGTTACGATGTTCCTTACCGGCTGCCTCACGGCGGGCGTGTCATTCATGGTGTACCTCTACGGCTTGAAGACGGGAACCGAAGAAATGGCCCAAACCATGGCTTTTGCCACGTTGGTGTTCGCCGAACTCCTGCGGGCCTTCGGCGGTCGGAGTGAAACCAAGCCTGTCTGGCGCATCTCACTACTCTCGAACATCAATCTGGCCATCGTCGTGTCGGTGTCTTTCGGGCTTCAAGTATGGAGTCACCACGACGCCATGCTGGGCCGCTTCCTGAAGACGTCCTTTCTGTCACTCGCCGATTGCTTCGTGCTTCTTGCTGTGGGCGCTATTCCGTTGGTCATGTTGGAGACGGCGAAGGTCGTGCGCCATGCCCAGCGGTCACGAAAGACTGAGCTATGAGCACAGATCCGATATGTGGCATGCCGGTGGACGACTCATCGACATTCCGTGCCGAGCGCGACGGACAGACATTCTACTTCTGCAGCGAGCATTGTCGACGGAAGTTTCTCTCGGTCCCCGCCACCATCAAGCACGGCGAAGACCCTCACGGCTGCTGTCAGCCTCCTCCTCCCGCAGCTGCGTCAACCGACCGTTCCACAGCGCGGATTCCCGCGTCATACTTCTGTCCGATGTGCCCCGGCGTGGAATCTGAGAAGCCGGGCAATTGTCCGAAGTGTGGCATGAGGTTGGAGAGGGAACAGGCCAGAATCTCACCCGAGGTGGGCCACCCCCTGTATACCTGCCCGATGCATCCGGAAGTGCAGCAAGACCATCCTGGCACTTGCCCCAAATGCGGTATGGCACTGGAACTAAGGATGGCGATGGCGGGTACGGATGAGGAAGAGAACGCCGAGTTGCGTGATATGACCAAGCGCTTCTGGATCGGTGCCGTGCTGACGTTGCCGGTGTTAGTCCTCGCGATGGCTCATGCGATCCCAGCACTGGGCAGACAGTCCTGGGTGGAGGGTCACGCCTCGCGCTGGATACAGTTTGGCCTCACCACGCCCGTAGTTCTGTGGGCTGGCTGGCCGTTTTTCCACCGTGGCTGGCGCTCCCTCGTGACGCGTAATTTGAACATGTTCACGCTGATTGCCATCGGTGTGGGCGCCGCGTTCGTCTTCAGCGCCGTGGCCATGCTTGCCCCCGATCTTTTCCCACCCGCGATGCGGCACGAAGGCAACGTCGCGATCTACTTTGAGGCCGCGGCGGTGATCATTGTGTTGGTTCTCCTCGGCCAGGTGCTCGAACTCGAAGCCCGCAGCCGTACGGGCAGCGCTATTAGAGCATTACTCAACCTCGCGCCGCCCACGGCACGGCTGGTCGCGCAGGGAGGGGATCGTGAAGTCCCGCTCGATCAGGTGAACGTCGGCGACCGGTTGCGAGTGGTGCCGGGTGACAAAGTGCCCGTCGATGGTGAAGTCATCGAAGGACATTCCAGTGTGGAAGAGTCCATGGTCACCGGCGAGCCACTCCCGGTAGAAAAGATTGTCGGCGACAAAGTCACCGGCGGCACCGTCAATGGTCCTGGCAGCTTCATCATGCGCGCCGAGCGGGTCGGCCGCGACACCTTGCTCGGACAGATCGTGAACATGGTCGCCGAAGCCCAGCGCAGCCGCGCGCCCATCCAGGGTCTTGCTGACAAGGTCTCGGGCATCTTTGTACCAATTGTGCTCGCTGTATCGGCACTCACGTTCATCCTCTGGCTGGGACTGGGGCCCGAACCAAGACTCGCCTACGCCATCGTCAATGCCGTGGCCGTGCTCATTATCGCTTGCCCCTGCGCATTGGGGCTGGCTACGCCGATGTCCATCATGGTCGGCGTCGGTCGCGGCGCGCAGGAAGGCGTGCTCGTGAAGAATGCCGAGTCGCTCGAACGGTTGGGGCAAGTCACCGCGCTCGTCGTGGACAAGACAGGCACGCTCACGGAGGGGAAGCCCAAGCTCATGGATGTGCTGCCAACCGAGGGGTTCGATGCGAAGGACGTGCTGCGACTTGCGGCGTCGTTGGAACAGGGTAGCGAACACCCGCTTGCCTCGGCGATTGTTCAGGGCGCGAAGGACCACGGCCTCACCATTGAAGGCGTGACGGACTTCCGCTCGGTGACGGGAGGCGGTGTACGTGGGATCGTGTCCGCCCGTCCGGTGCTGGTCGGAAAACCGGGTTTTCTGCGGCACGAAAAGATTACCGGTCTGGAACCCCTCGAAGCCTTGGCCGTCACACTTCAAGAAGAAGGCAAGACCGCGATGTATGTCGCGGTAGATGGCAAACCTGCGGGTATTCTCACTGTGGCCGATCCGATCAAGTCCACCACCGCCGAAGCCATCCGAGAACTCCACAGGCTCGGCCTGAAACTGGTCATGCTCACAGGCGACAACCGCCGCACCGCCGACGCCGTGGCGAAGGCACTCGGCTTGGATGCAGTGGAAGCGGACATCGAACCAGCAGGCAAAGCCAGCCATGTGAAGAAGTTGCGGGCGGAAGGCACGCACGTCGCGATGGCTGGCGACGGCATCAACGATGCCCCCGCCCTCAGTGAAGCGGAAGTCGGTATTGCGATGGGTACCGGTACGGACGTCGCCATGCAAAGTGCCGGCGTCACCCTTGTCAAAGGCGACCTGCGTGCCATCGCCAAAGCGATTCACCTTAGCCGTGCCACCATGCGGAACATCCGGCAGAATCTGGTTTTTGCCTTTCTCTACAACGCGCTGGGTATTCCGGTGGCGGCGGGGATGCTGTACCCGTTCTTCGGCCTGCTGCTCAGCCCGATCTTGGCCGGCGCCGCGATGAGCCTGAGTTCAGTGTCCGTCATCGCCAATGCCTTGCGACTGCGGAAAGTACGGCTGTGATTTCTTCGCTCGTTTCTATGGAGCGTTATGCCTGAACGTGGAGAGGTGCAGAAGTTGAGGAACGGATGAACATCGTGAAGGATCCAGTCTGCGGCATGATGATTCCGGTTGGTGAAGGACTCGTTGTCGTCTATCAGGGACGAGAGTTACGGTTCTGCTCCGAACTCTGTAAGCGAACTTTCTTGACCACACCGGAACGCTATGCGGCCCTATCCGCGGGAGCGGCCCCGGACATCGTGGATGTGGCCAGACGCATCGCCTATTTTTCGATGGAGGTTGCGGTCGATGGAAGCATGCCGACGTACAGTGGAGGCTTAGGTGTCCTGGCTGGTGATACGTTGCGATCCTGTGCAGACCTCAAGATTTCTCTCGTCGCCGTCAGCATCCTCTACACACGCGGGTACTTCGTACAGCAGCTGGATGAATGCGGTGGTCAGCACGAGCGGCCCGTGCAGTGGGATCCCACACAATTCGCCCGGTTGCTCCCTCCGACGATCCACGTGTCCATTGAAGGCCGCTCCGTCGCGGTTCGAGCATGGCAGTACGACATCACTGGCCTTACGGGCTATGTGATTCCCTTGGTGCTCTTAGATACGAATGTCGAGGAGAATGCGGCGAGCGATCGGGAGCTGACCGGGTATCTGTATGGTGGCGACGAACGGTACCGTTTGGCTCAGGAAGTTGTCTTAGGCGTCGGCGGGGTCAAAATGCTTCGAGCTCTTGGCTACACCCAACTTGAACGGTTCCATATGAACGAAGGCCATGCGGCCTTACTGGCTCTTGAGTTGCTAGCAGAGCGCAAACAGAGGGAGCAGGCGGCATGGGATTTCGACGGAGTAAGACGGGACTGCGTCTTCACCACGCACACCCCCGTGTCGGCCGGCCATGATCAGTTCTCGTATGAGCTCGTGAAGCAGATGCTCGGCGACAAGGCGCCGCTGGAAGCGCTGCAAATGCTGGGGGGGAGAGACCGGCTGAACATGACGCTCCTGGCCTTGAATATGAGCTCCTACGTGAATGGGGTCGCGAAGCGCCACGGGGAAGTTTCGCAGGAAATGTTCCCAGGGTACGCCATCGACTCCATTACAAACGGCGTGCATTCGGTTACCTGGACGGCTCCCAGCTTCCAGCAGTTGTATGACCGTCATATTCCCGGTTGGCGAACGGACTCCTTCGCCCTCCGCCATGCCATCAGTATTCCGACCCGAGAGATATGGGCTGCGCATGTTCAAGCGAAGACACATTTGCTTGAGGAGATCCGGCGACAGACGTCGTTGCCCTTCCGCGACGATGGGCTGACCATCGGATTTGCTCGAAGAGCCACCCAGTATAAGCGGGCAGATCTCGTTTTTTTGGAGCCGAGCCAGTTGCTCGACATTGCCCACACAGTCGGCCCGCTCCAGTTTATTTTTGCGGGAAAGGCTCATCCCAAGGACGAACCGGGGAAAGAGATCATTCGACGGATCATCCGCATCGCCGAGCAGCTCAAGCCGGAGATTCCGATCGCGTACGTCGAGGACTACGGCCTGGAGTTGGCCAAGTTCCTCACCCAAGGCGTCGATCTATGGTTGAATACCCCGCTCCCACCTTTGGAAGCCTCTGGAACTTCCGGGATGAAGGCCGCACACAACGGGATCCCCAGCTTGAGCGTCCTCGACGGATGGTGGGTCGAAGGCTCTATCGAAGGCATCACGGGGTGGTCTCTGAGTCGCAGGTCTTCCGACGTCGCTTCACAGGAAGGAAGCAGCGCGACCGACGCTCGAGAATTATACGACAAGCTGCGCGGGGTGATTGCGCCCTTATTCTATCAGCGCCCCGAACGATGGACCGAGGTCATGCGGTCCACCATTGCGTTCAACGCCTCGTTTTTCAACACTCACCGGATGGTCCAGCAATATGCCGCCAACGCCTATGTGTAAGAGACGATGTCCTCTGATAGGAGCGAGGAGGGGAAGCAGGGGGTTGTCGAGATTCACGGAGAACTTTCTTTTCAGATAGCATGGAAGGCCATCGTGTGCGTTACCGAGAGGAGGGATGACCGATGGGGAGCCGCTCATCGCGATTGATTCTGGCATGCGCCTTTCTGGCCGTCCTTGGATTTTTCATGCTCACCGAGCACCGGGCCCATCTCTTCGGGGCGTTGCCGTACGTATTGCTCCTTGCCTGTCCGTTATTCCATCTCCTCCTGCACGGGCGACACGGTAGGTACAACTCAGAACCTCAGCGAGACAGGACACAGGCTGAGTCACAGGGCAACGTGGGAGGACACCCTCATGGATGAAGGACCAGCGTATGGGTTGTGGTCTCTCGTGGTCATCAATTCGACGGTGTTTATCCTCTTCGCGTTCAGTTTCACGCGTCCGAGGACGACGCGGGATTGGCGGTCCCTAGGTGCCTTCTCAGCGTTTATCGTGGCCCTGTTTGCAGAGATGTACGGGTTTCCCTTGACCATCTATCTGCTCTCCGGATGGTTGGCGAGTCAGTATCCCGAGGTGAATCTGTTCGCTCATGAAACCGGCCATCTTTGGCACACCCTACTAGGCAGCAAAGGCCATGCGCATAGTGATCCCTTGCACATTTTCAGCGAGGTGCTGGTCTTTGCGGGACTCATCGTGTTGGCGGCCTCCTGGCGCGTCTTATATCAGGCACGACAGACCCAGACCCTGGCCACGACCGGACCCTATGCCCGGATGAGACATCCTCAGTATGCGGCCTTCATCGTGATCATGCTCGGCTTTCTCCTGCAGTGGCCCACCATTCCCACACTCGTCATGTTCCCCGTGCTGGTGGGGGTGTATGTCAATCTCGCGCACAAAGAGGAGGCGGAGGTCCGTGCGGAATTCGGTGAGGCCTATGATCGCTATGCGGCGGCGACGCCCGCCTTTTTCCCGCGATGGAGGAAACAGGCACGAGAACAGCTGGGCAAGGAGCCGGGCAGCTGATGGGCTGATCGTCAGCGCAACAGCTGTATGGCACGATGAGACGGATAGAGCAGGAGAGTCGCTGACGATGGTGATCTGGCATCTCGCATCGGACACGCCTCGGTTTCCGTTCCATATCAGTGCGGGACAGAACGTCAATCTTCAGCTCGGCACATGGCCCGTTGAGGAGGGGCAGCGAACCTGGATCGACCTTCGGGTCGTGCATCCAGACGGGACGGAGGAAGCGGGGCACGTACACGGCACGTGGAACGTCAACCGCGACGCCAATAGTTATTGGTTCCTCAACGTGGGGCCGTTTGCGGATGGAGATCGGGTGGAGTACCGGGTGCACGGGAGCTCCCCGGCTGGACCATGCGACGCAGGTCTCTTCACTTTTCAAGTAGGCCCCAAGATTCATCTGGCGATTCTGTGGCACCAGCACCAGCCGCTGTACAAGAATTTGCAGGCTAAACAACCGCAAGGCTCCTACCGGTTGCCGTGGGTGCGGTTGCACGCCATTCGCGATTACTATGCCATGGCTGCCTTGCTGAAACACCATCCGGAGGTTCATCTGACGATCAACCTCACTCCGGTCCTTCTGTGGCAACTGGAGGACTATGCCGAGCGGGATGCGACCGACCGTGCGCTGGATCTGACGCGCATCCTAGCCCGCCGCCTCACAGCCGCCGAACGGGAGGAGTTGCTCAGCACGTTCTTTGAGGCAAACTGGCACACCCAGATCTTTCTATGGCCCCGCTATCGTGAGCTTTTTGAACAACGTCGGAACGGGGATTCCTTCACGACCCAGGATCTGACCGACCTGCAGATGTGGTTCAACCTGGCCTGGTTCGGTCCGGAGTTTCAAGAGGAGGCGGTGGCGTTGCCAGATGGCAATACCGTTTCGGTTCGGCGTTTCATCGAAAAAGGTGCCGGTTATACGGCGCGCGAGATTGAACAGATGATCACGGAGCAACTGAAGATCCTGCGCAATGTCGTTGCCATTCACCGGCAGCTTCAAGATCTCGGCCAGATCGAGGTCTCTACGACCCCGTTCTATCATCCGATCCTCCCGATTCTTGTCGATTCGGATCGCGCCACCATTGACCGTCATGGCGCGGTGCATCCCACACGGTTCCATCATCCGGAGGACGCCGCGGCGCAGCTCCACCAGGCAGTGCAGTTCTATCAGGAGCGTTTCGCGCATCCTCCAGCCGGAATATGGCCGGCCGAAGGTGCGGTAGGTCAGTCAGTGCTCTCGGTCTTCGCAGAGGCAAACGTGCATTGGATCGCGACTGATCAAGGGGTGCTGGCGCGATCGGGTCGGTATGGCTACCACGTCCAGGACCCAAATGTCCTATGCCACACCTATCGGGCCGAAGATGAGCAAGGCCGTGGAGTCGCCGTTTTTTTCCGCGATGCTCTACTGTCAGACAAGATCGGTTTTCACTACCAGGAGTACCGAGATTCTGAACTGGCAGCCGCTGACTTCATACGAAATCTTAAGGAGCGGTTTGCCTGGCAGGTGAACGATCCTGCGAACCGTATCATTTCTATCATCCTGGATGGGGAGAATGCCTGGGGTGCGTACCCACAACAAGCTCGCCCGTTCCTCCATGCCCTGTATGCGGCGCTGACCGTTGATCCGGAGATCAGAACCGTCACCTTCCGAGAATATCTTGAAGGCAATCCCGCAAGGCATGTGCCGGCTCATCCCCTCGCGACATTGCCCAAGGTCTATGAGCTATGCGAGGCGAGCTGGATCGACGAGAACGGTTCGGTAAGGGGGAATGATCTGGGCACGTGGATCGGCGAGGTCGAGGAAAACCGCGGATGGGATTATCTCCGCGAAGCCCGGGAGTGGGTAACCCGCGTGAAGGCCACACCGCAGAAACATCCCCGAGCCTTTCAAGCGCTCTATGCCGCCGAGGGTAGTGATTGGTTCTGGTGGTTTGGCGAGGATCAGGCTTCAGATTCCGATGCAGAGTTCGATGACCTCTTTCGGAATCATGTGAAAGCAGTCTATCAGGCTCTCCGGCGCAAGCCACCCCGGGATCTCGATGACGCCATCGTGCCTCATGCTCTCATCTGGACTTTTGCCAGGCCGATCCGATCTCTCCGCGTTGGTGATCGCCTCAGCATCAGAACGAACTGCTCGGGCGAGCTAACCTGGAAAACTGATCAGGACGAGCGGTGGGTGACGCAAGAGTTGATCGCAGCTGGCGGCGTGATGGCAGCCGTGCATCGCTTTGGTCTAATGCTCGGGCCCTTCACCCCATCCGTGCGATGGCTAGAGTTCCGATTCCGCTGCACGCATCCAGACTGCAGCGGGACCGATCCCTGTTGCCGATCCCAGATGCAGAGGGTAGAAATCATCGGGAGTCAGGTTGAGGACTCCGGGAGGAGACGGCGCCGTATAAACGGCAGCTAGGCGGGCAGCGCGTAGCAAGAGTGCGCCCAGAGAAAAGATTGTGCGGTCTACCTGACGAGGGGGAAGGAGGCAAGGGCTATGGCAGAGATCGACGAACTGGATTGAGTCTGTTCCATGTGGATCGACGAGGAAAGCGCTCGCCGATCCACTTTGAAGGAATGCAAGAACCTGACGTTGGCCTCATTACGAGACAGTGCGACAGCCCAGGTGCAGAGCGTATGTTGAATGGCCTGCTCATTGAGAGAGAGGACCGAACTGAGTGCTGAATCCCTCAGCGTCGGTGGGATATCGATCCACGTGTGACCGGCCTCAGTAGAGCGGAGGCTGGGGGCCCCAAGTGAGACCGGCGAGGTCGGGGTCTTCGCCCTCCCGGGTGGAACGCCGCTCGCGCTTGTTGGCCTTGCGCTGCGCTCGCTGCTCCTCCTTTTCGCGCTGCTTCTGTTGACGCGCTTTCTCGCGATCACGTTTTGCCATCGTTGTTTTGCCTGGTCCTCCGATGATGCCCTCCTTGGCGTACGGAACCTGAGCGCAGAAAGTCTCGCTATCTCATAGGGCCGTGTCGCCGTTTGCGGTTCACTACAGGTTTGTGAGCGGTTGAATGACCGGACGCACTATCTTCCTCGGACCGCGAGCGTGCGCCCAGTCCCTGACTCGACATCGAGATGATCTGGCGGCGGATGTCCTCCATCGATGGTGTCGGTGCCACGCGACCGGGATCCTGAAGCCCCAGCAGGTCCCACCGGATTCTGGTTTTCAGAACAGCCCGTTTGCGCTTGCGCGAGGTCTTACCGGCGCCCCAGGATCCAAAAGACTTCACGATGTTACTCCTCTCGTTGGGGCACAACGCCTATGGTGAGGACGGGAGACTACTTTTCTCCTGAACGGCTGCCGAGTGAGACTCAACCATGTCAGGTCCGGCGATTGCTTCAGCCCGCCACTGGTGGTCGAGAACTGATCACGGAGAACGGGTTGCAGGAAACCACGAACCTGGACGGACTGATCAGAAACTGCTCGGCGAAACCGCGCAGCACGAACCCGAAACCGTCAGTCAGCCTACCATAGGATAGGCGCGGATAGCGAATGAGGGAGTCGACATCACATCCCGGGAAATCGTGATATACGACCTGGCGTGACGGTGAGCGTTCGCGCCACACCGGTCCTGCGTCGTTCCCGCTCAGTACGGTGCTCGAACTGGTGGTCACTGCGATGTGACTGCCGGTTGATGGCCCGGGTATGCGGGTCATAATGTCTACGGATGGCTACCGGCCCTTTTTATAAACGATCACCCCGACGATGGCCAGCGCACCGAGCACGAACGCGAAGGTGAGAGTGTTAATGTCCATGGTTCCCCCTGTATGAGCGAAAGGCACCGTCGTCATGCCACCGACGTTACCCACGTGAACGGATCGGCTGCAGGTGATGGCACCATGCAGTGAGCCGCCGGAAGAGACTGAAGAATCGGTCACGCGTGGGAAGGATCGGGGAGCGCGAAAGATAGGACAGTCAGCGTAGTCTCAGGTAAAAACCTTAACACACGATCTGGTACTTCGCAAGGGAGGCCCCGTGACAGGTTCAACGCCGGTTCGCCCTGATGTGCGCGATCGATGCGGGCCTCACGCCGCCGGTGAGACGAAGGACGCCACATCATGACAGAAGGGCGGGGCCTCGTCCGGTGATCTCGATTGACAGGCCATGTCCCGATCTGTAGGCTGGGCGTGCGACGTACTAAGCTACGCCGACTGTCTATCGTTCGCGCGTCCTCTCCTGTGCGGTCCCTGCGCGTCTGATTCCCCGGTCTCCGCTGCTTCTACGCCTGAGCCTCTGTCGCTGAACTCCCTCCCGGAACACGCAGGAGTGCGTGTTGACGTCGAGGGAGCGGGAGGCTCCCACATTCTCACCAAGGAGTTCAAGATGAACCAAGAGCAGTTCGGACAATTCTGGGATCAACTCAAGGCCCCGCTCAAGGCGAAGTGGGAAAAGATCACGGAGCAGGACCTCATCGACATTCAAGGTGATCTGGGCAGGTTCGGGATCGTTCTCCAGGCGCGGTATGGAGACCGCGACAAGGATGAAGTGAGCACCTGGGCCAACCGCCGGTACTCCCATTGGTCGGGGAACTATCTTGGATACAAGGATGCCGAGCCAGCCTCTTAGACGAATGGTCATCCTCATGCCATGACAGACGGCGGGCACCTTCTATGGCAGGCTGGATGGTCGAACCGTTCGACCGGCCGCACTTGAATCACCAGAGGAGCGCACATGAAGAAAATTCTTATCAACACGAGCTACGACGAATTTAGCGTAAGTCACGAGGCCTTTCTGCGGTTGCGTGAGTTGGGGCAACGGGAGGCACTGCAGGAGCCCAATCGAGGTGCCTACTGGCCCGAGGCGGCCGGGCCGAGGGAGCCGAGCCTGAATCAGTGCGGGAAACTCATCCCCCGGGATGACGAAACCCTGATCCGCGTAGTGGAGGAGCTTCAAGCCGCAGCGAATGGGCATGCCGCCCAACTCAAGATCGTCTCAATCCCCGACGGAGTGAAGTGGGTGATCATCAAGACAGACAGCGGTGAACAGGTGAGCGAAGCGCACCGCATGTGGAGCTGAGGGAGTGGGGGAAGGGTTCGATGCGAGACCGTGAGACACGGCTTGCGTGAGATGATGGAATGACGGGGGGCTTCGAGCGAAGCCCCCCGTCGTCTTTCTGACAACGGCCCGGTACGGTTAGTAGCGGTTGCGCTTGTTTCCACCGTCGAAACGGCCGCCGCCACCGGACCGAGACTCCTGCGGCTTGGCCTCGTTCACGGTGAGGGACCGCCCACCCATCTGCGACCCGTTCAGGGCCGTGATGGCAGCCTTGGCCTCCTCGGGAGTCGCCATTTCGACGAAGCCGAATCCACGAGACTGGCCTGTGAACTTGTCTGCGATCACACGAGCCGATTCAACGGTGCCGTGTGATGCGAAGAGGGTGGTGAGTTCCGATTCGGTTGCCGAGTACGGCAATCCGCCGACATACAGTTTTGAACCCATGGGGGTTCCTCCTTCCAGAAATGACATTGTCTGAGACGCGAGAAGAGTTCACGAGGGGAAGGAGAGGGCCGAAGACGCAATGAGTGAGGCGGCTTGGGTCAGGCTTCCGATCAGATTCTCGGTAACAACAACATCGGTGATGGGCCGTTCTGATCACGTTCCATGCGAGGCCCTGCACAATAGAACACACGCATCCTACCAGGTGCGTGGCGGAATAGCTACTGCCTTCGGAGTCGCCTCTCAGGCAATATGAACGAATCGGTGTTCCTCGAAGCAGGCTCGCAGGTGCTTGGTCATGGACCGGCGATACGGTTCTTTCTCTCGCCCGATGATGACCAGGTTGTCGCGATCGAGGAGGATACGAAGGTTTTCCTCTGACACCAGCTGCCTGGCTCCGCTTCCGACATTCACCCGGTACTGCGTTTTTCCGTCAGGATTGCGCGCGGGCCCTTCAACAAGTTCGGTCAGGCCGTCGATGTATCCTTCATAGGCGTCCTGAAGATGACGTACCTTGGTGCCGTCGGGGATCCGCACCCATCCCTGTGTTGCGCGTGGCAGTGACGTGTTCGATGCGCTCATTGGTTCCTCCTGTCGATCATTGGACGTGTGTCCGGTTCATGTCTCCATCGCCACCTCTGACGGTGTGGCAGAGATCAGGGACGCAGCCTCACTGCATCCCGGACGATTGTGGCCCGTGCCAGATCAGATACGGCGGTTTTTTCATATCCTCCGCAGCTCTCGGGTAGAGCCGCAGGGCACAACTGTAGGCGTACTCTTGAGCACTGACGCAGGTTGCCGCCGGAAGAAGGTGGTTCGAAATGACCTGGAACGCCGCCTGGTCGTTCGTCTCGACGACGCTGTAGAGCGCGCACGAGAACTCGCCCTCCTTTGAACATTCCGTGCTGATCACCAGATATGACCCGTCAGGAAAGGTCATCAGGGGTTCGACGTTCAGACGGCCCATTCAGACTCCCTTCTCTCTCGCGCAGCACTCCGGAGGTTTTAGTGACGCAGGGTGACGGGCGGGCGCAGCAGCCGTCCGTTCCGTGCCTTCGAGGGCGGTCACCGCGTTCGATGACTCCTCGGATCAAGCCGTTTCCAGCCACGGCTTAGAGACACCAGGCGGGCAGGCGAAAGCCCCGGGATATCGATCGCGCAGGACCTGGGAACGGGTGTGCGAGGCGCGAGGGATAGGAATGTAACCGCCGACCGTGGTTAAGCCTACCACACATCAGCGGGTATAGCGAATGCGGCGCCGCCACAATGCCAATGTCCCTCAATCTTTAGGCCGGCCGGTTGGGTGTCGGCCGCCTGAACTCCAGGTCGGCAGTGGATGGCGACCTGCCAGAAGTGGATAAACTCAAAAATTTCTTGTACTTGCCTTGTTGGGGCCTATGATCAGGAAGGGCACAGTGTGCCCTGCTGTACGAAGAGTTCAGGTGTGACAGAACGACCGCTGAGCTCCCATAGAAGGAGGCTGAAGAAGCCGCCGGCATTGCACAGCGCACAAATCACAAGGGCTTGAAGGAGGCCGAGTCGATGGCCTGCTGGAGGGGCGGAAAGGAGTCGCATGTGGTTCTTAATCATCATTCTTCTGAACGATGTGCCCGGTCTGAGTAAGATCACGGTGCTGCAGACGTATCCCACCGCGCAGGAGTGCCAGAGCGAGCGCAATCGGGTCGGATATGAAATGGCCGCGGCCTATCCGTATGAGCGAGATTTTGTGGTTGCCTGTCAGTTAAATCGCAAACAAGACTCTTAAGCGCATCAGAAACCAGGCGCCGTCCGTGGGCGCAAAAAGAACGAATGCGACGCGCAGATCCACCGGTCAGCCACTGAAGTTACGCTCCTCCCACAAAGTCCGCATATCCGGTAGCAGATGACGCTTCCGATCCGATGACTCCTTTGCCGGAGGCCTGGCCGGTTCTTCCCCTCCACCACGATCTTGTTGTTGTAAATTCGAGAATTAGTTGGCTGAATGCCTGAGAGGCAGTAGCATAGGGCATCATGATGAAGCGATATATCCTCATGTGGCTCGTGT
>DASPGL010000051.1:0-22669 GCA_035620635.1 Nitrospira sp. | reverse complement strand
CTCCTATCTCCTGAAGCGGCCGCTGGGTATGACCACGCAGTCTCGATCTGAAGTCGTACCGAGCGAGCAGCCGCTGGACAAGCGGCCGAACTTTCGCGAAATCGACCAGAGGTTCGTGGCAAAGCTATTCCCGCGCTCCATGGTTGCCGAGCAGTATCGGGTCGCCGCGGCGAGGTTGCAGTTGCTCAACGCGAAGGGGATCCCGCTGGTGGCGGCTGTGACGAGCGCGATCAAAGGCGAAGGGAAAACCACGACCATCGTCAATCTCGGCTATACGCTTGCCAAAGATTTCGGGAAGCAGGTGCTTTTGGTGGATTGTGACTTCGTCTACCCTGAACTCAAGGCCTTTATGGAAACACCGGCGAGATACGGGCTAATCGATTGCCTGAAAAGTGACGTTCCATTCCAAGAGGCCATGAGTTCTTTTCCCGACGTTCCCTGTTGGATCATGCCGGCCGGTGAGTCAGTGGCTGATTCAACGGACCTCTTCAGGGCAGGGCAGCTCGATCGGGTTCTGTCGCAGCTGAGGGAGCAATTCGATTATGTTCTGCTGAATGCCCCGCCGATCCTCCCCGTGGCTACGATGAACGTCCTGGAAAGGCACAGTGACCTCCTTCTGCTCATCGTGCGAGCGAATGTGACGTCGAAGCAGGCTGTCACGCAGGCGCTGAGTTCGCTGCGGGCCTCCAGACCCATCCATGTCATCCTCAATGGCGTGGCTGCGAACGCACTTCCCAACTACATGGCAGATTACGCTACTGTGGTCGGTCGAGTGCCAGTTTATTGAACCCGCTCTCAATTGTCCCCTGACTCCTTAACACATCTCTGTATTCCATTTGCGGTGCCGCTTGCAGGTAAGAAATGCTGTTTCTGCCAGGGGTCGGGCGGCCTAGGCCACTGAGCCTCGTTCTTCTGGATACTTGGCCACAAGGCCACTCTCCGCTTGCCTCTCCATCGTTCAATCGATCCGATCGCTTCTGTTGCAATCGCCACCTCCTCGGTCCACTCCAGAACCTTGTCGTAGAGTTGGTTTCAATTTCAAGGGGAGCAGGATACTATCGCAATGTTTCGATCAGCAATCCCGGCCCCGTGAATGCGCTGCTATTCGGCACACAGTACTTAGGAGCAGGCGATGGGCAGGATCGGTTCAAGATCACCCTTGTACGTGCAGCGGTGTCGGTGCCCTCTACTCTGCCTCTCTTGGGACTCGGTATGCTGGGATTGGTCTGGTTGCGATGGCAGCAGCGAGGCCGAATCTCGAATGCTCAGACGAGAACCGTTTGCTGAGTCACGGAATTTCTGGCTGCGCTGCTATCGCCACGGCCACGAGGCCATGGCGGCGCAGACCCGGTAATCCGCCAGCATCCTCTCAGAAGATACTCTTGCTGACTTCGTTTGAGTACACGCTTTCGTTTCCCGCGCTATCATATGCCGTCACGACAAAGAAATAGGTCGTACCGGACTGCAGACCCGTCGCGAGGTAGTTGGTCACGTTGCCTGTGAGCGTCGCAATCGGGGCTCCGTAGCTTCCTGACGCCGTGGCCCGGTACACTCTGTATCCTGCCAGATCGTTTTCTCCATTCGCTTCCCAGGTCAGCGTTGCCGAGGATGTGGCCGGCGCGTTCAACGTGAGGGTGACGTCCACGGTTCTTGTGATTCCTCCGCCTGTCACCGTGATGACTGCCGAATTGCTGCCGAGGCTGGCGGTGGAGGTATTCACGCTGGCTACAATCGAACCGTTGCTTGAGCCGGACGTCGGGCTGACGGCTATCCAGGAGGCGTTGTCACTTACCGTCCAAGTTCCATTCGACGTGACCGACAGGGTCTGGCTCGCCGGGTCGGCCGCTCCCTGCGTTGCCGTGAAGGTGAGGCTGTTGGACGACACCGTCAATGAGGCCGCAGAGACCGTGAGGGTTACGCTCACCGTTCTGGTGACGCCGCCGCCTGCCACGCTGATGGTCGCACTGTTTGTGCCGACCGATGCGCCGCTCAGGTTAACGGCTGCGGCGATGGTTCCGTTTCCCGAGCCTGATGTGGGACTGAGAACGAGCCAGGATGAATTGCTGTTGGCTGTCCAGCTTCCGTTGGAGGTTACCGTCAACGATTGGTTCGCCGGATCGGCTCCGCCTTGGAGGCCCGAGTAAGTCAGTGACGAGGGACTCAGTGAGATGGAGGTCGATGCAGGCGTCACAGTGAAGGTCACCGGTAAGGAGACGTTGGCGGCTCCGGTTGCGCTGAGGGTTATGATGCCATTGTAGGTCCCGGCGGTGAGTGAGCCGGTGGCCACGGCCACGGTGACGGTGCCGTTGCCGGTGCCGGAGGCCGGGCTCACGCTCAGCCAGGTGGCGTTGTCGGTGGCGGTCCAGGTGAGCGTGCCGCCGCCGGTGTTGCTGAGGTTCAAGGTCTGATTCGCCGGATTGCCGCCGCCCTGCTGCGCGGTAAAGGACAGACTCGCCGGGCTGGCCCCGATCACGGGAACCGGCGCCGCGGTGACGGTCAGACTGACGGGGACAGTTTGCGGGGTATTGGTTGCGCCGGTGGCTGTGAGGGTGATGGCGGCATTGTACGTCCCGGCGGCGAGGCCTGAGGTATTTACGCTGGCCGTGACGGCGCCGTTGCCGGTGCCGGAGGCCGGGCTCACGCTCAGCCAGCTGGCGGTATCACTGGCCGTCCAATTCATGGTACCGGAGCCGGCATTCGAGATCGTGATCGCCTGGTTGGCCGGGTTCGTGCCTCCCTGGATTCCGGTAAAGCTCAAGCTGGCCGGACTATGACTCATAGTCGGGGTCGGGGCCGCGGCCACGGTGAAGGTCACGGGTACAGAGACCGGCGTGGCTCCAGTCGCACTGACCGTGATCACGCCGCTATGGGTCCCGGCGGTGAGTGAGCCGGTGGCCACGGCCACGGTGACGGTGCCGTTGCCGGTGCCCGAGGCCGGTGAGAGGGTCAGCCATGCGGCGTTGTCGGTGGCGGTCCAGGTGAGCGTGCCGCCGCCGGTGTTGCTGAGGCTCAAGGTCTGATTCGCCGGATTGCCGCCGCCCTGCTGGGCGGTAAAGGACAGGCTCGCCGGGCTGGCCCCGACGACAGGCGTCGTATTGGCCGGTGGTGTGGAAGAAGACCGAGCGGGAGCGATCAGTTGGTTCATCGTAGGCATTTCCAAGAGAAGACGCCCGAGGGCTCTGGAACCGCTTGCGCCTCCTGATGACGATGAACCTCCGGATGCTGCAGCTGTGAGGCCGCTTCCTCCGGAGGACGAGGTTTTGCTGGCAGTTGATGTAGGAGCCGAGGCTGGTGCGATGGAGCTCGTCAGGATTGAGGAGACGGATGAGATGGTGCTTCGACTGCTTTGTTGAGTCCCACTAGGTGCCGATATGAATCCTGAAGATACCGGTTGAGAAGCCAGGGGTTTCGTCGTGCTGTCGATGACCGACGCATTCTCCAACGGAGTTGTTTCCGATGCGCCGGATGATACGACGGGAGGCGCCACAGCTTTGATTTGTGAGAGTGTGGGCTTGCGGATGAGGCTGTGAGTCCGACGTCCTTGCTGTTGCGTTACTGGCGAAAGAAGGCGACCGGAAGCGTCTCTTCTCACTGTCGCCGTCTGTTTTTTCAAGGGAGATGACACCGCGTTCTGCGCAAATGCAGGCGATGTCACATGTTCTGAAACCGGCACAAGAAGGATTGCCAACGATAAGGAGGCTGCTGAAGCCGCCCAATTGAAGCGCTTGTTCGATGAACTCAACTGGCGCATGGTCGGTTCCCTCCGTGTTGCGAGACCTGCCATACGGCGCCACCACACTTTGGCGAAGACGGTGTGGCCTACCTGGTGAATCTGTGTCATTTCCGTTTCGCGTTCCTTTGTTTATGGGCCGGTCAAAACAAGCACGTGTCTGTAGGGGGGAAGTCAGCAAGATGGGTGCCCTTTTCAGTTTTTCGGAGGGACCTTGGTGGGTGAGTCGGAAGTCGTGATTGCTTTTCAATGAGTTTGGGGTGAGGAATTACAGAAGCTACAGCCGGGACCATTGCCGCCGACTCTAATCTTCCCTCCAGGGCAGGAGAGTCCCGTACATTTCTGGTGCTGAAGAGGAAATTGCATCTAACTTATTGATTCACTGGTGAAACTGTTCTTGGATTCTTGGGCAGAGGGTAAGAATCTCTAAATTTTCAAGAGGTTATGCATGTAGGGCTTCACCTCCAACCGGACGTTGGCCTGATGTGAGCTTCTTGTGTAGCCATACTTAAGGAGCGTTGATGATTGCCAAGCTGTGTGGCAAAGTCCCCCTACAGACCAAGATAAAGAAAAGCACTTCAAGAAGTCTCTCAGGCCTCCCCTTCGGAAGAAGACTGGACCAGAGGCCCACCAGGAACTCACAGAGAAGATCGATCACGCAAAGAGAGCAATTGTCGTCTCGGCGTTTGGAGCTGGGCGAGGCACAAAGGAAACTGCCAGTTTCTTGACTGACTGAGAAGGTTCTGCCATTGTGACCGAACAAATGAGGAGCGTTATGAAGGGAGCGAAAGGGCGGTCGATTGCCGTTGTGGGATTGGGGTACGTCGGTCTTCCGATCGCCGTCGCATTTGGCAAACTGGCCCCTGTCATCGGGTTTGACATCAACAAGGCCAAGATCGAGGAGCTGAAAAAAAGCATCGATCGGACGGGAGAGGTGTCGGCAACGGAGTTGTCAAGTTCCCGAGTGCGATTTACCGCTGAACCGACCGACCTCAAGACGGCCGATTTCATCATTGTCGCGGTTCCGACCCCCATCAACGAAGCGCTGCAGCCTGATCTGAAGGCGTTGCGTATAGTTTCGGAGGTGATCGGCGCCAATATGTCGCCGGGCACGATCGTCGTGTATGAATCGACTGTCTATCCCGGAGTGACCGAGGAGATCTGTCTGCCCATCCTCGAAAAAAAGTCCGGAATGAAGGCCGGCGTGGACTTCAAAGTCGGATATTCTCCGGAACGAATCAATCCGGGAGATAAAGAACATACGATCGAGAAGATCGTGAAAGTCGTTTCAGCGCAAGATGCGGAGTCGCTCGACATTGTCGCCGACACCTATGGCATGGTCGTCAAAGCAGGGGTTCACCGGGCCTCCAGCATCAAGGTCGCGGAAGCCGCAAAAGTCATCGAGAACACCCAGCGCGATCTGAACATCGCGCTCATGAACGAGCTGGCACTGATCTTCCACCGTCTTGGCATCGATACGAAATCCGTCCTGGATGCGGCCGGGACGAAGTGGAACTTTCTGAAATTTTCTCCCGGGCTGGTCGGCGGCCACTGTATCGGAGTGGATCCCTATTATCTTACGGCGAAGGCTGAATCGGTCGGGTACCATCCGCAGGTGATTCTTTCTGGCCGGCGTATCAATAACGGCATGGGGAAATTCGTCGCCGAGCAGACCGTGAAATTGCTCAGCCAGCTGGCACGCCCCGTCAATGCGCTTACGGTGGGCGTTCTGGGGTTGACGTTCAAGGAGAACGTCCCGGACCTCCGCAACAGCAAGGTGCCGGACATCATCCATGAGCTGCGCGAGTATGGGGTGAAGGTGCTGGTGCATGATCCGATCGCGGAGAGCGAAGAGGCCGTCGCGGAATACGGGATTCATCTGGTTGACTGGAAGCAGCTGAAGGATCTCGACGGCCTGATCGTCGCCGTCGCGCACAGGGATTATGCTTCCATGAGTATGGGAGAACTGTTGACCCCGCTGCGCAGCCAGGACAACGGTGTCTTGATCGACGTGAAGAGCACCCTGGACCCCGATAAGATTCCCGCCACACTCAAATACTGGCGCCTGTAGCATGGCGCCGGCGCAGCCCGCTCGTTTTCCCCCGTCAAGCTGCTGCACGTACCCCCTGGAAACGACCGCACGGAAGACCCGCCCACGCACTTCTTACGCCTGAAGCACCATCCTCCTTATAGACTTTTCCTTTGTGCGCGTCTCAATCTGTAGTATAAGAGATTGAGATTTGTCCGGCACGATACTTCCATTTCGAATGGCTGCGGGTCCAGCGGAGGGGGCAGGTGTATGACACGTACCCCGGTGAGGTATTTCCGAACCAGAGCGGCGCGGATCCTCCAGGTTATCGGCCTGCTGACCTTCGCAGGCTGCGCGCTATTCGTTTCCTCTGACGCCAAGCGGGGAGACCAGCATCTCGCCTCAGGGAATTATGAAGAGGCCGTTCTCGCCTACAAGGAGGCGCTCAAGGGGGACCCGTTCGACCCGTCGTTGCAAGACAAGTATACGCTGGCTCGCGAACGAGCGGCGGCGAAGTACGATGAGCGGGGACGGGCGTTTCTCAAGGACAGGCAGCTCGATCCCGCGATTGACGAGTTCAGGCGTGCGCTCGCGATCGAACCGACCAATCCTGACCATCAGACGGGGCTGGCGGAGGCCCTGCGCCTCAAGGAGGCCCGGAGTCATTTTCGTGAGGCTGAACGGCTGGCTCAACTGGGCAGGACCGATGAAGCGATGGAAGGATTCGCCCGGGCGACCGAACTGGATCCGACCTTCAAGGCGCCGCTCGAAGGCATCAGCAAATTGACCGAAGAGCAGCAGGCCGCGCAGCGTGATGACCGGATGAAACAGCCGGTCACGCTCAAATTCAGAAACGCGGGAATCAAGGAAGTTCTGGAAGGGGTCGCGAAAGTTGGCGGATTGACCTTGATTTTCGACAAGGATGTTCGCAACGATCCCATTTCCATCGCGGTGCAAGACACCCCGTTCGAGGATGCGCTCCAACTCATTCTCAACAGCAACAGCCTCTTTTCCCGCAATGTCTCGCCCGGCGTGCTGATCATCAGTCCGAATACCAAACAGAAGCAGGAGCAGTACCAGGATCTGATGATCCGAACCTTCTATCTGTCGAACGCCAAGGCCAAGGATATGCTGACGCTCCTGAAGAGCATGCTCGATTCCAAACGGATGCACGCCAACGAGCAACTGAACACGATCGTGATTCGCGATCAACCCGAGAAAATTCAAATGGCCGAGAAGATCATCCTGGCCAATGACCGTCAAGACTCCGAAGTGCTCTTTGACGTCGAGGTGCTCGAAGTCGACCGCACGATCAATCAGACGTACGGGCTCACCTATCCGAAACAGGTGGCGGGCGCGATGGTCCCGCCCGGGCCTGCGGGGGTGATTGCGGGAACCTTGGCCCAACAGTTTACGTACCGTCAGCTGACCGAGCTTGGAACCGACAACTACCTTCTTAAACTTCCGACGAACGTGCAGCTGGATTTCTTCAAGCAGATCACGGATGCCAAGACGCTGGCCGCTCCGAAAATCAGAGTCGTCAACAACAAGAAGGCCGAGATCAATATCGGCGACAAGCAGCCGATTCTCCTCTCCACGACCAACGTGCTTCCGGGGCAGGCTGCCACCGGGGCCGTGCCGACGACGTCGACCGTCACCTCGATCGAGTTCCGGGATACGGGCGTCAAGCTGACGGTCGAGCCTTCGATCCGGCTTGGGGGCGAGCTCGGACTGAAAATGAAGATCGAAGTGGTTCGGCTGGGCGAACAGGTCACACTCCAGGCCTCACCGCCTATTACGCAATTCAAATTCGGCAACCGGTCTGCGGAGACGATGCTCAGCATCAAGGACGGGGAAACCATCGTCCTGGGAGGGCTCTTACAGGAGGAAGACCGGAAAACCAGAGTCACCGTGCCCTGGATCGGGGATCTTCCGATCATCGGGAGTCTCGTCAGTTCCTTCAGGACGGAGCGGATCACCACGGAAGTCATCCTCACCATCACCCCGCACATCGTGCAGACCATGACCGCTCCGGGAGCCAGCACCCAGGCCTTCTGGTCCGGGACGGAATCCACCTATACGACGGGGCCCATGTTCTCGAGTGCCACGAAGAGGGTCGCGCTGTCCTCGGGAAGCGGGACGACGGGAAATCCCGTCTCAGCGAGAGCCGTCGAGAAGCCGGGCGCCGATCGCGCTATGGCTCAGTTGGCTGCGCCCGGCCCCCTCCTTGCCATCCAGCCGGATGAATCGGCGGTTCAAACCGGCCGAGAGGTGAAGCTTGCGATTCTGGACGGTCGGATCACCGCCGAGGACCAGAGTCTATTCAGAGTGGAGTTTGACCCGAAGATCCTGCAGTTCAAACGTCTTGGCGAGGCCGAGATGGTGAGTCCGTCCGAGGGATTGCCGTCCCCGAGCGGTGAGCAGGATGGATCGTTCGTCTTTCGGCTTGCGCGTCCGTCCCAGCGCGCCCCGCGAACCGTGAGCGTGACGTTTCTCGCGAAAGCGCCGGGGGTATCGCCCGTCCGCGTGGAGTTCGCCGGTTCAGACGGTCAGGGGGAGGCTTCCCGACCGGAAGTCGGGACAGGAGTCGTGAGGGTTCGGTGAAGGAGGACGGCCTCACGCTGCTCGAAGTTCTCGTGACCATGACGATCATGGTGATCCTGGCCTCGGTCGCCATGCCGCTCAGCAAGGTGTCGACGACGCGCACCAAGGAAATTGAACTGCGGCAACATCTTCGGACCATCCGCAGCGCGATCGACACCTTCAAGCTCGAATGGAACCGCGACGGAGAGGCCCTGCTCGGACCGGTGTGCGTCAAGAACAGACTCACATGCAAGGACGTGACGAGTCCGTATGGCTACCCCAAGTCGTTCGACATGCTGCTGGGCGTGAAGCTGACGGGAGAGGAAGCGACCATTCGAGGAACGACGGTCAGGCGCTACCTGCGCGTGATGCCCGTCGATCCTCTGACGGGCAAGCCGGATTGGATCCTGCGTTGTTACAAGGATAGCCCGAAACCGTCCGGTTGGTGCGGCGAAGACGTGTACGACGTGATGACGGGAAGCGAGGCAACCGCGCTCGATGGAACCAAGTATCAGGATTGGTAGGGGGGCTGGAGGGAACGCGGGAGGGTTCACGCTCATCGAGCTGATGATTGTGGTGTCCATCATCGGAATTCTGGCGACCTTGGCGGTCCCGTCCTATCAGTCATCCCTGGTCAAAGCGAAGGAAACCGTGTTGCGGCAGGATCTCTTCACGCTGCGGGAGTTGCTGGACCATCACCGGGCGGATCAGGGGAAGTATCCTCCGTCACTCGACGGGCTGGTCTCGGCCGGATACCTCAGGGCCCTGCCGGCAGATCCGTTCACGAAATCCGCAAGTTCCTGGCAGGAGATCTCGGAGCCGACGGAGGGTGGAGTGTTTGACGTGTACTCCGGTTCCGACCTGGTCGGAACGAATGGGGCCGCCTACAACACATGGTAGCGCACCGAGTCAATCCGCATCTTCCCTGCGTGTCCGCGCGACGTGCAACCTCCATGAGGCACGGCGCCTGGCGTATGATTGCGCTGGGCATGCTCGGACTCACAAGCATGATCGCATGCAGCCCGCTGGAGCCTCTCGACGAACCGGAGGTGTCCGGCCTTCAACTGACCGCCGATACCCTCAAAACGTCCCTCAGAGATGCCCAACGAACGATCGCGGAGCTGCGCGCGGAGGTTGAGTCCCGGCGTCAGGAACTGGCCGACGTGCAGATTGCGCGAGCGCAGCTGGAAGGACGCCTCCGGGAGGCCGAACGCCGGCTGGTCGAAGCTCGTCACGTGGTCGATCTCCAGCGAGAGGAGCTGGCCGGCTCGCGCTCGGAACGGGAGCGGGTCGCCAAGTCTGGGGCACTGTTGCGCAATCAATTGAAGCAGCTGCAGCTGCAACTCTCCAGACTGGGGAAACCCGCAAGCGACTCTCGATCCGCAGGCGTCGCGGCCCCTGCCCTTCAGCTACGGGAAGGATCGCCGGTCGGAGGGGTGCCCGGTTCCAAACCGGTCGTGAACGGTCCCGCACGCGTCTCGGTCAGGGCCGGGGATACCTTGTGGAGTCTCGCGCAACGGCATCGCATTCCGCTCAAACGCCTCATGGCGCTCAATCGGTTGTCAGACAGCCGCATTCAAGTGGGCCAGGCACTCTGGTTGATTGCACCTCCTGCCGCGGGCGAGGGCGAACAACCCGAGTAGGTTGTACGTCTCGGTAACAGGCTTCGAAGGTCCAGCCTTATGGCCATTTTTGCATATAGAGCCGCTCGGTCTGACGGATCCACGATCGACGGTCAACTCGAGAGCGAGAGCGAGCGCCTCGTTCGCGCGAAGCTGGAGGCCCAGGGACTGCTGGTTTTCAAGCTCCAGCGCCGAGGGATGGGTGCGACGAGAACCGCGGGAAGATCCTGGTCATGGGGCCGGCTTCCGCTCGGGGAGTTTCTGGTGTTCAACCAGGAGTTATTGGCGCTGGTGAAGTCAGGCCTGCCGGTGCTGCGCGTCTGGGACCTGCTCATCGAGCGCGCCGGTCATGCGGGATTTCAACAGGCGCTGAAAGACGTGCGGGAGGACATTCGAGGCGGATCATCGGCCTCCGACGCGCTTGCCAAACATGCCGCCTACTTCCCCGATCTCTACATCGCGACCGTGAAGGCAGGGGAGCAGTCGGGGAATCTTCCGGAAGTGCTGCAACGGTATGTGACCTATCTGAAGCTCATGATGGGGCTCCGCCAGAAGGTCATCAAGGCGCTGTCCTACCCGCTGTTTCTCGTCGTGATCGGGGTGGCGGTGATCGGGTTCCTGCTGGTCTACGTCATGCCGACCTTCGTGTCGGTCTACGGAGAGTCGGCCAAGACGTTGCCCTGGGCGACCCAGGCGTTACTTGACCTGGTGAAGAATGCGGAATCGCGGCTGCTGCCTCTGGCAGTGATTCTGATCGCAGGCGCGATCGCCCTGCGTGCGTACTATGCCACACCCGCCGGTCATCTGGCGATCGATCGGCTGATCGTGACGATGCCTCTGTTCGGTCCCATTGCCGTCAAACACAATACGGTGCAGCTGACCCGTACTCTGGGAACGATCCTCGCCGGAGGAACCCCGTTGGTCGACGCGTTGCAGAGCGCGCGAGGTGCGGTGTCCAATCGATGGATCTCTCAAGGGATGGCGCGCGCGGTTCAGGATATTCGGGAGGGAGGTACGCTGGCGGCCGCCCGCGATCGTCCCGGGGTGCTCCCGAAGCTGGCCATCGAAATGTTATCGGTCGGAGAAGAAACCGGCTCGCTGGATTCGATGCTCCGGGACGTGGCGGAGTTCTACGAAGCCGATCTCGACACCAGGCTGGCCCAGCTCACGACGTGGATCGAGCCGGCGTTGTTGCTGTTCATGGGCATCCTGGTCGGCGGAATCGTCATCGTGATGTATCTGCCGGTGTTTCAGATGGCCGGAACGGTTGGCTAGCCGTGTGTTGACACACCAGGTGATGGCCTCGAAAACCCAGTGGTATCTGAGGCCACGGAGAAGGGCTCGCGGATGAATCGGGATCGGGGTGTATTTGCGCAGGAGGTTCCCCATGGCGCGTAGCCTTGCCCGGCCCTCTCTTGCAGAGGTGTTGGTGTCGCAGGGGTCGGTCTCCAAACAGGCGGTCGAAGAGGTCCTGCGTCGACTCGATGGGGCGGCGGCCGGTTTGGGACAGACTCTGGTGGGAGAAGGGCTCCTCTCAGAGGAGCAGCTGGCACGCGCTCTGGCCGCCCAGTACGGGCTGCCCTACGATCCCCTGGCGGACTTTCGGGTCGACCCGAGGTATTACCAATCCATCTCGGTCAAGCTGATGCAGCGGTTTCCTTTCGTGCCGATCGCGGAACGCGGCGGGGTGCTCACCATCGCGATCGCGGATCCTCAAAACCTGCTCGGTCTGGACGAATTGGAACTCCTGATCGGAAAACCGCTCGAGTACATCGTCAGCTCCAAGAGCGCGATTCTTGCCGCGCTCGATCGCAGCGAAGGATCCAACCAGGCGCTCCGTGAGCTCGAAGCGGAGTATCGTTCGGTCCTCGTGAAAGAAGACGAGCGGGGCGAGGAAATCCTCACCGTCGATCATGCGGCGGATGATCAAAGCCCCGCGGTGAAATTGCTCGACTCCATTCTCCTCAGCGCGATGCAGCGCCGTGCCAGCGACATCCACATCGAAGCGGCGGACCGGGCGACCAAGGTCAAGCTGCGCGTCGACGGCATTCTCATTCCGGCCATGGAGCCGCTCGATCTCCGGCTGCACGCGCCGCTGGTGTCGCGCCTGAAGGTCATGTCGGAACTGGATATCGCCGAGCGGCGGGTGCCCCAGGACGGCAGCTTTCGCATGAGGCTGGACCGGAAGACCGTGGACTTCCGTGTCTCCATTCTCCCCAGCGTCTTCGGCGAGTCCGTCGTGATCAGAATTTTGGATCGTGACTCCATCACGATGGGCGTCTCGGCGCTGAAGCTCGAGCGGCTGGGATTCAATCCTGAGGATTTGAAGCGGTTCCGGAGGGCGATCACGCGTCCCTACGGGATGGTGCTGGTGACGGGTCCGACGGGAAGCGGAAAGACGACGACGTTGTACGCGGCCATTACGGAGATGAACACCCGTGACGACAAGCTGATCACGATCGAAGATCCCGTCGAATACCAGCTGTCCGGCGTGGTGCAGATTCCCGTCAACGAGAAGAAAGGCCTTACCTTCGCGCGAGGCCTCCGGTCGATCCTCCGCCATGACCCGGACAAGATCATGGTCGGAGAAATTCGAGATTCCGAGACGGCCCAGATCGCCATTCAGTCGGCGCTCACCGGCCACCTGGTGCTGACGACCGTCCACGCGAATAACGTGTTCGACGTCATCGGGCGCTTTGCCTCGATGGGGATCGACGCGTACAACTTCCTCGCCGCGCTCAATTGCGTCCTGGCCCAGCGGTTAGTCCGCATCCTGTGCACAGCCTGCCGGACGCAATCGAAGGCCCAGCAGTCCCTCATCGAGGAATCAGGGTTGGATTATGACCAGTACAAGGACACCCTGTTCTACGAGGCGAAGGGCTGTCCGCAGTGCCTCGGGACCGGCTATCGAGGCCGGAAATGTATTACGGAATTCCTGGACCTGACCGATGAGATCAAGGAAATGATTCTTGCGGAACGGCCGCTGTCAGAAATCCGGTATCGGGCGGTGACGGACGGCATGATCACGCTTCGGCAGTCGGCGCTCAAGAAGGTCCTGAGCGGGGAGACCTCGTTGAAGGAAATCAATCGGGTGACGTTCAGCGAGGAAGGATGAGCCATGTGGGGTTGGGCGAGTAGCCGGCCGCAGTGCTGCTTGAAAGTGGGGGCGGACTCGGTGGCCTGGGCCGAAGCGGAACGGAACTGGCGGGGCCGGAGGAGATACCGCTGTGTGACGTCGCCGCTGCCCGTCGGTTCGGTGAAGCTGTCTTCCTCGGAGCCGAATCTGGTGGATCCCTCGACGGTGGAGGGGCGCATCCGCACCCTGGCAGGGCCCGGTCAGGGGTTCCGCCTTGCGGGACGATCGCTCCTCTCGGATATTCCGAGACGAATCGTGCTGCTGCTGCCGGATACCGCCGTCCGCGCCGTGGCGCTCCATCTTGACCAGCTGCCCTCAAAACCTGATGAGCGGGAGACCCTGATCCGCTGGCGGTTAGGGCAGGAACAGCTCTTCCCGTTGAGCGGGGCAAAAGTGGTCTCGCAGGTGTTCCCTGCTGGGCCGGGAAGCGGCGAGCGAACGCATAGTGTCTTGGCCGTGGCGATTCAGGAGTCCGTGCTCGATCAGTATGAAATGCTCTGCGAATCGGCCGGATTGATTCCGTATGACATCGGGCTGACCAGTTTGCGGCTGTTCGACCTTTGGCAAAGGGCCTCGGGCCGGTCGCGCTGGACCCGGCGGGACTTTCTCTGGGCGAGTGTCTCGGATCACGCGTTGACGACCATGGTTTTCCAACGAGGACGTCTGTTGTTTTATCGATGCAAACTTCTGGGAGTCGATGCGGCGGAGGTCGGGAAGAACCCTGATGTGCTGGCCAAGATTATCGACGAATGCGGCGCGTCATTGGATGTTTGTCAGCAGCGCCATCCCTCAGCCCTGATCAAGGAAGCGGTCATCTGTGCCGACGGAGACCTCTCGGCGTTGCAAGCCAAGGTTGAGGCCGGCCTCGATCTGTCCGTCGAGCAATTGGGGTGGCGGTCGGTGGAGGCGCTCGGCTGGATGACGAAGGGGAGTCATCGGAGTACGACCTCTTTCGCCGTCTTGGCAGGAGTGTCCTAGCATGAGGCAGGCCGTCACGGCGGTTGGCAAACTCGTTGACTCGCTCGGGCATCTCCAAGGCATGCGCGATGCCGACCCGTATTTTCACATCAACTTGAGCCGCCGGTACCGGCCGGCCCTGGCTCCCTTGCGGACACTGGTGATCGCATGCTGCGCGATCCTGACGATCGGCATCCTGTGGAACATCGGCCAGGCGATCATGGGACTTCAGCAGACCAGGACCATCGAGGCGGAACTCGATCGAATCCGCCAGCAGGACGACCAACTTGTCGCCCAGGCCCGGCAGGAAGGCATCGACCTGTCCGACGCCGCGTTACAGCGACTGCCCGCCGAGGTGGATCTTGCCAATCAGCTGATCGAGAAGAGAACGTTTTCTTGGACCAAATTTCTTTCCGGGCTTGAACAGGTGATTCCACCGAGCCTCGCGTTGAGCAGTATCAGGCTCGATGCAGGCGGCACCATGGTGCATCTTTCAGGGACCGCCGTGAGTCTGGAGGATATCACGGCGTTCACCGTCAGCCTTCAGGATCACCCCACGTTCAAGGATCCGGTGCTGGCCCAGCATCGCGCGGGAGCGAGCGGCCAGGTGGAATTCGACATCACGCTGCACTATCGACGGGATGGAGCCTAGGATCGATGGGCCATCGTCTCTCACTCTTGTTGAGGCAACCATTCGCCCCCCTTCTCCCGTGGATGGGACTCGCCTGCGGGCTGCTGCTGGCCTGTTCGATTGCTTACGATGTCGGCGTGGCTGGTGTGGAATCGAAGCGGGAACGCTTGGAGAGCGAATGGGCGTCCGCCCGACAGTCGCTCCTCCATCATCGGGAGGCCAGAAAAGCCAGGATGGACCTTGACCAGGTGTGGGCGGTGCTGCCGGACGAACGGGATTTCGCTCCTTTGGCGCTGGGTATTTCCGAGGAGGCCAAGCGTGACCGGGTCGTTCTTCCGGCGCTGTCGTACAAGACGGAGCCGACCCTCGTGGCCAAGACGAGCAAGGGGGTGCTCCAGGGCTCGATGAGCGGACGGTACGAGGATCTTCGCCGGTTCATCTATGACCTGGAGACCGCTGAGGAACTCCTGTTCATCGAGGATCTCGAGCTGTCCCGGTCCGGCAGCGGGCAGAATCAGACGTTGACGTTTGCCATCAGGATCGCCACGTATCTCCGTGCCGAGGCTGCCAGGTCGCCTGAGCAGGAGCTCGTCAGGTAGCCATGGAGCCCAAGAAGAAAGCCCTGGCTGCCGCACTCCTGGCGCTCCTGTGGGCAGGACTTGCCGTCTGGCAGTGGGGGACCTGGAAAGAACCGCTGCGTGTGCCCCTGACGAATGTCACCGGACCGGCATCATCCGGGCAACGGATACAGGCGAAGGCGGGCGGCCTCCGGGTGCATCTCGAGTTATTGGCCTCGGCGCGTTCCGAACGGGAGGGCACCTTCACCGCTCCGCGGAACATCTTTTCCTTGTCGGGTCCTGACCAAACGCTTCCCATGAGCAGTGAAGCAGCGCAGGCCGCGGCGTCCGGTCCGACTCCTGAACAGGCCTTGCTCGAGCAGGCGTCTGCGGTGGAGGTTGCGCAGTATCGATATCTGGGATTTCTTCGAACAGGCGAGGGCCGCACGAGGCGCAAGGAGGTGGCCGTTCTGAGCAAGGACGAAGAAGTGGTGGTGGTCAGAGTCGGTGATCGCGTCGAGGAGCATCTCGTGCTGAAGGCGATCACTCCGGATAGCGTGACGATCAGGGATACCGGCGCCAAGATCGATCAAACCGTGCCGTTGTCCGAGGAACCATCTCCGCAGCAGTGAGTGACGACCATGCGGACCACCCCGGCATTTCGGAATCGACGGGAAGCCGGCTTCTCGTATGTCATGCTGATGACCGCCGTCGTCCTGATGGGACTGGCGATGTCGGTGGCGGCTCGACAGTGGAAGACGATGGTGCAACGGGAACTAGAAGCGGATTTGCTGGCCAAGGGCATCGAGATCCAACGAGCGCTTGCGCTCTACTCGAACAGCATGAAGGCCGGTCGGGTCATGCCGGGCGAATTCTATCCGCAGACGTTGGCCGACCTGACCAGACAGCCTAGGCCGTATCTTCGGAAGGTGTATCTCGACCCGGTGAGCCATGCCGAATGGGAACTTGTGCGGGGACCCGCGGGCGGCATCATGGGGGTTCGGAGTAAGAGCAGGAGTAAGCCGATCAAGCAGCGGGAGTTTCCGCTGGTCGTCCGTCATTTCGAAGGGAAATCCAGATACTACGACTGGGTCTTCCAGCACCCGAACCCGTCGACTGCAGGAAGTGGCCTGCCAACGGCTGCGGGAACGCCGCCGCTGGTTCCCGCATCGACCCAAGCCGGGGCGCCGGGTGGTTCGCCACCTTCGCCGGAGAACAATGGTACGACTCCGGTAAGCGGCGGTCCTCCGGCCTCCAGCCAACCCAGTTAGCAGGCTGTTGACAGGGAGTATTTTCTTCTTGCCCGCACATGGCGCGTGATAGACTCATCGCAGGATATGCCGAAAGGAGTTCGGGATATGCGCATTTTGATCTCAGGGGGAGCCGGGTTTTTGGGGAGTCATCTCGCCGAGTCTCTTCTTGGCGAGGGGCATCGCGTCATTTGTATGGATAACCTCAGCACCGGAAAAGTTGAGAACATCGCACATTTGATGGAGAACGAGTCCTTTTCATTCGTTAAATACAATGTCTGTGACTACGTCCATGTGGAAGGCTCCCTTGATGCGGTGATGCACTTTGCCTCTCCTGCGAGTCCCCAAGATTATCTCGATATGCCCATCGCAACATTGAAGGTTGGAGGATTGGGCACACATAAGGTTTTGGGGTTGGCCAAAGCGAAAGGAGCTCGATTTCTGCTGGCAAGCACTTCGGAAGTGTACGGAGATCCTCTCGTCAATCCGCAACCCGAATCCTATTGGGGGAACGTCAACCCGATCAGTCCACGCGGCGTCTACGATGAAGCGAAGCGATTTGCCGAGGCCATGACCATGGCCTATCACCGCTACCATGGTTTGGACACGCGGATCGTCCGCATCTTCAATACGTTCGGCCCCCGGATGAGACCAAACGACGGGCGCGTGGTGTCCAATTTCATCGTGCAGGCGCTTCAAGGGAAACCTCTCACCGTGTATGGGGATGGCCTGCAGACGCGGAGTTTTTGTTATGTAGACGATCTGGTCCGAGGCATCATTGCGCTATTACATGTGGGTTCTGATAAGACGGTGGAGCAGCGGACCGATCGGAAGTCGTTCTTTACCACACAGAATGGGACTCGAGTGAGCAGCGTCCATGACCCAGTCAATATCGGCAATCCGAGGGAGTTGACGGTGTTGGACATTGCCAACATGATCTTGAAACTCACACGTTCGTCCAGTCAGATTAGCCACCATCCGCTACCGGCTGATGACCCGAAAGTCAGGAGACCCGACATTACCCTTGCGAAGACGTTACTCAAGTGGGAGCCGACGGTCCAACTTGAAGATGCCTTGGTGAAGACCGTGCAATACTTTCAACAGGCGTTAGGGTCGGCATTACCCGCCCTCCCATAAGATCCCCCGATCAGGCGTGTATTGCGCCCCTTGACCCATCTCTAAACGACGCTGTATTGTTGACTCTCCTCTTCTCCAGGGAGTGGATCGTTGACCATGACCATGGAAGCCCAAGACGGGACAGCTCTGATCCAGGGTGCTGACGAGCCCAAGCCGGTACCCATTACGGAGTACGTTTTGGAACTCGTCTCCGGGGCCAAACACGCGGCGAGGAGGCTGGCTTCCCTGTCGACGGCGGTCAAGAATCAGGCCCTGCTGGCGATGGCGGATGCGCTCGAAGCCAGGACGGAAGAGTTGCTGGCTGCGAATCGGAAAGATCTCGATGCGTTCGGGTCTGCTCCGGACAGGAAGGCCATGGCCGATCGCCTGCGCCTCACGGAGAAGCGGATTGCTGAAATGGCTGCCGGCATCCGCGAAGTCGCCAAGCTCCCCGATCCTCTGGGGATGACGCCTGCCATGTGGATGAGGCCGAACGGGATGCAGGTGGGGCGGGTGCGTGTGCCGATCGGGGTGATCGGGATTATTTATGAGTCGCGCCCCAATGTCACGGCGGATTCGGCCGCCCTCTGTCTCAAATCGGGGAACGTGTGCGTGCTGCGGGGCGGAAGCGAAGCGATTCATTCCAATACGGCGATCGCCGCGATCCTGTCTGAGTCGGCCGAACAGGCGGGTGTGCCGGCCGGAGCCATCACCTTTGTCGGGAGACCGGACCGCGAACTGGTGCCGGTGTTGCTCAAGCAGGACCGGTTTATCGACTTGATCATTCCCCGCGGCGGCGAATCGCTGATGAAGCTGATCGCGGAACATTCGACCATTCCGGTGGTGAAGCACGATGCCGGGGTCTGCCACGTGTATGTCGATGCCACGGCCGATCTGGCCATGGCCGAAACCATCTGCGTGAACGCGAAAGCCCAGCGCCCTTCCACCTGCAATGCCATGGAAACGTTACTGGTCCATCAATCGGCGGCCCGGACCGTGTTGCCAAAAATAGCCGCAGGTCTTGCCGCGGCGAAGGTCGAAATCCGCGGCTGCCCCAAGACCTGTCAATTGATTCCCGAGGCCAAGCCGGCCAGTGAGCAGGATTACGGAAGGGAGTTTCTCGACTTCATTCTGGCGGTGAAGATCGTCAAGAACATGGATGAAGCGATGGAGCATATCGCGCAGTACGGGTCGCGGCACACGGAAGCCATCGTCACGTCCGATTACGGCCGCGCGATGCGGTTTCTCAAGGAGGTCGACGCCAGCGCCGTCCTCGTCAATGCCTCGACGCGGCTCAATGACGGCTATCAGTTCGGGTTGGGAGCCGAAATCGGCATCAGTACCTCACGGATTCATGCGCGTGGTCCTATGGGCCTCGAGGAGTTGACCTGCTTCAAATTCATCGTGCTGGGGAGCGGTCAGATCCGGGAGTAAATGCCCTCCGATCCAGCTTCGTTCGCCCTGCGTACTCCGGGCCTTCTTTCCTTCCCTTCCTCACGCCTGATTGCCGAGCGGTTTGAACAGATCGGCGGGCGCGCTGTGACTAGCCCGACCGGGCATCTGGTCTTTTACCGACCGGATGGGCGGCGTTTTCTTGCGACGGATCCCGCGGGCCATCCGCTGCATGAATGTGAGTGGGGAGCGCCTGCCGAAGGCGGCATTGCGCTGGTCAGAGCGCGCCTGCGCCTTGATTGCGGCCGGTGGGTCGGTCTGAAGCCGAACGGGCTGGTGCATGAGACCACAGTGAATCTCGCCACGAAGCCCGGTTGGCGGCGTGTGACGCCGGACACCCTTCGCGGCATGGCCGCCCAGGCCTTACGCATGCCGAGCGATGCGGTGGGCTGGTTCTTCCGGGACGAGGATTTGAGCATCGATGGGACGGGAGTGGCGACAATCCGCCACCGAAAAGATGCGCTGTACGTGCTCGGTGGCGAGGGGTTCGAACATCCGCAGTTCATGTCCTGCATGGGGGCGATGCATTGGGACCACATTGATTTTCTTCCGGTGGTGGAGCTGTTCAAGTCTCTGCTGCCCGGAACCGGCTCGGCGGTGTTTGAACTTATTCGCGGGCTGTACGACGACCAGAACAAGGCCGCGGCCATCCCGCGAACGTTGCGATATCGCGGCCTTCCGACGTACCCGTCTGAAGCGGCCTTCAGGCTGTTCAGCAGTTTCTTCACGCCCGAGGCACCGGACGGCGGTGACCCCCTGACCTGCTTCATGGACCCGCTCAAAGCCGATCACGTCATCTGGCGTCCTGCCTCGGGTTCCCCGGTCCGTTACTATGATGAACGACGGGGACTCTGTCTGACCATTCAGGGCGGGGTGGCGCAGAAGGCCACGCTTGCCGACGATCCTGCCGGTGCCCCGTATGTGAACCCGAACGGTCGCCGGATCGTGCCGCTGGATCGGAGCCTCCGTGTGAACGGCACACAACTGGTGTTACGGGACCGCACCGACGCGCGGGCTCTCGACACGACCATTCCCCTGACGGAGATCGCCGGCCCTTCCGTTGAGGCTCCCGTCAGCCCTCTTGACTGGCGGCACGTTCTTGGCGACGGGCATCCGTCGGTACGACCCGCGGAGGCCTATACCGCCGTCTTGTTGTACCCCGAGGATGACAGCGAGATCGGCGAGCTGTCGGCGCAACCGTTTGTGGCCGATTATCTGCAGGACCTGGCAGAGCAGGACCGTGAAATCGGACAGGTGCTTTCCAAGGCGAAGCTGGTGCTCATCGATAACGGGGATGCCGTCATTGCGACCTGCATTGCCTTCGATCGCCCTCGTGCCTATACGGTCAGGACTCGTCATGCCGCCCATGCGCAGCGCCAGGCGCAGCAGCTCTGGAGCCTTGCGGCCGAGTCGCAACAGTGGGAACGGCTGCGGCAGGTCCGGTTTGTTCACGCCGCCCCGGGGGAGGATGCGAGTGCCCCCGGTGGGCCGTACGACCTGGTCTATCAGTGGTTGCCGTATGATTGCTTCGACGAGCCGACGGCGCTGGTCCTGAGTGTCACGCGACTCAGCGAGGTCCTGCAACGAGGAGGGGCGGCGTTCATCGTGGGACCGGCCGACCTTGAGGCATTATTGCTGCGCCGCGAGTTGCAGGTCTCCTGGCAGACATCGGTCGAAACGTTGCCGACCTTTCGCATGCACCGGACGATCCTGCCGCTGGCAAGAGTCAAAGCCGGGCTGACGTTGTTTCTCGTACGGAAGTCCTAGCCCCATTGCGTCGAGCGCCGGATTTCAGTACGGTGGCAGCTGGAGACGCATGGCGCGATGAAAGGACAGAAAGACCGACGAGGTTGTGGGATGCCTGCAAGCTCAGTGAGCCGGAGGATCGAGGTCATGGCAAGGGTAGGGCTGCTGGTGTCAGCGGCGGTCCTGTGCTTTGGGGCAGCCGGCGTGGCCCGATCTGAAGCCGCATCGGTGGAACTGTCGACCCGGTCAGCCCCTCCAGGCGCCATGCTGTCGCTGAGCGGACAGGGCTTCGGGAAGTTCAAATCAACCCAGATGAACAGAGTGCTGTTTGCCGGTGTGCCCGCGCTGGTTCAGCGATGGGAGCCCGGCATGATCGACGTGAGGGTGCCCTTCGGGGCCGCCAGCGGCCCTGTCGAGGTGAAGGTGGGAAGAAAGACGCTGCGGGCAGGATTGTTCACGGTCGTCACGCCGGAAATTACGGCGATCACACCGAATGAGGCAGAACGGGGGACCGTGCTCCAGATTACCGGGCGTCATTTCGGCATGACGTCCGGGCCCCGTGATCCCAATACGATGTTCGGTGTCAACGACGTGCTGGTGGGCGGCGTTGTCGTTCGTCCGAGTCGATGGAAGGACGATCGCATCGACGTCGAGATTCCAGCCAATGCGACCAGCGGCGAGATCGTCGTCCGGCTGGCCTCGTCCGATCCCCTGCCGGATGGATCCTGTTGTGCCCCGGTGGAGTATCTGGCCAGCAATGCCGTTCCCTTTTCCGTGATTCCGTCGGTGCGTGTGGATCCGGTCAGCGGGCCGGTCGGCACCAAAGTCGACTTGTTCGGCGGAGGATTCGGTGCGGTCAAAGGACCTGACGATGCGGTGTTCATCGGAGGGAAGCCCGCGACGATCGGCCTCTGGAAGGATGATGTGATTGTCGTGCATGTGCCGCTCGGTGCGGAGTCCGGTCCGATGGTCCTCCAGCGTCAGGGGCGCCGCCGTACGGTGGCACAGTTTACCGTCCATTCTCCCAAAGTCATCTCGATGAGCCCTGCCCGCGCTCCCATCGGGACCCTGCTGCGGATCGACGGAGAACATTTCGGGCTGTTCTCCGAAAGCGGGTCGACGCCGTACAGCTTCATGGATTTCGATAAGGGGGAGAATCGCGTGGAGATCGGCGGAGTGCCTGCGATCATCTACCGGTGGAACGATGATCGGATCGACGTGTGGGTGCCCTTCAGCGCGAAGAGCGGGAGCGTCGTCATCTATCGAGGCGCGACGACACCGACCCCCGACGGCCTCTGCTGTGCGGATCGTGGAACGGTTGCCATCGGAGCCGGGGAATTCGAGGTGGTGACGCCGGTGATCGATTCTTATGAACCCCGGTCGGCCGGCTTGGATGCCACTGTGACGATTAGGGGGAAAGGGTTCGGCACATTTCTCAAGACGGCGGAACATGCCGAGTTGGGATTGAATCAGAAGGCGTACAAACGACGGTCTGACGTGGAGATCAACGAGTCGGACTCGAATTCCACGGTCGTCTCGAATGTGTCACGGACCGAGGTCTTGTTCAATGGAACTGCAGCGCTGGTCAAATCCTGGACGGATTCGGAGATCGTGGTGACGGTGCCGCACCGCAATCTGTACGGGATCGGCAAGAAGGGCGCATTTTTCGACAACCTGGCGACCGGCCCGCTGGTGGTCCGGCGGGGTTCCTGGGACCTCCTCCCGGACGGAACGTGCTGTTCGCCGAAGAAGTGGCTGACGCTGGAGGCCGGCCCGTTCACGATCGAGAGCAGGGGATTGCCGGACACGGGCTACTGGGATGACAACCGGCCTGACGCGGACACCAATCAGTAATGAGTG
>DASPGL010000050.1:0-8194 GCA_035620635.1 Nitrospira sp. | reverse complement strand
AACCAGCCTTTGAAGATTCCAGCTTAGCAGGATGTGAAGAAGGCCAACGGCCCTTTTGAAGGTGAAGGCTGAGGTTGAGCTGAAATCTTCGCTCAACCTCAACCGTGCCTTCCTGCCTGCGACCTCGGTCGGCTAGTAGTTCGATTCCAGACTCGATGGGGTTTTGTTCAGCACGGTGGCGGCGGCACGCGAAAGGGCGGCGTCGTGAGCGTGGTCGGTCGCGTAGATGCGAAATTGTACGAGCCTGGTCGGAAGGAGGTCCAGGAATTCCTCCAGAGGTTCGGTCGATACCTCCCCGGTTCCCGGATCATAGACATGGAGCGGATGACCCCGCCGATCCTTGGGATCGGGCCGCGGATCGAGTGGAGCCATGTCCACGCGAAATTCAAGACCTTTGAGCTCCTTGGGCAGTTCCTTCGCGATTTGCTGCTCGAAGTGCTGGTGGCTCGGGAACGCCATCCCTCGTTCCTGCCCCTTTTCCTTCAAAGCCGTGCTGTACGCCATTTTCCACTTGACGTCGCGGTCCAGAATTCTCCCCCATTCGTGTCCCAGTCGCCGGCGCGCCCGGTGCCTCGTGTGTCGCCAGCTGCGCACTTCTTCGAGCAGCGACCAGTCCGTGAGGCCGCAATAGTCGCCCATGCGTTTCCGCGGGTCGTGGGGAAAGAGCAGTCTCATCGTCTCACCGAAAATGTCGCGCAGGTGGATGTCGATCGCTCTGGTGGTGCGATGGAAATACACGTTTGAGTAGAGGTACATCCTGGTGTTGAGGAACATCTGCAGTGCCGGCAGGCCTGTCTTGTGAATAGTGAAGCCCTTGTCGGTCACGATGGTGTAGTGAATCAATCGCGTCAGGTCCACCGGCCCCACCGCCACACCGCACATGTAGGAGTCGCGCAGGACGTAGTCCAGATTGTCTCCTGTATAGCTACCGGAGATGACCGGTTGGAGCATGTTGAGCCAGCGGGGGAGGCGGGTGTTATCCTTCCCCTTTTCTTTCAGAATCAGATGCGCGACCTGATCGGGATCCAGCTCTTCTCCCGCGACGAATGGACCTGATGGGCTTCGACGAATCTTCTTGATGATGGACCCCAGATGTTCACGAATGATGATCTGGCCCAGTTTCTCATGGGTCAGGTGAAAGCCGTGGAGGTAGTTCTCGTCGAAAAAGTGGCAGAAGGGACCGTGGCCGATGTCGTGAACGAGTGCGGTCACGCGCAGGAGTTCTTCCACGTAGTTGACTGACGGGACATCCTCAATAATCTTCTTGAGGAAGGGGTAGAGATGACGTGCGAACCGTCCGGCGACATGCATCGTGCCCAACGAATGGACGAACCGGGTATGCTCGGCGGAAGGGTAGACCCATCGGGCACTTTGTAGCTGGTAGATGTACCGGAGCCGCTGGACCCAGGGCGAGTCGATCAGATCCTTTTCGGTCCGTTCGTGCGGGTCCGGTTCGGCATAGGGCACAGTGAAGGAGACATACTTGTGGATGGGATCCGCGATCAGGGCCGATCCGTCATAGGGGGCATTCAGGCGTTCCGACCGGTTCATGACAGGCGAGCATCTTAGCTCACCTGATCAGAAGGCGGCAATGGTCCTGTGGTCTGGACTTCACCAGTGGCACGGTGTTTTTGGATCAAGAGGTAGGCGGCGGGATACGACAACAGTCCGCCGATGACGCTGAGAATCAGCCCGCCCAGTACAAACGGCACCGCATAGGGGAGGACCTGCTCATAGATGCCTGTCAGGCTGAGGTCGTGCCAACTGAAGCTCGGCGAATCGGTCCGTCCCAGGACGATGGCGCCTGTCCAATAGCTTGCCCCCAGGATAGGAACGATGGTCCAGGGATTGTTCACAAAGGCACCCGTCAGCAGCGCGACAAAATTGAGGCCGAAAAGCCATGTGCAGAGCACCACCATGAGGGTGTGGAAGCCATAGGCTGGAGAAAATGCAATGAAGACGCCTATCGCGAAGGCCAACGCCGTTCGTTGAGGCGATTCCTGCAGGTGCAGCACCTGGCGCAGCAGCGCGCGGAACGATCGGGTGCGCCTATCCTGTGTCTGCCGTCGGGACATCAGCGGAAATGTTCGTAGCTGGTTATGGGGATCGCCTTCGCGGCGCCCTCGATGGACGGCATCCGCAGACCGAACCGGCCCGGGCGGATCGTGCCGATCCGTGTGATGCGAAACCCTCGTGCGCGCGCCTGGCGTTCGAGAACCGGCTGCGTCGCCGGGGGCACGGTGAAGAGCAGTTCGTAGTCTTCGCCTCCGGTAAGCGCCAACTGCACGGGATCGAGTCGACGGCTTTCGGCGTATGCGAGCAAGGCACTAGATATCGGGAGCTGGTCGGGATCGATTTCGGCGCCCACACCGCTCTCCTCGCAGATATGCCGAAGGTCTCCGGAGAGGCCGTCGGAAATATCGATCGCGGCGGTTGCCAGTCGTCTGTGGTTGAGCCACTGTCCTTCGGCCACGCGGGCCGTCGGATGCAGGTGGCGATTCACGAGAAACTGTCGCTCCGGCCGGCGCAGTTGTCGGTTCCCTTCCTGTGCGGAGCGGGACCTCCGGCTTTGCGTCAGGAGTTGCAGACCGGCCAGCGAGTCTCCCAGGGTGCCGGTGACATAAAGTCGGTCCCCGACCCGCGCACCATGACGGAACAGGGCCCGGCCTGTCCTGGTGGATCCGATGAGGGTGATGCTCAGGAACAGCCCGGATGTAGACGCCGACGTATCGCCGCCGATCAAGTACACGCCATGGGCTCGACAGGCCTGCATGAGCCCGTCATAGAGCCGGTGGATCTGTGACGAGGCGAGCCTCTTCGGGATGGCCAGTGAGACGAGCAGGTAGCGAGGGACCGCTCCCATGGCAGCGATGTCGCTGAGATTGGCCACGGCCGCCCGGTACCCGACCGACTGCAGCGGGGCGGTGTTCAAATCGAAGTGGACGCCTTCCGCGAGCAGATCGGTCGTGAGGTGCCACCAGGTTCCCGGAGACGCTGTGACCACGGCCGCATCGTCCCCGATGCCTCGAACGAGCTGTGGGGCCCGTCGGGAGAACCGGCGGGCGATGGCACGGATGAGCGTGAATTCGGGGATGGTGCGTGGGGCCGTTCGAAGGGACACGGCGGTCCTCCTACCAGAGGAGGGTGGGAGGGGATGCCGTGATCGCGGTATGGGCTTCACGGGAACGTCCAACCCGCCTGCCTCTGCCGGGACGGGTCAATTTCACGCGTGAGGTTGCAGAGGCTGACGGGGACTTCTTCGACGCAGCCGGGACCTTCGCCGTTCGTCGCAGCGCGATTTTCATCACGTCGTCCATGGTCTCGACGAACGCCAAATGGATACCCTTGAGAAGATGCTTCGGGATTTCTTCCAGATCCTTCTTGTTGCGCCGCGGCAGGATCACGGTCGTCAGCTTGGCCCGTTTGGCGGCCAGTATCTTTTCTTTCAGCCCTCCGATCGGGAGGACGCGTCCCCGGAGCGTGATCTCTCCTGTCATGGCCAGATCCCGTCTCGCCGGCGTTCCGGACAATGCCGAGGCGATCGCGGTGGCCATGGTGATCCCGGCGGAGGGCCCATCCTTCGGGATGGCGCCGGCCGGGACGTGGATGTGCAGATCCTGTTTGCTGAACATGTCGGGGTCGATGTTGAGAGTCTTTTCCCGTGAGCGGACATAGCTGAGCGCCGCCTGAGCCGATTCTTTCATGACGTCGCCCAGGTGGCCGGTGAGCGTCAGTTGTCCCTTCCCCTTCATGACCGTCGCTTCGATGTAGAGGACGTCACCGCCTGCCTCGGTCCAGGCCAGGCCGGTCGCGACGCCGACTTCGTCCTTTTCGAGTTCAGCCTCCGGCACATATTTCGGCACACCCAGATAGGTGTGCAGATTGGCCGGATTGAGAGGAAATCCCTGGCCTTTGCCTTCGGCCACTTTCTTCGCGACCTTGCGCATGACATTGGCGATTTCCCGCTCGAGGTTCCGTACGCCGGCCTCACGCGTGTAGTTCGCAATGATCTGCCGGATCGCCGGCTCGGTCATCCGGACATGCCGGTTGGTGATGCCGTGTTCCTCCAACTGGCGTGGGATCAGGTACTTTTGAGCGATCCCGAGCTTCTCTTCCTCCGTGTAGCCCGGGATCTCGATAATCTCCATGCGATCGCGCAGGGCGGGAAGGATCGGGTCGATCAGATTCGCGGTGGTGATGAACATCACTTCGGTCAAGTCGAACGGAACCCCCAGGTAATGGTCGGTGAAGGCGCTGTTCTGCTCCGGGTCGAGGACTTCGAGCAACGCGGCGGAGGGGTCGCCGCGGAAATCCATTCCGACCTTGTCCACTTCGTCCAGCATGAAGACTGGATTGCTGGTACCGGCCTGTTTCATCCCCTGGATCACTCGTCCGGGAAGGGCGCCGACATAGGTGCGCCGATGGCCCCGGATTTCCGCCTCGTCTCGCACGCCGCCCAGACTGATCCGGACGAATTCACGGCCCAGTGCGCGAGCAATCGATTTGCCAAGCGAGGTCTTACCGACTCCCGGCGGGCCGACGAAGCACAGGATAGGGCCCTTCATCTTCTCCTTGAGTTTGCGGACCGCCAGATACTCAAGAATCCGCTCCTTGACCTTCTCCAGGTCGTAGTGATCGTCGTTGAGAACTTTGGCGGCGGCTTTCAACTCGAGATTGTCTTTCGATCGCTTGGACCATGGCAGCTCGACCATCCATTCCAGATACGTCCGTACCGTGGAGGATTCGGCGGTGTCCGGGTGCATCTTCTCGAGGCGCTTGAGCTGCTTCTCGGCCTCCTTCAGGACCTTGTCGGGCATCTTGGAGTCTTTGATGCGCTTGCGGAATTCCGTGACCTCTTCGGCCCGTTCATCCAGTTCGCCCAGTTCCTTTTGAATGGCCTTCAGCTGTTCACGCAGGAAATACTCGCGCTGGGTCTTGTCCATCTCACCTTTGGCCTGCGCCTGGATCTTCTGCTGCATGGACAGGACCTCGATTTCCTTGCCGAGGATATCGCTGACCTGCCGGAGCCGCTGGATCGGATCGGAAATCTCCAGGACGGCCTGAGTCACATCGACCTTGAGTCCCAAATTCGACGCCACCATGTCGGCCAACCGCCCCGGTTCCTCCAGGTTCTCGATGACGACCATGACGTCGGGAATCAGGACCTTGCCCAGACTGACAAGGCGCTCGATCTGCTCTTTCACCGTGCGCATCACGGCTTCGGCCTCGAGGCTCGTGCCTTCGGGTTTGGCATCGGGGAGCTTCTCGATCCGGACGGAGAAATACGGATCGGTCTGGATGTACTTGACGATCTTGGCCTTCGCGATGCCCTGCACAAGAATTTTGATCCGTTCATCCGGCAGCTTCAGCATCCGCATGATAATGCCGACGGTACCGACCGTGCGGATGTCGTCAGGCGCCGGATTTTCGACATCGAGGGATTTTTGCGTGGCCAGAAAGATCATCCGGTTGCCGGACAGCGCTGCCTCGATCGCTTTGATCGACATATCGCGTCCGACGAACAGCGGCAGCACCATGTAGGGGAAGACCACGATGTCGCGCACGGGCAACAGGGGGAGCTGGCTCGGAACCTCAACGTTCTGAGGAGGCTGGATGTCTTGTTCGTTCGGGTCTGTCATCTCACGTTCGTTCCTTTTCTCCCGGAATCCGGAACAGCCCCTACCGGACGGCAGGGGGGCAGACTGCAAGCGGCCGACGCCGATCCGGCCCTACCGTCGACGGTCATTCGCGATCGTACGTGCGCGTGAGACGAGATAGTCGCTGAACTCGGCTCCCATCGACGGGTTCTTGAGGGCAAACTCGACCGTGGCGATCAGAAATCCCAGCTTGTCTCCGGCATCGTGCCGATGGCCTTTGATCTCCTGGGCGAACATCGGAGACCGCTTCGCCAGTTCTTTAAGGCCGTCGGTCAGCTGGATTTCCCCGTTTTTCCCCGGAGCCGTCTTTCTCAAGATCGGAAAAATCTCAGGAGGAAGAATGTACCGGCCGATGACGGCCAGGGTCGACGGCGCGTCGGCCGGAGCCGGCTTTTCCACCAGATCCTCAACCCGGTGCAGGCCGCGGGCGACGTGGCGAGGTTTCACGATTCCATAACGGTTGACCTCGGCCTTTGCGACGTCCTGCACTCCGAGCACGGCGCTGTGGCGTTTCTTGTAGACATGGATGAGTTGAGCCAGGGCCGGGACCGGAGCATCGATGATTTCATCGCCGAGAATCACGGCAAACGGTTCGTCACCGATCAGGTGTTGCGCACAGAGCACGGCGTGGCCTAGTCCAAGCGCCTCAGACTGACGCACATAGCAGAAATTCGCCAGATTCGAGATCTGCCGGATTTGATGGAGCACCTGGCTCTTGCCGGTGCCTTTCAGGTTCTCCTCAAGTTCCACAGAACGGTCGAAATGGTCTTCGATGGCCCGTTTCCCCCGGCCCGTGATCACGATGATGTCCTCGATGCCGGAGGCCACCGCCTCCTCGACCGTGTATTGAATCAACGGCTTGTCGACGAGGGGGAGCATCTCCTTCGGCGAAGCCTTGGTGGCGGGAAGAAAGCGTGTGCCGAGGCCTGCTGCGGGGATGACGGCCTTTCTGACCGTAGCGCGCGACATGAAACGGATACTATGTGATGGGTCTAGTGATGTCAAGAAACGGGCGAACTCTTCTCGTCACATGTTTCGCGCATGGCATGTCCACCATGTCGCGGCGAAGGTTGTGCCGAGAGGGCATCAGCGAATGCGCGCTCCGAAGTCCGTCCGTCTCGCACCACATCCTGGACTCTCCGCCGTCCGTCGACACACGCGGGCCTCCAGGCATCGGGGAGAGTGAGTTGGTCGGTCTCGGGAGGGAATGAGTTCTTTACAATGTGGAGAGACCTCAATATAATCCGAGAGTTTCGCATGCGCGGGCTCGTGGGTGGTGCTTCGATGCTGCGCAGGCAGTCTGCATGGCCAGATGCGTGACAGCCATGCTCCATCGTGTCGGCATATCAAGGCAGACCACAGGGTATCGGAATGGTCCATGCCTGCTAGGACTGCGGGGGATTGTGTGGCGATGCCGTCCGTCCTGTCACTGTGGTATTGGAATTAGCGTCGGTGACCACGACCTTCCTCCACGGAACGCGATGGCTTGTCATTCTCCTGGTGGCGATCTATGCGCTCTCCTTTAGCAGCGACGTGGTGGCTCAAACGATCGGACCGACGGTCAAGTCGATCCAACTCCGCGGGAACAAGCGCATCGAACTTCACGCCATTGCCGGCCGGCTCACACTGAAACCCGATGATCCCTATACGATCGAGAATGTGCGCGGACAGGTGAAGATTTTGTATGAGACCGGCTTCTTCGAGGATGTCCAGGTCGAGACCGAGTCGGTGCCGGGCGGGACGGCGGTCGTGTTTATCGTGCGGGAAAAGCCGTTTATTACGGAAATCGTGTACGACGGGAACGAGAATCTCACCGATGAGAAGCTGAAGGAGAAGACGACTATCAAGAGTCAGTCGTTCCTGGACCTGCAGCAGGCCAAGGAGAGCGCCGAAAAGATCCGAGCCAAGTATCAGGCCGACGGGTATTATGACTGCCAGGTGATTCCGGTGATTCAGGCGCTGGACGAGGATCGAAAACGTCTGACGTTCTTTATCAAGGAGGGAGACAAGGCGAAGATCAAATCCGTGATATTCGACGGATTGCGTGCGGCCACGAAGGAGGAGGTATTTTCGGCGATCATCACCCGCGAGTGGATCCCCTGGTACGGAATGTTCACGAAACTGAAAGTCCCGTCCTGGTTTTCCGATGCCGGGGTTCTGAAGCGCGAAGAACTCACCAATGACGTGGAGCGGATCAAGGAAGTGCTGCTCAATAAGGGCTACTTCACCGCCCGTGTCAGCCTTGCCTCGGTGGAGCTGACGGAGGATAAAAAGTGGTTCATCGTGACCTTCAATGTGTCCGAAGGAGAGCCGTTTACGATAGGTGAAATCGGGTTCCGGGGGTACACGGAATTTGAAGAGTCTGAGCTGAGGGAGGGCCTGAAGGTCAAGGAAGGGGAGATCTTCCAGCGCGCCAAGATCCGGGACGAGATCACCCGAGTGACGGATATGTATGGAAGCAGGGGCTATGCGTTTTCCGAAGTCGTGCCGAACGTCATTCCGAACAATGAAGACCGGACCGCCAACATCATCTTCCA
>DASPGL010000049.1:0-4422 GCA_035620635.1 Nitrospira sp. | reverse complement strand
GTCGCACCGGCCAGGCGCACGTCTGCAGGAACTACAAAATCCTCGGGATCGACTGCGACGGTTCCTATGCCGAATATGTGGCGCTTCCCGAAAACGTCTTGTGGCACACCGCGCCGGAGATTCCTCCGGAATGCGCTTGCGTCCAGGAACCGCTCGGCAACGCCGTCGATGCCGCGCTGGCTGAAGACATCACGGGGCACACGGTTCTGATTACGGGATGCGGGCCGACCGGTCTGTTCGCCGCTGCTGTGGCTCGTGTGGCGGGCGCCGCGACCATTATCGTGTCCGATGTCAGCGATTATCGACTGGGGCTGGCGAAACAGTTGGGCGTGGATCATACCGTGAACGTCAAGAGCGGACCACCGGAAGCGCTAGCCGGGATGATCGGCGAGGTGACCGCCGGGGAGGGCGTCGATGCCGCGTTGGAAATGTCGGGCGATCCGACCGCCTTGCACCAGACCTTTCGCTCCGTCAAGAACGGAGGGCGGGTCACGCTCTTCGGCATTCCGACGGGGTCGGTCTGCTTCGATCTTCCGAACGAAATTATTTTTAAGGGGATCCGGGTGTACGGCGTGACCGGCCGACGGCTGTTCGGGACCTGGTACCGGCTGGCGGGGCTCTTCAAGGCCGGATTGAACATCCGGCCGGTGATTACCCATTCGTTTCCGATGGCGGACTTTGCCAAGGGGTTCGACCTGATCCAGTCCGGACAGTGCGGGAAGGTGGTGCTGTTCCCGTGAGCTGACAGGACACAAGCTAACAGGCTGACACGGCTCTGCGACCTGAAAGGGGCCCTGTCAGCGTGGGGTCTTGTCAGCCTGTCAGCTGCGCGTACGACATGGCGTACGATTCTCTCAAGACGGTCCTTCAGCAGCAGCTTGCCGGCATCAGCGCCGCAGGCCTCTACAAGCGGGAACGTCAACTGTTCGGTCCGCAAGGTGCTCAGATTCGCGTGGCGCAGGGTCCGGTGCTGAATCTCTGTGCCAACAACTATCTCGGGCTCGCCAATCATCCGGACATCCTCCGGGCGGCCGCGGACGGATTGCACCGGTATGGCTATGGCATGGCCTCGGTGCGGTTTATCTGCGGGACCCAGGATCTGCACAGACAGTTGGAACAGGCCGTCAGCACCTTTCTGGGCACCGAGGACACGATTCTCTACGGGTCCTGCTTCGATGCGAACGGAGGTCTGTTCGAAGCACTGCTGACGGAACAGGACGCGGTCATCAGCGATGCCTTGAATCACGCCAGCCTCATCGACGGCATCCGTCTCTGCAAAGCCAGACGATTCCGCTACGCCCATTCCGATATGGCCGACCTCGAAGAGCGACTGCGCGAAGCGGGCGACTGCCGACTCCGGCTCATTGCCACGGATGGAGTGTTCTCCATGGACGGGGACCTGGCCAGACTCGACCGCATTGTGGAGCTGGCAGAGCGATACGATGCAGCCGTGGTCGTAGACGACAGCCATGCGACCGGCGTGCTCGGAAGCCACGGCCGGGGCACCCCTTCGCATTTCGGGGTGGCCGACCGGGTCGAGATCGTGACGAGCACGCTGGGCAAGACCCTAGGCGGAGCGACCGGGGGATTTACGTCGGGCAGAGCGGAAATTGTCGAGCTGTTGCGACAACGGTCCAGACCCTACCTGTTTTCGAACTCGCTCCCGCCCGCGGTCGTTGCGGGCGCGCTCCGCGCGCTCGAACTCGTCGCGCGGGGTGACGATCTCCGCGCGACGCTCCGGGCCAACGCCGCCTTGTTTCGCGCGCGGTTGACGGCCCTGGGATTCCGGCTGATCCCCGGCGAACATCCCATCATCCCTGTCATGCTGGGCGACGCGGCCAGGGCGACGACCATGGCCGAGGCGCTGCTGACCGAGGGCGTCTATGTCATCGGGTTCAGCTCCCCGGTGGTCCCGGAAGGCCAGGCGCGAATCCGCGTGCAGATGTCGGCCGCCCACACGAAAGAGCAACTGGAGTCTGCCGCCCAGGCGTTTGAGAGCGTGGGCCGGTCGCTCGGCGTGATCGGTCTGACGTCGCCGATCTGAATTGACTTTTCCCGGTCACCTGGGTAATCTCCTTTCCTTTCTAATAGAAGGAGTTAGGGGTATGAAAGTGATTCTTCAGGAGACCCTTGAGGGGGTGGGCCACCTCGGTGACGTGATCAACGTCGCGGACGGATTTGCCAGAAATTTCCTCTTGCCCCGCCGGAAGGCCGTGGAGGCCGACAGCCGGAGCATCAAAGCCTTCGAACATGCCAAACGCGCGGCGACGGAGAAGGCAAAGAAGGAAAAACTCGAGATCGAAACCCATGCGAAGAAGGTGTCGGCCGTCACACTGACGATCGAAGCGCAGGTGGGCAAGGACGACAAGATGTTCGGCTCGGTCACGGCCAAGGACATTGCCGAAGAGCTGGCTGCCCAAGGCTTCACCGTGGACCGGCGGAAAATTCAGCTGGCGCAACCGATCAAGGAACTCGGAACCGTGGGCGTGCCGATCAAGATGCCGCGGGACGTGGTGGCCACCGTGACCGTTCGCGTGGTGAAGAAGCAGGAGGCGGACGCGCCGCTGGCTCAGCCGGTGGAGTGACGGGAACGCCATGCACGACGCGATCGGCTCATTGGACGCACTGAAGGCGACGGATCCCGATGTCTATGCCGCTATCGAAGCGGAAGAAGTGCGGCAGCGTGACAAGCTGCTCCTGATCGCGTCGGAAAACTTCGCCAGCCCCGCGGTGTTGGCCGCCCAGGGGTCGCTGCTGACCAACAAGTACGCGGAAGGCTACCCCGGCAAACGCTATTACGGTGGATGCCAGCACGCGGACACGGTCGAAGATCTGGCGATTCAGCGATGCAAACAGATCTTCGGGGCCGAGCATGTGAACGTGCAGCCGCACTCCGGTTCGCAGGCCAACATGGCGGCCTATCTCTCGGTGTTGAAGGCGGGGGATACGATTCTCGGCATGGACCTGGCTCATGGCGGACACCTGACGCACGGGAGCAAGGTCAACTTCTCCGGCATCCTCTTCCGCGTCTTTTCCTACGGCGTGGACCGCAAGACCGAAACCATCGACTACGACGCCGTGCAGAAAATCGCAGAGGAATGCCGGCCCCGTATGATTGTGGTCGGAGCCAGTGCCTACGCCCGCGTGCTGGATTTCCCCCGCTTCCAGGCCATCGCCAAGTCGGTCGGTGCCTACCTGATGGTCGACATCGCGCATATCGCCGGCCTCATCGCCGCCGGGCTCCATCCGAACCCGGTGCCCTATGCCGACTTCGTCACGACGACGACCCATAAAACGCTGCGCGGACCGCGCGGGGGCGTCACAATGTGCAAGACCGAACATGCGAAGGCCGTCGACAAGTTCGTGTTCCCCGGTCTGCAGGGCGGGCCCCTCATGCATGTTATCGCGGCCAAGGCCGTCGCGTTCAAAGAGGCCTTGTCCCCTGCATTCAAACGGTACCAGCAGCAGGTCCTTGCGAACGCGAAGGCGCTGGCGGCCGGACTGATGGAACGCGAGTATAAGATCGTCTCAGGCGGGACCGACACCCACCTCATGCTCCTGAACCTGTCCAACAAGGGGATTACCGGGAAAGAAGCCGATGCGGCGCTGGATGCCGCCGGGATCATCGTGAACAAGAACGCCGTTCCCTACGACGAAAAACCGCCGGCGGTCGCCAGCGGGATCCGGCTGGGCACGCCGATCGTCTCCACGCGGGGCATGCGAGAGACGGAGATGAAAGAAGTCGTGGACCTGGTGGATCGCGTCCTGCAGCACCGGAACGAGCCGGTGGTGCTCGAAGAGGTTCGCAAGCACGCGAAGGCATTGTGTGACCGGTTTCCGATCTTCTATCCCTACTAATCAACCCGCGTTCAAGAGGCAGGGCCGCCACCTGTGAAATGTCCGTTCTGCGATGAGCTCGAAGACAAGGTGGTCGACTCGCGCATGGCCAAAGAAGGCGAGGTCATCCGCCGCCGCCGTGAATGTCTCGGCTGCAAGCGGCGCTATACCACCTACGAGCGCGTGGAAGAGATTCTCCCGGTTGTCGTCAAGAAGGACGGACGCCGCGAGTCGTTCGACCGTTCGAAGATTCTCTCCGGGATGAAGAAGGCCTGCGAGAAACGACCCATCAGCACGGCCACGATCGAAGCCGCGACCGACCGGATCGAAAAGCGAATCCAGGAAATGGGCGAGAGCGAGATCGAAAGCCGGATTGTGGGCGAGGAAGTCATGAAGGAGCTACACCAGCTGGACCAGGTCGCCTATGTCCGCTTTGCCTCGGTGTACCGTGAGTTCAAGGACATCGACCAGTTCATGGACGAGCTGAAATCGCTGGCTCAACAGCGCCGGGAACGGTGAGGCTGATACCCTGATCCCCCTGTCGTCGTTGCCGTTCCTGTTTCTTCCGATTCAGATCGTCGTCGA
>DASPGL010000048.1:0-15834 GCA_035620635.1 Nitrospira sp. | reverse complement strand
CCCCCTGTGTTAGCATCCGCGCCATGGGTGTCACCACCTCGGCCAAGCGGGGCGAAGCCCGCCGCGCCCCTTCTCCCTCCTCCCATCTTCAGCGGGAAGTCATCGGCGTGGTCTTAATCGCGCTGAGTCTGCTCATGTTGCTGAGCCTCCTGTCGTTTGTCCCCGGGGAGGGGAGGACCGTGGCGGCCGGGGCTCCCGGTGGCGCCCCGCCGCGCAATCTCATCGGCTCGTTCGGCGCCCTGTTGGCCGGAGGCTTCTTCTATCTCATCGGCGGGGCGGCGTATCTCTTCCCGCTGTTGTTGGGCCGACTGGGTTTTCGCTGTTTCTCGCAGGCGCCGGTGAGCATCAGGCTCAGGACTGCCGTGAGTTCGCTCTCCGCCGTCTTCTTCCTGAGCGCCTTTCTCCATCTTGAAACGACAGCGGTTCCGACGCTGACGAGCGGCATGATCTCGCGTGGCATGGCCGGGGGGGTTGTGGGCCAAGTCGTGGGAGACGGGCTTCGCGCCTGGTTCGCCGGCACCGGGGCGCATATTCTCATCATCGCCGGATTCCTCATCTCACTCTTGTGCACGACTCCCCTGTCGCTCGGGGAGGCGGCCCGTCGCGTGCCGGCACGATGGGCGGCGTTCCGTGAATGGGTGGCGGCGGTGATGCCGGACCGATCAACGGAGATTCCGGCGGACTCCGGCGACCGGAGTCAGAAGCCTAAAGTCTCACGGTCCAGCCGTTCTACCGCAGCTGCAGAGCCGGCCACCGACTCAACGCAAGAGACTGCCTCGGCTCCTGTCTCAGCACCTCCCGGCATTCAATCGGCCGCCGCGTCGACGGCTCTGGTGATGGAGGAGATCGACGCTGAACCGGAGGTGGCCGCGGTGCAGGCCGAATCTGGCGAGTATCGATTGCCGGATCCAGAGGTCCTGCTCAGTGATCCGTCCGGCCCCCTGAGCCGTATGTCCGATGAAGAGCTCAAGGCCCAGTCGGAAGTCCTGGCGCGGGCCCTGGGAAGTTTCGGTATCGAAGGCCAGGTGACGGAAGTCCGGCCCGGTCCGGTCGTGACGATGTACGAGTATGAACCGGCTCCGGGCACCAAGGTGGCCCGCATCGTGAGCCTGGCCGACGACCTCGCCCTGGCACTGAAGGCGACGAGTCTCCGCATCGTGGCGCCCCTGCCGGGCAAGTCGGTGGTCGGGATCGAGGTGCCAAACCGGTCACGTGAAACCGTGTCCCTCAAGGAAGTGCTGATGAGCGAGGCCTTCACGCGGGCCAGGTCGAGACTCACGATGGCGCTGGGCAAGGATATCTTCGGCGCGCCGGTCACTGCGGATCTCAAGACGATGCCGCACCTTCTGGTAGCCGGCGCGACGGGGGCCGGCAAGAGCGTCAGCCTGAATACGATGCTGCTGAGCATCCTCTTCTCCGCCAAGCCGAGCGAGGTCAAGCTGTTGCTCATCGATCCCAAGATGCTGGAGTTTCAATCCTACGAGGGGATTCCCCATTTGCTTCGGCCGGTTATCACGGATCCCAAGTCGGCTGCCAAGGGGCTGGGGTGGGTCGTGAGCGAGATGGAACGGCGGTACAAACTGCTGGCAGAAGCCGGTGTGCGCAATATCGACGCGTACAATCGCAAGGTGGCAGGTCTGCATGAGGCTTTCGCCGAAAGCATGGTGCCGTTGGTGGAACAGACCGAACTGCCGATGCAGTTTCTCTCCGAAGAAGAGCGGCTTTCCGCCGGCGAGTCTGCGATTCCTGAGGGTGAGCCAGGCTGCATGCAGCCGAAGCCGACACCACCCGAACCGTTGCCGTTCATCGTGGTGATGATCGATGAACTGGCGGACTTGATGATGGTGGCTCCCAAGGAGGTGGAAGACAAAATCGCCCGGCTTGCGCAAATGGCGCGGGCATCGGGCATTCACCTCGTCCTGGCCACGCAGCGGCCGTCGGTCGATGTGCTGACGGGGTTGATCAAGGCGAATTTTCCGGCACGCATCGCCTTCCAAGTGTCGTCGAAGACGGACTCGCGGACCATCCTGGATGCCAACGGGGCCGAAGCGCTGCTCGGTCGCGGTGACATGCTGTATCTGGCCACCGGCACCGGCCGCCTGGCGCGTTTGCACGGGTCCTTCGTGTCGGACGACGATGTGCGATCTGTCGTCGACTTTGTGAAGAAACAGGCCCTGCCGATCTACAATCAGGAGCTGCAAGCCCTCAAGTCGGACGAGGCGGCGGAGGATGAGACGAAGGACGAAGTCTACGAACAGGCCAAAGAGCTGGTGCTGTCGACGGGGCAAGCTTCAGCCTCGCTGATCCAGCGCCGGCTACGGGTCGGCTATCCCCGCGCGGCCCGCATGATCGAACAGATGGAAACAGACGGCATTGTCGGGGCGGCGGGACGGGATGGACGGCGAGAGGTTCTCGGTCGGCGTGGTCCGGTCGGAGCGGCAGAAGCATGAGCCGCTGGTGGGTGTGGGCTGCGCTGGGTTTGTGGTGCGTCTCGCCGGCCTGGGGAGCCGATGCTCCGGTCGATGAGAAGGCCTACCAGGAAGTCCTCGAGGTCGTAAAGCAGATTCAGGCGCGTTACGAGAAGACCAAGGATCTCCAGGCGGATTTTTCTCAGAAGACGAAGATTGAAGGATTCGAGCGGCCGGTGGTCTCATCCGGCAAAGTGTATATCAAGAAACCCGGGCGCCTGCGCTGGGACTATCTTGATCCGGCGAGTGAAGAAATCTACGTGAATCAGGACGATGTGAAAGTCTACGTGCCGGAACATAGGCAGGTGCTGATCGGAAAGTTGACACAGATGGCTGCGTCCCAGGCGCCGCTAGAGCTCTTGCAGGGGGCGACCAGGTTGGACGAATCGTTCGACATCGAACCGACGAAGGGCAAGGAGCGCGGGATCGGCGGGGTGCGTCTCATCACGCTGATCCCCAAAGCCAAGGACCATGAATCCATGCGCAATCTGCAGCGGATCGTGGTGGAAGTGTTTCCGAAAACCTATTTTCTCCGCACCGTATCACTGCACGAGATCAGCGGCAATGTGGCGACCTTCGAATTTTCCGGCTTGAAGCCGAACTTGGGATTGAGTAATGATGTGTTCGACTTCAAGGCGCCGCCGGATGTGGAAGTGGTCAAAGCCCCCGTGCTGAACGGGCCGTAAGCAGGAGTCGTCAAGCGTCAGCCGCCAACCGACTGGGGAGCTCGTCATGCGTGAATCGTGAAGGTACACGCTTAGAGGATGGTGTTTTCGTGCCTAAGAACGAATGACGAATGACGGTTGACGCATTGGCTGAAGGAGTGGTGTGAGAAATGACAGTTGAAACGAACAGCGTAGCCGAGGCGGTGGACCGGGCGGTCGCAGCGTTGGACGTTGAGCGTCTGCACCGGGAGTACTGGGAGCAGAACGAGTTTCTCGTCATCAAGCAGTTCCTGCCGAGGGCATTCGTGGAGGCGTATCTGGTTCCTCAGGCCCAGGGGGTCAAGCCGGAGCTGAATCGCAATTATATCCCCGGTCATAAGAAGGGAGGCAGCGTCAGCTACTACACGGTGCAAGGGAAGGCCCCGCTGTTTCTCGATCTCTACCGGTCAGAATCCTACAAGAGATTTTTGAGCCGCCTGGTCGATGCCCAGCTGACCCTGTGTCCGGAGAGCGATCCGCATTCCTGCGCGCTCTACTATTACACCGAGCCGGGCGATCACATCGGATTTCACTACGATACGTCCTACTACAAAGGGGCACGTTACACGATTCTGATGGGGCTGGTGGACCGGTCAACTCACTGCAAGCTCGTGTGCGAGCTCTTCAAGGATCATCCGACGAAACAGTCGCGTCACCTGGAATTGGTGACTGAACCGGGTGACATGGTGATCTTCAACGGCGACAAGCTCTGGCATGCCGTGACGCCCTTGGGAGAGGGAGAAGAGCGGATCGCCCTGACGATGGAATACGTCACAAACCCCGAGATGGGTGCCGTCAAGCGACTCTATTCCAATCTGAAGGATTCATTCGCCTACTTCGGTCTCAAGACGGTGTTCAAGCGGGCCTTCTCCGGTTCGAAGCCAGCCAACTGATCAACCACAGCGGTTCCATCACACTGATGTCCCGCCTCGCGTGCCGGTGTTCCGTCCCGTGTCATGAGGGCTGGCGTCCCAAGGATGTTGCGGGTCGGCCGCTGATGGGAGGCGCCAGGTTCCGGGGCCCCCGGGAGGAGATCACGAGCTACTGGTGCAGGTGCTTCATGGCGGCGGCGCACAGGATGATGAAAAAGCCCATCCAGAGGGCCGCACGCTGGTAGGGGATGGCTTCGTAGGTCTCGCCTTCCTCGGCGTCATCCTCTGACTTGAAAATAACGGTGTAGAGAAAGAGGGTGAGAAGACCGAGTACGAGGAACAGCTTGACGAAAAAGACGGTCAGGTACTTGGCGTGGTGCTGCATGCCGGTACCGGTCTGAGAAGTCAGTACTTGGTTGACATAGTGCAGGTTGATACCGCCGGTGAACAGCAGGACCACCAGGAGAATCCCCGCCACCTTCTTGTAGTGCTGGTAGAAACTGTCCGTAATGGGCTTGATCTGTTCCTTTGCCACGGCCTTTCGCAGGCCCGGAGTCACGGCCATGACAAGAAAGGCTAAGCCTCCGATCCAAATCACGGCCGAGAGGAGATGCAGCCAGTGGTTGAGGATCGGAATCAGCTGATTGAGGTCGAGGGCAAGACTTTGCAGGGCATCCACAGTGATCAGTTAGTCGTCAACCGTCATCCGTCAATCCTGTCGGATTCGGCTGATTCCTTTTTCCTCGAATGACAAATGACCATTGACGAGTGACGTTTGCTAGAACTTAAAGACCGGTGCGTCGTTGCCGAATCGCTTCTTGCGCAGTTCCTCCATCAATTCCACGGTGACGAGGGCCACGTGGTTCTCGCGGGCATGTTTCTCCACACCCTTCTTGACCATGGCGCGAAGGAAATAGGGAATCCGGCTGAGACGGAGCGTTGATGCCTCGTCCCATGCCACTTCGGATTCTTCCGCAGTATTGAATGCCACTTTGATCTTGTCGCCGCCCTTCGGCGTGTACAGGCACCACTGGTCCTCATCCAACCAATCGCCATGATCGACATACGGACGGGCGCGGCAGCCCCCGCAGATATCGCTGTATTCGCAGTCTCCGCATTTACCTTTGAGTTGAGGGTACCGGAATGAATTGAAGATGTCCGACTTTTCCCAGAGGTCGACGAAGCTGTTCTGACGGACATTTCCCGCAGAGAGCGGCATGTACGGGCAGGGCGTCAACTCTCCGCTCGGCGTCACACGGGCATAGTTAGTACCGGCTAGGCAGCCGCCGCCCATGTACCCGGTGGCTTTGGTAATCGGTGAGTTGGGGTCTTTCTCGTAGGCGAGTCGTTTGAAATGGGGCGCACAGCGGGCGCGGACCAGCATGCCTTGGTAATTGTCCTGGCAATCGATCAGGTAGCCGAGCACCTCTTCATACTGCGCCGGCGTAATATCGGTCAGTTCTTCGCCCCGTCCGGTGCAGACCATGAAGAACACATTCAACACCCGGGCGCCGAGGCAGTGTGCCCAGTCGATGACGTCCGGCAATTCCTTGTAATTCATCGGCTGCGCGCTAAAGTGGACCTGGAACTGGAGGCCGTTCCGCTTGCAGGCTTCGATCCCGGCGACCGCTGCCTCCCATGCTCCTGGAACTCCGCGGAACGCGTTGTGTTTGGCCGGGTCAAGCGAATCGATGCTGATGCCTACGCCCATCACGCCGATCTCGACCAGTTCCTTGGCAACGCGATCAGAGATCAACATGCCGTTGGTGCCGAACACGACCATAAAGCCGAGTTGTACGGCGTGGCGTGCGATGTCGAGAATATCCGGCCGCACCAGCGGTTCACCGCCGGTGATGACGAGCAGACAGCCTTTGTTGACTTCCGCAATCTGATCGATGAGGCGGAAACACTCGTCCGTCGTCAGTTCGTCGGAGCCGCCGCCGGCCTTCGTGGTGGCATCGAGATAGCAGTGGTCGCATTTTAAGTTACAACGTTTGGTGAGATTGAGCGCGACGAGATAGGGCTTGAAGTCATCAACGGTCCGGCCGTCGTGAACCTGTGCTGAGTCCCAGGTGCTGAGTGCTGAGTGTCGGAGAGGCTCAGGAATCGTGGAGGAGTTGAGAATGGGAAGCGACTTACCCATAAAATAGTCCTGGGGTGCTGAGGTCGAAAGTTCGTTATGGGCTAGTGCTGGTACTCAGCACTCAGGACTCAGCACTCGAAACTCATGCACTCCTCTTTCCGGTGAGGTCGGCGATCATGTCCTTGAGGTTGCCGGTCTTCATGGCTTCCGCCATATAGACCTTGGCCTGTTCGATTCCCTCGTTGGCGACCTCAATTGTAATCATGGTCGTTCCGATCTTGTCGGCATGCTTGATGATCAATGCTTTCGTGCAATCACGCATGAACCCTTCCGGCGCACGCTCGAGCCTGGCCTGTGCATCGGTGGTCCAGGTGTAGAGGGAGGCCGCTTCGTGACGGCCGGCCTCATTCTCGCTCCTGCCGTGGCCGTTCGTTCCGTTTCCGTTGGCGGTTCCGAGCATCGCTTCCGCCGTCGCTGAAATTCCGGCTCCCTTGTTGGCGAAGATCGGGGTGTAGTCTTCGGAGGCCGCTTCCTTGATCATCGGCGCGGCGTATTCCAGCGTGATCGTCGTCATCCCGAGCTTGCGCGCGCTCTTTTCAATCTTGGCCTTGGCGCGCCGCCGTTGGAAGCCGGCCGGGACGGCACGAATCGCTTCCTTGGCGTCCTTGGTCCACTGCATCGGGACATCGTCATACGCGAGATCCGTCTCCAACTCTCCCTCAGCCTTTGCCGCTGCCTCGAAAATGGTCTTGTCGACCTGTTTGAACCTCGCGCCCTCCGCTCCGCAGACGGGGCATTTCACAGGAGTCTCGCCCTTGCCGATGTATCCGCACCCGTCGCACACGAAATAATTCTGGCTCATACGATCCAGGTAGGCCTGAGTCGTACCGGAAGGTTGTGGCTTCTCTTCGACGACCTGGGTCATCATGCCGCTCAATGTGGAACCCATCAGCTCTTTGGCCACGGCACTATCGGCCTGCATCTTGTCGCGGTCGATCCCCGCGGCGTCGAGGCTTCCGCCCAGAGCCCGCATGGCCTCCATGGCGCCTTTGGGGAGGATATGCCCCACCGCCGCATCGACGACCGTGTTGCTGATGATCGTATGGCCTTTCTCGATGGCATACCGGTGGATCGCCGTCTTTGCCACCCCGCGTGCAAAGACGGGAATCTTTTCCATCCGTCTCAAGGCCTCCTCGGTCCAGGCGATTGTGTATTCCGCCTGCGTGTCGATGGGAGGCACGTATTTGCGGTTTGAGATCAGGACATTGCACGGCGCGGTGCGCAGAAGGTTTTCAGTGTTGCTGCCGATATCCATGTCTTCATCGCTGTGCACGCCGATCCGGCCGACGATGAGGAGCCACGGAATCTCCTTGCGAACATATTGGATAATCTTTTCAAAGGCTTTCCCGTCGAGCAGGGTGGTCTTGATATCGGTCTGCTCGGCCTGGGCGATCTCCCGGGAGATATCCAGGTGCGACTGATAGATCTTGGCCAGGCCACTGTCGATGATCTCTTCGTGCAGCTTCTCCTGTTCCTTGAAGCGGAAGACCTTGCCAGCTTCCTCGTTCAGGACGCCGGAGATACTGTGAAACGCTGCATAGTGGAAATAGGGATCGAAGGCTGAGATGGCTTCGACGGGACGGTTGAATGCCTTGCCGAGCGCCAGCCCGGTCATGAGTCCGCCGAAGGAATAGGGGCTGCCGTCCACCGCCACGACAATCTTCCCGTTCGTCATCGACTGGGTTTGTTTGATGATCAGCATGTCGGAGTTCCGCACGCGGCGCGCCACCCGCTCCGTATTGCTTCCGATCATGCTGTCTTTGACCGCTCCCACTCCCAAACTGCCCATGATGACCAGATCGTAGGCGTTCGTATTGATATCCTCGACCAGGACTTTCCAATTCCGCCCTTCCAGCGACCGTCGTTCGAGGGGAAGATTGGCGTCCGTACACTTCTGGTCCACGAAGTCGAGGTAGGAATCGGTGATGATCTGTAACCCTCTGGTGATCAGCGAGTCGTGGATCTGCCGCTGCCGGTCCAGCTCCTTTTCGTCGTGATACTCCTCGGGGAGTCCCGCCTCCATCTGCTTGAACCGCTTATCGTGCATCTTGGCGGCATAGACGTGACTGCCGACAATCTTCGCCCCGAAGGTTTTGGCGAGATGGAGACCCGTCTCCACCGCGGTATTGGAGTGGTCGGAATTATCGACGGGTATATAGATGGTCTTATACATCAAAGCGCCTCCTTAAAGGCGCTCTCGGGCAGAGAGCATAAGGACGTAATTGTGAGAAAATCCAAACGGTTGACTGGTTATCAGCTCCCCAAAGAGGGGTGATGATAGCATCGGGTAGAAGTGGAATGCAAGAAGACAGGGCGTGTCATTCGTCAATGGTCAATCATCAAACGGCGGAAGGGGTCGGAGTTCCTCACGACTGACGGATGGCGTTTGACGAATACGGGGCTAGGCGGTTGAAGATTGACGGTTGACGGTTGACGCCACCCGGGTGTTCGGGCGGGAGCGAAGTATCTCTTCCAGCGACAACAGGGCATCCCGGCCTGAATTTCCCTCAATCCCGCGGCTCAGGCTCTTGTCGGCGTAAGAACCGGAGGTCCCGGTGGATTGCGAGAGGGACCCGGTCCAGGCTCGGGGGTCCCGACTGCCCTGCTTCCTCCCCCAGGCGTTGAGGCAGGCCTTGGCGATCACCCGGTTCAGCGGTGCGGGGTTATAGAGGAGTTTCCTGATACTGGTGGGGGTGAGCATCAGGGGGTTATAGCCGGCAGACAGGTACCCTTCTTCAAGCAAGCGATGTTCCAGATCGGTATTCGGCTGGATACCCAGAAAAAACATCAGCGGGAAGACGCGGTCCTCTCCCAGGATCGAAGCCACCGTCTTATAGGACTCCACGCTCTGCAGGAGGCTCTCTTCGGTTTCTTTCGGGCTATTCAGCGAGTAGTTCAGGATGACCTTCCCCCGGAATCCCGCTTCGGCTAGATAGCGGCAGCCGTCATAAAGCCGCTCCAGTTTGAAACCCATGTGGAGATTGTTCAGCACCTCCTGTGATCCCGAGGTAATGGCCACTTCCAGATCCCCGACGCCGGACCGGACCATGAGTTTGGCCAGCTCCAGCGTGATCAGTGAGGTGCGGATGTAGCCGGACCATTCGATCTCCAGCTTCTCGCTGACGATCCGTTCCAGGATCTCCGTACATTGCGGATAGGCTTCCTTGCCCGTAATGAACTGGGCATCGGTAAACCAGAACCGGCGGGCTCCCCATTGGTGGTAGTGCTGCGAGATATCCTGCACGACCATGGAGGGAGGCCGGTAGCGGACGCGCTTGCCCTCGATGTAGGGATAGAGGCAGAAGGCGCAGTCATAGGGGCAGCCGCGCTTGGACTGCACGCCGATCGACTCGCCGATATATTCGCGATATTGCGGGAAGATCGAGGTAAGGTAGGGAAGGTCCACGGTTAAGGCGTCGAGCAGGGCCGGTGATCCCTGCTGGCCTTTCCGGACCTGCTTCCCTTCTTTGACGATGTAGCGTTCGTCTTCGATCGACCTGCCCTCCATGACTTTCAGAATGGCGTCTTCCCCCTCGCCCAGGATTCCGATCGTCCCCTCCGGGAGCTTTTCGATCAGCTGATCGGCGAACGCTGTGAACGCTCCGCCTCCGATCATGATCTGAGTCTTGGGGAACTCTTTACGGATCAGCCATGGATACGACAGGATGGTATAGATGTGGCTGTAATAGCGATAGAGCTGCTTTACCCCTTCGATCGAGGCGACGATCCGCTTGAGCGGATTGCTGGCGAAGTAAAAATTGAACGCATGTTCCAGCGAGGAATCACCCTCATGTGGCGAAAAGATCTGAATGTCGCGCCAGGAGAAACACACCAGGTCCGGCTTGAACTCAGTGGCGGCATCCCGGATCGCCTGGCTTCGGTGCGAGACGGGGAACAACGAGAGATCCAGGATCCGCTGGCGCACGTCAGGTTTCCGCCGATGGATAAAATCGGCCAGGTAGGTGATCCCGATGGGGTAGACTTTCTTGCAGGGGAGGAAGATGTAAAGTACGGAATTCATAGTCTAAAAGTTGTCACGTCTGAAAGTCATACAGTCAGAAGTCCTGAGGCTTGAAGACTTGGGACTTGCTAGACATTTCGGCTATCACTTAACTGCCACGTGGATCGCCACAATTCCGCCCGTCAGATTCCTGTATGACACCTGACGGAATCCGGCTTCACGGAGGATGTGACAGAGCCGTTCCTGATCGGGAAACGTGCGGATGGACGCAGGCAGGTATTCATAGACGCCGGTGCGGTCACCTGCGACTTTCGTTCCGATCCACGGGAGCAGTCGGAAAGAGTACCAGTCATACAGGGAGAGCAGCCACTTTTTCACCGGCCGTGAGAATTCCAAACAGACGAAGCGCCCGCCTGGCTTAAGGACGCGCCGGATTTCCATGAACGCCTGTGCCAGATTTCCGACGTTGCGCATGCAGAAGCCGGTCGTCACCACATCAAAGGTGTCATCCGCAAACCCCAGATGTTCCGCGTTCGCTTGCAAGCAGGTGATGCTTCCCATGCGACCCTTGCGGTTGACCTTCTTGAGTCCTTCAACCAGCATCGCACGGTTCAGGTCGGACGCGATCACGCGTCCCTTCGCTCCCATTCGTGGCTCGATTAAGAGGGCGAGGTCGGCGGTTCCCGCTCCCACATCAAGAGCGGTGCCTTGTTCGACAGTAGGAACCAACGAGGCCGTAAGTTTTTTCCAACGATAGTGGAGGCCGAAGCTCAGCAGGGTATTGTTGAGGTCATACACGCCGGCAATGGCCGTAAACATCCGCTGCACGGCTTGCTCGCGCGCTGAACCGGACCAGGTCGACACGGCCTGCGCCGGAGCAGGCGATTCCTGCGTCACGGGCGGTTGTTCAGCTCGTACCATGCCGAACGTGGTAGCACCTGGTTTAAGGCACTGTCAAGCTGCCTGTTCCTCTCGTGGTGCAGCAGGCGGCATTCCCGTTGCCCCACCTGGGTGAATTGGTTAGACTTCGCCGGCGATATGACCAAACTCACCCTCAGCCAGCTGTCCGGCCTGCTCTTCCGCGCCTGCGAGGGCCTGCGCGGAAATATGGATGCGTCCGAGTACAAGGAACACATCTTCGGCATGCTCTTCCTGAAACGGATGAGCGATCTCTTTGATCAGGAGCGTGAGGTCGATCGAAGTGAAAAAGCTGCGAGGCAACATCGACACGGAGATTCTCCTCTCAAACATTCCGCAGCTCATTGAGCGACATGAGCGGACCGCGGTCGAGATCGTGAAGCTAGTGACACAAAGAGTTAACAGCATGAAGACATCACGAAGTCCCGATCTTTCGTATGAGATTATCCGGAGCCGACGAGCCACGGCGGATATCGTCGTGGAGCGGGACGGACGGGTAGTGGTGCGTGCGCCCGAGGCCATCACACATCAACGGATCGAGGATCTCGTCGAAGCGAAGCAGTACTGGATCTATGAGACGCTAGCTGAATGGCGCGATGTGAATGCTCGAAGGTCTTGCGCGAGTATCGCAATGGAGAGGGGTTCTTCTATCTTGGTCGTTCGTACCGGCTGACCCTCATCAGTGAGCAAGATGAGCCGTTTTGCTCCTGAAAGGAGGGCGGTTTTGGCTCCGGCGGGATCTGGTGGATCGTGGTGAAGTCGGAGGTGCCAAGGCCGCCTTTCGTTCCTATTTTCATCGCACATGGACAGGAACGGATTAGTGAGCGGGTCAGGTATTTCGCTCAGAAAGTGGGAATCAGGCCCGGTCATATTGATGTGCGGGAGCTCAGTCACCGCTGGGCTTCATGTTCTCCAAAAGGGAACCTCGCCTTCCATTGGAAGTGTATGATGGCCCCACCCACCATCATCGATTACATCGTCGTGCATGAGCTCTGCCACTTCCATCACCTCAACCATGCCGAGGCCTTCTGGAATGAGGTGGATAAGGTCATGCCGGACTTTCGAGAGCGGAAAGAGCGGTTAAAGAAGAATGGCGCAGCGATGGATCTATGAGATGCCGTGCCGTCATACGTCAGGTCCCTTCCAATGGTATAATCCGCGTCCCATGTCCGGCTCAATCATCATCAAGGGCGCGCGGGAGCACAATCTCAAGAACATCGACGTGGAGATTCCGCGCGACAAGCTGGTGGTTATCACCGGCTTGAGCGGATCGGGAAAATCTTCCCTCGCCTTCGACACAATCTATGCCGAAGGGCAGCGCCGCTATGTGGAATCGCTGTCCGCCTATGCCCGTCAATTCCTTGAACAGATGGGCAAGCCCGACGTTGACTCCATCGAGGGTCTGTCACCGGCCATCTCCATCGAGCAGAAAAGCACCAGCCACAATCCCCGCTCCACCGTCGGCACTGTCACGGAGATCTACGATTATCTCCGGCTGTTGTTTGCACGCGTCGGGTGTCCCTATTGTTTTCAGTGCGGCGAAGAAATCACCGCGCAGACCGTGCAGCAGATGGTCGATGCGATTGCGGCGCTGCCCGAGGGCGTGAAGTTCCAGATCCTGGCGCCGATCGTGCGCGGTCGAAAGGGAGAGTACCGGAAAGAGCTGCTGGATATGCGCCGTGCCGGCTATGTCCGTGCCCGCATCGACGGCAAGCTCGTTGATTTGGGGGAGGAGATCGCGCTCGACAAACAGAAGAAGCACCAGATCGAGATCGTCGTCGACCGGCTGGTGATGAAACCGGGCGACGCCCTGATGCGCCGGCTGGCCGATTCGGTTGAGACGGCGTTGAAGCTGACCGGCGGGCTGGTCGGCGTGATGACAGAGGACAACAGGGTCCGGCTCTATAGCGACAAGCTAGCCTGCATCAAATGCGGCGTGAGCTATCCGGAGATCACCCCCCGTGTGTTTTCCTTCAACAGTCCCCACGGCGCCTGCCCGGCCTGTGACGGCATCGGCTACGCCATGACGCCCGGTTATGCGGAGGAGGAAGAAGACTTGACCCTGTTGGAGTCGTGCGGCGCCTGTCATGGCGCCAGGCTCAGGCCGGAAAGTTTGTCCATCAAACTGGCGGAGAAATCCATTTCCCAGGTGACGAAACTCTCCGTGCGTGCAGCCGCTGAGTTTTTCCTGACGCTTAAGTTCACCGATCGCGAGCTGGTCATTGCGCATCGGATCCTGAAAGAGATTCGAGAGCGGCTTGGATTTCTGGTGAACGTGGGCCTCGATTACCTCACCCTCGATCGCGCGGCGGCGACGTTGTCCGGAGGGGAAGGGCAGCGGATCAGGCTGGCGACGCAAATCGGGTCGGGTCTGGTCGGCGTCCTGTATATCCTTGATGAGCCGTCGATCGGTTTGCATCAACGCGACAACCGTCGGTTGTTGCAGACGTTGCTGCGGTTGCGCGACCTCGGTAACACTGTCGTGGTCGTCGAGCACGATGCGGAGACCATGATGGCGGCGGACTACATTCTCGATATGGGACCGGGGGCCGGTTCGCACGGTGGGCACGTCATCGCGCAAGGGACGCCTCAGCAGGTGATGGCCGATCCGGCCTCACTCACCGGCCAGTATCTGCGGGGCGCTCAGTCCGTGTCTGTTCCGCAGCGGAAACGCAAACCGAAAGGGTACCTCTCCGTGGTCGGTGCGCAGAAACACAATCTCAAGAACCTGACCGCGAAGTTTCCGTTGGGTCTCCTCACCTGCGTTACCGGGGTCTCCGGATCGGGCAAGAGCACGCTGGTCCTGGAGGTCCTGTTCCACTCACTGTCTCAACTCCTCTATCACAAGAAACCGAAGATTGACGGTTGTAAAGAACTCCACGGGGTCTTGGCGCTCGATAAGGTGATCGACATCGATCAGTCGCCGATCGGGCGGACGCCCCGCTCGAATCCGGCCACGTACACTGGCCTGTTCGGGTATATTCGCGACCTCTATTCGAATCTGCCGGAATCGCGCGTCCGTGGGTATAAGCCCGGGCGCTATAGCTTCAATGTCAAAGGGGGCCGCTGCGAGGCCTGCCAGGGCGACGGCCTGATCAAGATCGAAATGCATTTCTTACCCGACGTGTACGTGACGTGTGAGGTCTGCAAAGGGCAACGGTATAACCGGGAGACCTTGGAGATTCTGCACAAGGGCAAGAGCATCGCCGACGTACTCAATATGACGGTGGACGACGCGCTGGCCTTCTTCGAACATATTCCGCTCATCAAAGCGAAACTGCAGACGCTCCACGATGTCGGGCTGCACTATGTGAAACTCGGCCAGTCGGCCACAACCTTGTCGGGCGGCGAGGCTCAACGGGTGAAGCTGTCTCGTGAACTGTCGAAACGGGCCACGGGGCGGACGATGTACATCCTGGATGAACCGACGACCGGCCTGCATTTTGCCGACGTCCAACGGTTGCTCGATGTCCTGGATCGACTGGTCGAGGCTGGTAACACGGTCGTCGTGATCGAGCACAATCTCGATGTGATCAAGAATGCCGACTGGGTGATCGATCTGGGGCCGGAGGGCGGCGACCGCGGCGGCGAGATTGTCGCGGAGGGGCCGCCCAAGGAGATCGCTAAGTCGAGGCGATCGTATACGGGGCAGGTGCTGAGGGAGGCGGGGGTGGGGTGATGGGGGATGGAAGGCAGAGCTTTCGGGAGTCGCCATGATGCGTTGTATCGATAACGCTCATGAGTGTGTATCGTCGGCTGCGTGCTCCTTTAAGACACGACCGGTGGTCGCACGTCGTCGCACGGCAGCACATTTTTCCTGATATCTACCCATGCCCGCTATGGCGACTCCCGAAAGCTCTGCCTTCCATCCCCGCTCTGGAATGGGAAGAGTAGTAACTGGCGCTGAGGCGGATCCTCCATGCTCACCCCTTCTACCCCCGCTGGGAAGGAAGATAGGGGAATTGGTGGCTGATGGCACTGATGGCCTTCAGCCGCATCTTGTGTCGATTCGTCATCTTCTCTTGCAATATGCCATAGGCGAGAAGCTCTTTTCATAAGGAGATCCATGCGCACGATTCTGCTGCTTACTGTGTCCAACGTGTTCATGACATTCGCCTGGTACGGACATTTGAAGTACAAGAGTGGGCCCTTGTGGATTGCGATTCTGGTGAGTTGGGGGATCGCGTTCGTCGAATACTGCTTTCAGGTGCCGGCTAATCGAATCGGCCACTACGAATTCACCGCCGCCCAATTGAAAACCATTCAGGAAGTGATTACCCTGGTCGCGTTCTGCATCTTTTCGGTCCTCTATCTGAAAGAGCGCTCAAGTGGAATTATCTGGCCGGATTCAGTCTCATGATCGGAGCGGTGTTTCTCATTTTCAAGGAATGGTAAGAGAGGGAGCAACCTGCCCGGTCTTCTTGCTCTCGGAATGCGCACGCGGGACTTATTGAGCGATGACGCTGTGGGCGGTGCTCGTTGCACGCGCGCAGGGAAGAACGGGCAGATCGCTCCCTTGTGAGAAAAGCTCAAAAATAGGAGCCAGATCATGGCATCGAAGAAAAGTATAACGGCCAAGACAAAAGAACCGGCGAAGGCTGCTGCGCCTCCAGTTGGCGAAAGCTCGGCTGGCGATTTTGAGAAACTCGGTGTCTTTTATCTCGGTCGGCCGTACGACCTGGCAACCAAGCAGTCCAAGCCGGGCTGGCTGCTCTATGATTCGAAGGATTTGGTCACGCATGCCGTCTGTGTCGGGATGACCGGCAGC
>DASPGL010000047.1:0-6900 GCA_035620635.1 Nitrospira sp. | reverse complement strand
AAGGAGACCATGCTTCCTGACACGAAGCTCGATGCCTCTCACCTGGTGGAATTCCTCGGCTACAGCGGCGCCCTGGTCATGGTCTGGCTGATGGGGCGCAAGGCGGCAGTACAACTCGACCGGGACCGCAGCGGTTTTTCCTTCCTGCGCCCCCTGGTGACCCCGCTGACCGCACTCCTGATCGCATCTGCCTCCTATAAAGTCTTACTCGTGCTCGTGAACCCCTTTCTCGACAAGTCCGATCGGCTCACCTACAACTGGATTTTCGTCGCCTTGATCGTCGCTTCGACGCTCTGGCTGATCCTGGTCTGGTTCCTCAAATCCGCCCCCATGCTGGAGTCGCTCGAAACCGCCGGACGCGCCAAGCCGTCAACCGGCAGCGCCGCCTCATCGGCCTGCCCGCACTGCAGCACCGCCGTCCCCGCCGGTATGAAATTCTGCGGCCAGTGCGGCACCGCGCTCGTCTCCCCGCAGCAATGAGGGAAGAGCGCATCAGCCAGGCGGACCGACGTTGGTTCCGCAACAACCGGTAAGCGTCTCTCATATCTCCTGGCGTCACCCACGCCCGCAGTGCATCGCCGGAAATTCAGAATGTCCCCATTCTCCCTCCTCCCTACCTTATCCAGCCCAGAACGTCGGACTCTCGGACGAGGACGAATTCCTTCCCCTCCAAATCGACTTTCGTGGTTGCATATTGCTCGTAGAGGACCTGATCACCCGGTTTGAGGACTGTGGGCTTGAAGACCTTTTCCTCCTTCTTTCTGGATTTGCTGTCCCGCTTCTTCTCCGGCGCTTCCCAGCGCCCTTTCCCCACAGCCAGGACCTTTCCTTCTACAGGTTTCTCCTTGGCCGTGTCGGGAATGAACAACCCCCCGGCGGTTTTTTCCTTGGACTCCGACGGTTCGATCAGTGCCCAATCCTGCAACGGTTGAAGTCCCATGGTGACTCCGCCTCCTTTGGTGTTGAAAGGCCGGAAAACCTCAGGTTCCACAAGAGACGAACCAGAGGCTACTCGAACGACGCTCTGGCGGGGGGAATTATATCGAAGGGACAGGAGAAACCCAACTCCCAGACAGGATATTGGCATATCCGCACCCAGCAGCGCCGCGCAGGACCATCGACGCCGGAGATTTTCAACTTCCCGCAAAGAAGGGAGTGTTACAATAGCCTTCTCCAGATTGAGAGGCCTGAAGGCCATGGCGGACAAGCAGGCATCAGGGGAAGGATCGCGTCAGAGACACTGGGTGAGCCTGATCCCCTTCGGCCTCCACCAGCAGCATCCAAACAATTACAAAGACATTCTGGACTCGCTTTGGGAAAACCGAGACAACCTGGGCTACGCCTACCGCATCCTGCGCGATGGCTGTTGTGACGGATGCTCCCTCGGCACAACGGGCATGCATGACTGGACCATGAAGGATCTGCATCTGTGCTGGGTCCGGCTGCAGCTCCTCCGGCTGAACACGATGCCTGCGATGAACTGGCATCGCCTGGAGGATGTGGCTCCGCTGCGCGCGCTGGACGGCAAAGCGTTGCGGAACCTGGGACGTCTCTGCGTTCCGATGATCCGGTATCGTGATGACCCAGGCTACCGGCGTGTTTCTTGGGAAGAGGCCGTCCGTCGGATCGTCGAACGGCTCCGTGTCACCGATCCCCATCGTCTCGGATGGTTTCTGACCGCCCGTGGCGTGACGAACGAGGCCTACTATGCCCATCAAAAAGTCGCCCGCTTCATCGGCACCAACCACATCGACACCAGCGCGCGCATCTGTCACGCGCCGAGCACGGCGGCGCTCAAGGAAACGGTCGGTTGCTCAGCGACCACCTGTTCGTACCAGGATTGGATCGGGACCGATCTCTTGGTGTTCGTGGGCGCCAACCCCGCCAACAATCAGCCGGTGACGTTGAAATACCTCTACTATGCGAAGAAAGCCGGCACCAAAATCGTCGTGGTGAATCCCTTCGTCGAACCGGGAATGGAGCGGTATTGGATTCCCTCCGTCGCGGAAAGCGCCTTGTTCGGAACGAAGCTCGCCGACGATTTTTTTCACATCCATGTCGGCGGCGACATTCCGTTCTGTTACGGAGTCCTCAAGCATCTCATCGAGCAGAACTGGCTGGATCGCGAGTTTATTTCCTCCCGGACCGTCGGCTGGGAAGACCTCGAATTGAAAGTGCGTGCGATGTCCTGGGAAAGCCTCGAACGAGGTGCGGGCGTGACGTGTAGAGACATGTACCGTTTTTCGCAGGCCTTCGGGAAGGCCCGGCATGCCATCATCGTGTGGAGCATGGGTGTCACCCAACATCGCTACGGAACCGACAACGTGAAAGCGATCGTGAACCTTCAACTCGCCCGCGGAAACGTGGGCCGGCCGCACACGGGCCTCATGCCGATCCGGGGACACAGCGGAGTACAGGGCGGCGCTGAAATGGGCGCAATGCCAAGTGCCTATTCGATGGATTATCCGGTCAGCGACCAGAACGCGGCTCTGTTCGCCATGCCGGAATTCTGGGGCTTCCAGCCTCCCTCGTGGAAGGGCCTCGGGGCAGCGCACATGATTCTGGCGGCAGAGCGGGGCGAAATCGACGTCCTATGGCAAAGTGGAGGTAATTTTCTCGAGACCTTGCCCGAGCCGGAACGCGTGCGCAAGGCCTTCGGCAACATCGGCCTCCGCATCCATCAGGACATCGTCGTGAGTTCGGCCATGCTAGAAGATCCGGCGGAGCTCGCGGTGTTACTCCCCTCGCGAACCCGCTATGAACAACGTGGCGGCGGCACCGAGACAAGCACGGAGCGGAGGATCATCTACAGTCCGGAAATACCGGGGCCTCGTCCCGGGGAAGCCAGAGACGAATGGGAAATTCCGGTTTTGGTCGCTCGTCAGCTTGACCCGGAGCGGGCTGCGAAGATCTTCCCCTGGCGCGACACCCACGACATCAGGCATGAGATCGAACGGGTTTGCCCGACGTACAAAGGAATCGCGGTGCTTCACAAAAAGGGAGATCAGCGACAGTACGGAGGTCCCCATCTCCTGGCGAATCGGTTCGGGACACCGGATGGCAAAGGCCGGTTCACACCGATCGATCTGCCAGAAGAGACGATTCCTGCAGGACGGTTCTTTCTCACCACAAGACGCGGCAAGCAATTCAATAGCATGGTCGGTGCAGAGGTGGACCCGCTGATCGGCGCCACCCGCGATGCCATCCTCATCTCAAGAGAGGATGCCGACCGTCTGAAGCTTTCCGCAGGCCATCCTGTCATCTTGCGCAACGAACTTGGTGAGTTTCGGGGACGCATCGTCATCGATCGCGTAAAGCCGGGATCGGTGCAGGTCTACTGGCCCGAGGCCAACGCCATCATTCCGGCCGGCCGTCTCGATCCCTGCGGAATCCCCGACTACAACGCCACGGTTGAGATCATTCTGCCAACCGGCTGAACAACATGGGGAACCAACCGACTCGCAGGGCGAAACGCTCCACCCGCCCAGGGAACAACGCGCGCACAGTCGCTGCACGCCAACCTTCCGTGGAGGTTACAGGGGTGACGGAATGGCGGGAAGGCGAGACCGCTCGGTTTGAGGACTATCTGGTCAAAGAGGAACCGCTCGAGATCCGCATCGGCACCCGCCCAATTACCGTCACCATGCGCACACCGGGGCATGATCTTGAATTGGCCGCCGGATTTCTGCTGACGGAAAATGTGATCGCGGGCTCCGAACAGATCGCGAGACTTCGCCAAGTCGCCACACGAGGACAGACGCGCAATGTGGTACGCGTGGACCTCGTGCGTGGCCACGCGATGAAGCCGGCCCAGCTGCAACGAATGTTTGTGACGACGTCGAGCTGCGGGGTTTGCGGAAAAACCTCGATCGACGCGGTGCGAGTGCGCGGCATCACCAGGCCCAATCCGCATCTTCGTCTCAGCCCTGATGTCCTGTGCCTGCTTCCAGACGCGCTGCTGTCGGCCCAGCCTCTCTTCGGTCGAACCGGCGGACTTCACGCGGCTGGTCTCTTTGATTCGGCGGGCACGTTGATCGCGCTGCGGGAAGACGTGGGGCGTCACAATGCGGTGGACAAGCTGATCGGCTGGGCCCTAGCCGAGAAACGCCTTCCCCTGAAGGAATCCGTATTGCTCGTCAGTGGTCGGGGAAGTTTTGAGATTGTCCAGAAAGCCCTGGTTGCCGGAATCCCTGTTGTCGCCTGTATCTCGGCGCCTTCCAGCCTGGCCGTCCAACTCGCGTGGGAATTTAACCAGACGCTCGTCGGCTTCCTCCGCGGCAAACGGTTCGTCGTGTACACAGGGGAAGACCGCGTACCAATGACCTGGTAACACGTTGACAGTCTGTGCGTTTAACCGATGAAGGTGTAGCCTTGCGAGGTCTTTTTCGGCCTAATGAGAGGAGCACCTCTGGGTGCCCCCGGATGCGCACGGCGGCGGCGCACCCTCTGAAGTTCCGGTTGTATTATAGCCCCAACAAGAGTATTTTTCCCTTATCGTCGGGATACCTTCACAACTGGGACTGAGGTGTTGTCCTGAATATGCCGGCCGTGATGACGGCAGCAGGAATCTTGGATCGCATGAGAGTCAGGACGGTCAACCGGGAGGGTCGCGATGTATCACCGTCGTTGCGTTCGCTATCCGGTTCACTTCCGCAGTACGCTGTCCACCCCGCAAATACCGGAAGGTACCGGAACGGCCATGGATCTCTCCATCCGTGGCTGCCATATTCAGAGCCTCGTCCCTGTTCTGCCGAGCATACGGATCAAGCTGTCCATCGAGATTCCGGATCAGAAAACGGTCATCGACATCGATCAGGCCGTCGTCCGGTGGGTGCATGGTCAGGAATTCGGTCTTGAATTCGCCACCATCGCGCCGGACCAGTTTGAGCGGCTGACAAAGGTGATCCAGCTGCTCCCGTCTGTACCGAATCGCGGTTGATGCTCCGGAGCACTATCGGATCACGCATCACAAGGATTTCGACGTTCGTGCCCTCACGAATGTCAGGTGGCCGACCAGGCACACCGGTTTACCGGTTCGAGAGCAGGACCTCCCACAGTTTCGAATAGATGGAGCCTGTCGGTCGAAGCTCACTCTTCATCAGCACCAGCGATGTTACCGTCAACCGTAATGAGAGGGGACTCCCCAGTACCCCGCTCCTGAGCAACGCCTGTCCCACCGACCGTTCTCCACCTTTGACCCGTGCGAGGGTCATATGCGGGCTCAAGGGTCTGTGGTCCGGCGGAACCCCGAAGGATCGGCAGCAGCCGTCCACCGCCTGATGCAGGGCGGCCAACCGCTCCGCATCCTCGCTCTGCTCCCACGACTCGGAGGGACCGACCCAGAGCACTCGCGGTTGTTGACCATGCGGGAATGCCCCGATTCGCTCCAGGGGAATGTGGATGGCGGAATGGGATGGGGCGAACCGCGTGACGGCTTCGTGCAGGGACTCAACCAACCGCTCATCGATGTCGCCCAGAAACTTGAGGGTGAGATGAACTGACCCCGGCCGTGCCCAGGACACACGAACATCCTTGGCACGATCCAGGCCAAGCCGCCGTTGAAGATCCTGCAGGAGCTGCGAGAACTGCGCCCGGAGAGCATCGTCCAACTCGACCGCAACGAACGCCCTGATCATACCTGTCTTGATCCTTTCGCAGGTCGTCTAGCAGGCTGTTGACAACCAGCGCCGCAGGAGATCCAGTACGGCCTGCGACGAACGCTGTTTAATGACCGAGCGATCTCCATGAAAGCGGAACTCCTTCGTAAGGGCCTCACGGCTGCCTGCGTCGAGTCCGACATAGACCAGACCGACCGGTTTCGTTTCCGTGGCACCTCCAGGCCCGGCGATACCCGTTACGCTCAGTCCGACCGATACACCGGCACGCTCTCGGATACCTCTCGCCATTGCCGCGGCAACTTCCCGACTGACGGCCCCGTACTTGGCCATCAGTTCCGCCGGCACACCCAGCATTTCCGTCTTCGCCCGATTGCTGTAGCACACGGCTCCCCGATCGACATAGGCCGACGATCCCGGCACCTGGGTAAGACGATGGCCGATCAATCCGCCGGTACAGGATTCGGCGACCGCGATTGTGAGTCCCTGCTGCGTCAGCAGGCGACCGACGACTTGTTCCATCGTGTCACGCCCTTCCGCGAAGAGCCACTCGCGCAGTCGCGTCCGGACTCCTTCCGTCAGGGAGGCAAAACTCTCCTCGCTGACTGAAGCCTGCGCCTTGGTCGTGAGGGAGACCACCACCCCCGCCGGCGAGGCGAGCAGCCCGAGATCAACCGGTGTACCCTTCGGGATCAGGCCTTGCAGCCTCACGTCCACCTCGGCCTCCGGCAATCCCCACGTCTGAAAGACCGCCCTCCTGATCGGCGTGGGTCGCACCTGCGTCGACTGCCGGAGTCGGCCGGTGACGAGCGGGAGGACGGACTCCTCCATCATCGCTTCCATCTCGTGCGGGACACCGGGGAGAGCGATCAGCATCGCACCCTTCCATGGCAGCGCCCAACCCGGTGCAGACCCGACCGGGTTGGGCAACACGGTCCCACCGGATGGAATCATCGCCTGCCGCAGTTGCCCTTTGCTCGGAGTCCGCCCCCACTGAGCCAACCTGGCCGTCATCCCGGCCAGCGCTTCCTTGCGCCGCCGCAATGGCCGCCCGGTCGCAGCCGCGACGGCCTCCCTTGTACAGTCATCGACTGTCGGCCCAAGCCCGCCGGTCATCACAACCACCCAGGCCCTCTTCACGGCGTGCTTCAGCGCGTCCGCGATATCGGCCTGATCGTCGCCGACAATCGTTTTGAAGCGGACTTCAATCCCGATTGTGCCAAGCAACTCGACGATGAAGAGGGAATTGTGATCGGACCGGCCTCCCACCAGGAGTTCCGATCCG
>DASPGL010000046.1:0-11560 GCA_035620635.1 Nitrospira sp. | reverse complement strand
CCGTGGCCCGGCGCGATATGCACGCAGCCGGTGCCCTGATCCAGCGTCACGAAATCGCCCAGAAGGACCGGCGAGAGGCCGGTGGACAGAGGACGCTGCGTCTCCAATCCCTCAAAGCCTTCCCCGCCTTTCTTCCTCCCCACCACACGATAGGCGTCGAGCTTGCAGGCTTTGGCTACGGGCTCAACGAGTTTCTCGGCCACGATCAACAATTCGTCGCCGGCCTGAACGAAGGCATAGTCGAAATCGCGGTGCAGACAGACGGCCTGATTGGCCGGCAATGTCCAGGGTGTGGTCGTCCAGATGACGACGGAGACCAGTCTGATCCCGTCAGGAAACACGACCCCCGGGAAAGTGGTACGGAGTACCGCCGGCGACGTCACAACGGGAAACTTGACGTAGATCGAGGGCGACGTGTGGTCGTCATATTCCACTTCGGCTTCGGCCAACGCCGTTTGATCCTGGGTACACCAGAGAACCGGCTTCAGCCCCTTGTAGACGCCTCCGCGCTCGACAAATTTCCCGAACTCGCGAATGATCGCCGCTTCATAGGCGGGCGTCATCGTGAGGTACGGCTGTTGCCATTCCCCCAGGACACCCAGTCGCTGGAATTCCTCCCGTTGAATCGCGACGTACTTCTCCGCGTAGGCACGACAGAGCTTGCGAATGCCCGACACCTCCAGGTCTTTTTTCTTGTCGCCGAGCTCCTTCATCACCTGATGCTCGATCGGGAGCCCATGACAATCCCAGCCCGGTACGTAGGGGGCGTGAAACCCCGACATCGTCTTGGACTTCACGATGATGTCTTTGAGAATCTTGTTGAGCGCGTGACCGATGTGGATGCGGCCGTTGGCGTAGGGAGGACCGTCGTGCAGGACATATCGTGGCCGCCCCTTACTCGCCTCCTGGATCCGCTCATAGAGCTGCTGCTGCTGCCACCAGGCGAGCATGTCCGGCTCCCGCTGCGGCAGATTGGCCTTCATCGGGAAGTCGGTTCGAGGCAGATTGAGCGTCGCCTTGTAATCCATCGCGGCCACATCCCCTGGCGGATGCGAATAAATTGACGGGTGAATATACCGGAATGGCGGGCGAAAGGACTAGTGTTAACTCACGGACATCATGCGGTCCAGTGCCACCTTCGCCCAGCGCTTGTCGTCGTCCGGCACCGTGATGCGGTTGACGACATGGCCGTCGGCCAGGTTTTCCATGGCCCAACAGAGATGCGGGGCGTCGATACGGAACATGGTCGCGCACTGGCAGATGGTCGAAGAGAGGAAGAAGATCTTCTTGTCGGTCAATTCCTGCTTGAGCCGGTTGACCAGATTCAACTCGGTTCCCACCGCCCAGATCGTCCCGGCCGGTGCGGCGGTGACAGATCGAATGATGAACTCGGTCGATCCGATGAGGTCGGCCTTGTTGACGACGTGTTCGTGGCACTCGGGATGGACGATCACCTTGCCTTCCGGGTACTGCTTGCGGAAATGATCCACGTGCGCCGGCTGAAACATCTGATGCACGCTGCAATGGCCCTTCCAGAGGATGAGTCTGGCGCGTTGAATGGCGTCCTTCGTATTCCCGCCATTGGGTTGATAGGGATCCCACACGATCATGTCCTGGGGAGGAATGCCCATCTTGTTCGCCGTATTGCGGCCGAGATGTTCGTCCGGGAAAAAGAGAATTTTCTCGCGTCGCGCCCAGCACCATTCGATCACGGCCCTGGCGTTCGACGACGTGCAGGTGATCCCCCCATGCTCGCCGCAAAAGGCCTTGAGCACCGCAGCGGAATTCACGTACACCGCCGGCATCACCGTTTCCTCGACCGGCATCACCCGTCCCAGGGCGTCCCAACACTGATCGACCTGTTCGATCGCGGCCATATCCGCCATCGAGCAGCCGGCCGCCATGTCTGGCAGAATGACGGTTTGATTGGACCGGCTGAGAATATCCGCCGTTTCCGCCATAAAATGCACGCCGCAGAACACGATATAGGGTCGTTCCGACCGTTCAGCCGCCAGTTTCGCCAGCAGGAGGGAGTCTCCGCGGAAATCCGCATGCCGGATCACCTCGTCCCGCTGATAATTGTGGCCCAGAATCATCACCCGCTCGCCGAGTTCCTGCTTCGCAGCCACGGTGCGGCTGACGAGCTCCTCCGCTGACAGCGTCTGGTAAGCGGTGATCGGTTTGGGTAACGTGGCGACGGCTTTCACGAATTCCTCCGTGATCGTATAGCGAGTCGGTCATTCTACGATAGGCCCCCGGTACAATCAATGAACCACCTCGCGGGCAGAAGCCCTATCCGACCGACGGCCCCAACGACGCGGCACGCGCTAGGTCTAATAGCCGATTGACTTCATTTCGCCGCGAAGCTTATCATCGCCCCTATAGCTAGGGGAGCCCCGCGGCTGAGAGTCCGAACGATCGGACGACCCTCACAACCTGACCTGGGTAATACCAGCGTAGGGAAGCCCGAAAACAGCGGACGATGTGAGGATCCAGCCGTACCTCTGGCTCAGAGGTGCGGCTTTTTTGTTGTACATCATAAGATAGCCACTTCCGAGCGAAAGGATCCACGTATGGGCGACCTCACCACCACGAACGGATCGATCAACGGGAAGGGACAGGGTGTTCCGTCTGCTCCGCTGACGACGGCGCCTTTCCCCGCGTCGCGCAAGATATATGTCGACGGCACTCGACCGGGCATCCGTGTACCGATGCGGGAGATCAGTTTGACTCCGACCAAAGCCATGAACGGATCGGGCCCGATCCCCAACAAGCCCGTCGTCGTGTACGACACCTCCGGTCCGCATACCGATCCCTCGGTCACAGTCGACGTGCGGGCGGGCCTGACTCCCTTACGACGACCCTGGGTCCTTGAGCGGCAGGACGTCGAAGAACTTCCGGAGGTCACGTCCGCGTACGGCCGCCTGCGCGCCGCCGATCCCAAGCTGGCGGACCTCCGTTTCCAGCATATCCGTAAACCCCTCCGGGCCAGAGCGGGCATGAACGTGACGCAACTGCACTACGCACGGAAAGGCATCGTCACGCCCGAGATGGAATTTATCGCCATCCGTGAGAACCAGTCGCGGGAGGTGGCCACGGAGCTGGCCTCACGCAACGGACATGGCGGCGGTGTGGCACAGCATCCGGGCTTCGCCTGGGGCGCCAGTATCCCGTCGGTGATTACGCCGGAGTTCGTGCGCGATGAAGTGGCGCGCGGCCGCGCGATCATTCCGTCGAACATCAACCACCCGGAGAGCGAGCCGATGATCATCGGCCGCAATTTCCTAGTGAAGATCAATTCGAATATCGGCAATTCCGCCGTGGCCTCAACTATCGAAGAAGAAGTGGAAAAGATGATCTGGTCGATCCGTTGGGGCGCCGATACCGTCATGGACCTGTCCACCGGCAAGAACATCCACGAGACGCGGGAGTGGATCATCCGGAACTCTCCGGTGCCCATCGGCACCGTGCCGATCTATCAGGCGCTCGAAAAAGTCGGCGGGAAGGCGGAAGACCTCACCTGGGAGATTTTCCGCGATACGCTGATCGAACAGGCCGAGCAGGGGGTAGACTACTTTACCATCCACGCCGGCGTACGCCTCCCCTATGTCCCGATGACCGCCAAGCGGCTGACCGGTATTGTGTCGCGGGGAGGCTCGATCCATGCCAAGTGGTGTTTGGCCCACCATCAGGAAAATTTCGCCTACACCCACTTCGAAGAAATCTGCGAGATCATGAAGGCGTATGACGTGGCCTTCAGCCTGGGCGACGGACTGCGTCCCGGGTCGATCGCCGACGCCAATGACGACGCCCAGTTCGCCGAACTCGACACGCTGGGCGAATTGACCAAGATCGCCTGGCGCCATGATGTGCAGGTCATGATCGAAGGGCCGGGCCATGTCCCCATGCATATGATCCAGGTCAACATGGAAAAGCAGTTGAAGGCCTGCCACGAGGCCCCGTTCTATACGCTGGGGCCGCTGACCACCGACATTGCTCCGGGGTACGACCACATCACCTCCGGTATCGGCGCCGCGATGATCGGGTGGTACGGCTGCGCGATGCTCTGCTACGTAACGCCGAAGGAGCACCTGGGCCTGCCGGATCGTGACGATGTGAAGGCCGGGGTCATCGCGTACAAGATCGCCGCCCATGCGGCCGACCTGGCCAAAGGACATCCGGGCGCGCAGGTCCGCGACAATGCGCTTTCCAAGGCCCGCTTCGAGTTCCGCTGGGAGGATCAGTTCAATCTTTCACTCGATCCGGATACCGCCCAACAATTTCACGACGCGACACTCCCGGATAATGCCGCGAAGGTCTCGCACTTCTGCTCGATGTGCGGCCCGCATTTCTGCTCCATGAAAATCACGCAGGACGTGCGGGACTATGCGGCCCAAAAACAGCTGGACGAGCAGCAGGCGATCCAGATCGGGATGAAAGAGAAGGCAGACGAGTTTCGAAATACGGGAGCAGAAATCTATCGATAAGAGGCCGCTGGCTGATGGCCGGACGGAGTCGCGCATGAGTAAACCTCGACCCGCACCATTACGAGAACGAGACATCACCCGGCACATCGCCCGGGAGTACTATAAAGAGTTCGATCAGTTGATCGAGAGCGACGTGATTATCGTGGGCGCCGGTCCCTCCGGGCTCATTTGCGCACACGACCTGGCAACCATGGGGTTCAGAACCTTGGTCGTCGAGCAAAGTCTGGCTCTGGGCGGCGGTTTCTGGTCCGGCGGCTACCTGATGAACAAGGCCACCATCTGTGAACCGGCCAATGACATTCTTGAAGAAATCGGGGTGCCGTGTAAGAAAATCAAAGAATGCGACGGCATGTATATGGTAGATCCTCCTCACGCGACCGGCGCCCTGATTGCCGCCGCCTACAGGAGCGGGGCTAAAGTCATGAACCTGACGCGCGTGGTGGACTTGATCTTGCGTCATGACGGCTTATTAGAAGGGGTGGTCGTCAACAGTACCACAGCGGAGATGGCCGGCCACGACGTGATTCATGTCGACCCCATCGCGCTGGAGAGCAAGATCGTTGTGGACGCGACCGGCCACGACGCGGTTGTGGTGGAGTTGCTGCATAAGCGCCACCTCTACAACAAGGTCCCGGGCAACGGAGCGATGTGGGTGTCGCGATCCGAGGAAGAGGTCATGGACCGGACCGGCGAAGTGTATCCCAGTTGTTTCGTCATCGGACTGGCCGTCGCCGCCGTGCACGGCACGCCGAGGATGGGCCCCGCCTTCGGTTCCATGCTGCTGTCAGGACGCTACGGGGCCGAGTTGATCAAGAAGAAGTTGAAACAGGAGTAACGTCGCACGTCATTCGTCAAGCGTCACCCGCGAGAGTCTATCGATCCTGGTTCCCTGCGACACGATCGACGCATGACGGTTGACGAGGTACCGTTGGTCACCATGGATGTGCAAGATTTTCTCGTCCAAGGCGAAGGCCGTGAAGAGGATAAACGTGAGGCCTGGAGTCTGTTTCAGCAAGCCTATGAACGGCAGATGAAGGGCGAACTGGAAGAGGCCGTCAACCTTTACAAGCGATCGCTGGCCTCTCATCCGACCGCTGAGGCCTATACTTTCCTGGGATGGACGTATAGCTTCATGGGGCGTCTCGACGAGGCGATCGAGGAATGCCACAAAGCCATTGCGCAGGACCCGGACTTCGGAAATCCCTACAACGACATCGGCGCATACCTGATCGAGAAGGGTGAATTCGACGAAGCCATCGCGTGGTTTCAGAAAGCCATGAAGGCCAAGCGGTACGAAAGCCCGGCCTTCCCGCACCTCAATCTGGGGCGTGTGTATGAGCGGAAGGGGAAGTGGACGGAGGCCATCGACTCGTACAAGCAGGCCTTGGTCCTCAACCCGAACTACGCCCTGGCGAGAAAGGCCCTGGGGCGGCTGGTCAGTTCACTAAATTAGCTGACAGACTGACAAGGAGAGACAGAGAGTGGGCGCCTCCTTGTCGGCTTGCACGCCTGTCAGCCTGTGAGCAATTCTATGAATAGGACGATCCTCGTCGCGGTCAACGACATCTTTTTCTACACCAAGGTGCGCGACGCGCTGACGCCACAGGGCTACCGGCTCGAAAAGGCCAGAACTCAGCAGGATATCGCGGAGAAAGCCGAGGCAACCGGCCCGGCCGCTGTGCTCCTCGACATGAATGACCGGACGATCGACGCATTTCAGGCGCTGCAGACGCTGAGGACTGATCCGCGCTTTCACGCCATTCCGGTGCTGGCCTATGCGAACCACGAAGAAGTGGACACCTGGAACAGGGCCAGAGCGCTGGGGGTGACCAAGATTGTGTCGCGGAATGAGTTTTCAGCCCGCACGAGAGAACTGGTTGAAGAAATAACCCAGTTGAAAGTGTGAAAGTCTGAAAGTCTGAAAGTTGTGGGGCTTCCTCTTTACTTACAACTTTCCACTTGCCAACTTTCTAACTGACGATGAAACAATCCCTCCTCCACGCTCAGCACGCCCAACTCGGTGCGGTCTTTGAAGAGGTGACCGCATGGACGATGCCTGCGCATTATGGCGATCCGGCGGCGGAGCATCGGGCGGTTCGCCAGGCGGTGGGGATCGCCGACCTGTCGCATCGCGGGAAAATCAGGGTCACGGGCGACGACCGCGTAAAATGGCTGCAAAGCGTCATCAGCAACGACGTGCTTTCTCTGCAGCCCGGTCAGGGCCTCTATTCCAGCCTCCTGACGCACAAAGGGAAAATGCTCACCTACTTCCGTCTCTACATGCAGACCGACGCGGTCATGCTGGAGGACGCGGGGGAGATCGGCGAAACGACGTTTCACACCCTGCGCAAGTTCCTGCTCTACGGCACCAAAGCCAAAATGGAAAATTGTGCCGAGAGTTGGGGCCTACTCTTGATCAGCGGCCCGAAGGCTCCGCATGTGATGCAATCCGCCTTCGGTGTCGATGTTGCCGACCTGAAGCCCGTGAACTTCGTTACCGCACAGATCGGGGGTACCACGGCTCTGGTGCTGCGCACGGAAGAGACAGGCGAGATCGATATCGAACTCCTCCTCCCGGCGGCCGGCCTTTCGGCCGCCTGGAGCACCGTCATGGAGGCCGGGGCCAGGTTCGGTATCAAGCCCATCGGGACCCAGGCGCGCGACGTGCTGCGCCTGGAAGCCGGCATTCCCAAAGCCGGACCGGATTTGAATGAGGAAATCGTCCCGCCTGAAGCGAACCTTGAAGGGAAAGCGTTCAGTCTGACCAAGGGCTGCTATCCCGGTCAGGAAGTCGTCGCAAGGATGGACACCTACGGGAATGTGCGCCGCCACCTGGTGGGATTGACCGTGAGGGACTCGGCAGTCCCTCCGAAGGCGTCCAAGCTTTACGCCGGTGATCGTGAAGTGGGCTGGATCAGCAGCGCCGCCCGCTCGCCTCAGCTGGGGCAGGTCATCGCTCTCGGCTTCCCGCTGCGGGACTTCAGCAAACCGGGCACGGAGCTGACCGTGGAATTCGACGGTCGTAGATATCCGGCCACCGTCCACGCCCTGCCCTTCTACGTCAAAACCTAGCCGCCTATGACACACCGCTGGATGGTTCTGATAGGCATACTCGGCCTCATGCCGTTGAGTCTGGCCATGCGACCAGTGGATGAAGCCCTCTTCGCAGCAGCGGGCAAGGGAGATCTCGGCGAGGTCACCAGAACGATCGAGCATGGAGTCAATGTCAACGCGGCGGATGAAGACGGCATCACTCCGCTCTACAGGGCTGCGGAAGAGGGACATCACGACGTTGCGGTTCTCCTGTTGGACAAGGGCGCGGATCTGAAACAGGAGACCATGGATGGGGTGACGCCGTTTCACATCGCGGTCGAGAGGGGCCATCGAGCCGTGGTGACGTTGTTGTTGGACAGGGGCGCAGACGTCAACCAGATACGAGCGGACAGCGGAGAACCCCCGCTCTTTACCGCTGCGCAGGAGGGGCATCGGGACGTTGCGGCACTCCTGTTGGATCGCGGCGCGAATGTCGGGCAGGCGAGGGCGGGCAACAATGCGACTCCGCTCTTCGTCGCAGCCGGCAAGGGCCATCGGGACATCGTGGCGTTACTGCTGGACAAGGGGGCCGAGGTGACGACGGTGACGACGAACAGATGGACCGCCCTTCATGTCGCCGCACAACAAGGGCATCATGAGATCGTGGTGATGCTGTTGATGCGGGGCGCTGACAAAGCGGCGAAGGATGACAAAGGGCTGCGCCCGGTGGATCGAGCCCGCCAGAAAGGCCACACCGCGCTGATTGCCTTGTTGGAGCCGTGAATCTTCGAGGTGTGGCGAGCGCAACTCCCATAAAATCTCGAATGACAGAGGCCCATGGTCGCAACGGTTTGAATTGAAGCCATGACGGTGTCGCCTTCGGAAAACCGATGGCGCCTCACACGGGCTGAACCTCCAAGATTTGTCGCTTATACGGATCCACCTCCACATCGTTAGATTGCTTTACAAACGTCAGAGGGAATCCATATGCCGCTCAATGAACAGGGAGACAGCGTCGGCACCACCCCCTACCAGGCAGCGGGTGAGCTGGATGGAATCACCAAGCTGGTCGATGCCTTCTACGTCTATATGGATACGTTGCCTGAGGCCGAAACCATCAGAAGAATGCATCCGCACGATTTAGCCGAATCGCGCAAAAAGTTGACGTATTTCCTCTGTGGCTGGCTTGGAGGCCCGAAGCTGTTTTCCCAGCACTATGGCCCAATCAGTATTCCTGGCTTTCACAAGCAGTTCCCAATAGGTTACGAAGAGCGCGATGCCTGGCTCCTTTGCATGCAACAGGCTATTGCCATCCAGCCGTTCAGTGACTCTTTTAAGGAATTTCTATTGGCTGCACTCAGAATCCCGGCAGAAAGGGTCCGACAAGTGAACGCGGGAGAAATCTAGTGACGGCATGCGCCCGAGAAGCGTATCGGGGAGCTTACACAGGGACCGGCCAAGACGGCGCAGGACACGAAGGAAAATGTACCGGGAGTCTTCTCTCTGAGCAAATGAATGACCAGCCCTCGTAAGGCAGATTCCAGCACCGACCGGCAGCAAGAACAATCCGATCAACCAGGCTGGAAAGATATCCTGAACGATCCCAGGTACATTGCAATCGGTTCGATCGCCCTCCTGACATTCGTTCTGACGGTGGCTTTCATCATTCCCGATATGCTGCGACGTACGGATCAGCCTAGTGATCGGGCGCGGGTAACGATTCAGGGCGCAACGATTGTTGGCCCTCTTATCCAACATAATGTCCCAAGAGCGACAATTCTTTTTCACAATAGTGGGCGCTCTCCTGCGCTGACGACCCAAATACGTCTGGTGATGACCGTATGGACCTCGAACAAGTTCCATGACCGGGAGATGTCTCGGAAACTGAAGACTGAGGCGACAAGCGTTGGAGAAATCAGGCCAGGAGCTGTTGTGTCCCAGACCGTTTCCCTGACAGCACCTCTGACCGATGTGCAGGGCATACATTTGGAGCGCAAAGACTGGTTCATTGTGACGCTTGGAGTCGTGTCGTACGTTGATATTTTTGGCAATCCGCATGAGACGACACTGTGCCTGATCTGGCGAGAGCCCTCCACGGAGAGGCTGAGCCCGTGCGGGACATGGAATGACGCAGATTGATGCGTCCACGCAACGCTCGACATGTCGTTTCACCCCCACGCCCCGCGATAGCCCAGTTGGAGGCCTGAAAAGGTTCCAGGAACCATTGGCTGGTTCGGAGGTGAGACCGACCACAAGGAGTGTTGGACGCATGGCCGCGTGTGATACAGCGCTCAACGCTCCGGATTGCGAGCGGCAGTCACAGCGCTTGCAAAAGCCAGCAGACTTTTCCGTTCTTCGTCGTCGAGCGCGAGCAAGAGGTGGGTTTCCTCGCCGTGCATCAGCCGAAGACTCAGAAACGGTTCCTCTCGACGTTTTTCGCGGTTGTCCCACATCGCGTCGATCACCTGTACCTTATCCAGCTGGGCGACTGAGACCACATCGTACCGGAAGTAGGAATCGCCGATGACGATGTCGAAGAGCACGTGACCCGCCGTCAGCAGCACCAGGTTGAACCGGCCTTGATCCTCGTACCCTTCCGGCAGGAATCGATTGACATGGCAGAGGGCCACCTTGCGGTCGCCCAGCGCCGCCCGGATCTTCTCCTTGAGCGCCTGATAGTCGATCTGTAACGCCTTCTCATCCGGCCCTGTAGCCGCCACGGCCGCCGCTTCCGCTTTCGAAACAATGTCATCGGCGGACATCAATCCCGACATAACCTGTTACCCCCTCTGTATCGTTGGTTGCGGCAGGAGTGCCGCATCCCCGGGCCTGCAACCGGCCGGAGTGACGCCACGGTAACTGGCTGCTGGTCAGGATTGCAAGGGGGAATCGTCCAGAACCGGAATTACGTCGCGGACAGTCGATGGGAAAAGCGGACCCGCCCACTGTCGTCCACAAACAGGACTTCGAAGGATGAGGCAGTGACCCGAACCAACCCGAAATTAAAGTAGCCGCCCTCATGCACCAGCGTCTTCGGTCTCAGTGCTGGACTCGGAAGCGACATCCTCCCGGGCGCAGCCGAGAGCGGCCCGACGACAAATTCATGGAAGTCGGGCACTTCATCCCCCGAGGGATCGTAGGCATTGGCCTGTACATGGTGGACGTCCCCCGCGATCAAAACGACATTCGTCACACGATGGCCGAGAATGGCATCGACGATCATCTGCCGTTCGCGCTCGAAGCCTGTGCCGTCCGGCCCTCCTGCCCAACCGTCATTGCCGGGAGCCGCCAATCCTCCGCTCTTGGCAATCGCGAGCGGGACGGAAGTCACAATGACCTTCCAGATCGCGCTGGATTGCTTCAATCCGTCCAGCAACCACTGGAGCTGAGCCGCGCCGAGCATTGTCTTCTCAGGCCCATCCCGGTCGGCATTGCGACTCCGATACGACCTGGTATCCAGCATGAACAGTTCGAGGTTCGCTCCATACCGAACCGCGCGATACATGCGATGCGGATCGTCCGACGGCGTGGCCACCGGCCAATACTCCAGCAGAGCCCGGCGCCCGTCCGGCATCCGTGCCTCAAACGGACCGGCGAAGTTGTTCCAAACTTCATGGTCATCCCACACCATATAGACCGGCACGGCTTCAAGAAACCGGCGAAGCGCCTCGGCGCCCCGTTGGTACCGATGTCGCGCACGATACTCCGGCAGGGTACTCGCCATGAAGTCAGCGCCGGGCTCGTTCGGCGGGGACGGACAGGGATGATCCCCATAAATGGAATCGCCCAAAAACAGGAAAAAGTCGGGACGCTGTCGACGAATCACGTCAAAGATCGGATAGCCAGCCGTCCCGCGGCGGCATTGGCCATTGCCTCCAAGATCTCCGCTCCAGGCAAAAGTCAGCGGCACGGACGCGCTGGCAGCGGGCAGCGTCGTGAACTCCCCTCGCGCTGCAAGGATGGCTCCGCTGTGACTTTTCCCCGTGTTCGCTCGTCCAACCAGAACGTGATAGCGATAGCGCGTGGCGGGACTCAAGCCC
>DASPGL010000045.1:0-4102 GCA_035620635.1 Nitrospira sp. | reverse complement strand
CAGGTTGGAGCAGGTCGAGGCCGACCTCATCGTCCTGCCGGAGCTCTTTGCCTCGGGTTACCAGTTTGTGTCGAAGGAAGAGGCGGAACGGCTGGCAGAGACCGTCCCCGACGGCCCTACGACCAGGCGGTTGGCGGAGTTGGCCGCACGAGGCCGGATGCATCTTGTCGCCGGGCTCCCGGAGAGAGCCGGCGCTCGCTGTTATAACTCGGCGATCGTCGTCGGGCCGTCCGGATTCCTCGGCTGCTATCGAAAAACACATCTCTTTTATGAAGAGACGCTGTTCTTCACGCCGGGTGATTCGGGTTTCCAGGTGTGGGATATCGGGCCGGCGAAGATCGGCGTGATGATCTGTTTCGACTGGTACTATCCGGAATCAGCCCGCTCGTTAGCCCTGCAGGGAGCGGATATCCTCTGCCATCCGTCGAACCTCGTTCTGCCGAATTGCCCGGACTCCATGCCGGTCCGCTGCCTGGAGAATCGGGTCTTCGCGGTGACCTGTAATCGAACGGGAAGCGAGGCACGGGGCGGCAAGGACCGTCTTACCTACATCGGGAATAGCGAAATCGTGACACCGCGAGGGGTGATCCTCCACCGGGCGCCGCGAGACCGGGACGATCTCACCGTCGTCGATATCGATCCGGCCGAAGCCAGGAACAAGAGTCTCAATCGCTACAACGATTTGCTTCGTGACCGACGTCCCTCCCTCTACAAGCCATAAGGTCTGCTCCGACTATCGTCGTGGTTTAATGGCGCCGCTTGCGCGAAGCGGGAAGGCACGGTAGGATTTCGCTATGGACCTCCAACTCGGCAAAGGGATTTTCCTCCTAGCCGCCCCCAGCCTCCGCGATCCGAATTTCCGTCAGACCGTCGTGTTGCTGTGCGAGCACGGGCCCGAGGGTGCGCTGGGGGTCGTGGTCAACCGCCCGACGGCCATGTCTATTTCCGAAGCCTTACCGCAGGTGCCGATCATCGAAGGAGCCGGCCACGTCTTGTATGCCGGCGGGCCCGTCCAGACGAACCAGGTCATGTTGCTCTACCGAGGGGATGAGTTTCCGGAAAATGCCCACCATGTCTTCGACGGGGTCTGTCTTGGCGGCGACATGGGCATGGTAGAGCGCATTCTCACCGGTGCAGGCAAGAAAGAATCGTTTCGCGCGTATCTAGGATATTCGGGGTGGGGTCCTGGGCAGTTGGAGAATGAAATGAAGACGGGCTCGTGGATTCTTTTTCCCGCCGATCCAAAAATGGTGTTCGAGAGAGATGCTGCGCAGGTGTGGAGAGAGCTCCTGCTCACTCTCGGCGAATCCTACCGGCACTATGCCGATATGCCCTTCGATCCCTCGTGTAATTGACTGCCCGTCCCTCGCGCAAATATCTGAGCGACATCTCCATTGAAGGTGAACGCGCAGGGTGGTACGCTCTTCGCATGCAATCCGATGGGTCTCGCGCATCCTGTACATCCGCGGTGCTGAGCCTGTGGGTGGCAATGGCGCTGTCGGTTCTGTTGTCCGGCTGTGGCGTCGGCTATACGATTATCAAGTCGGAGGCCAAGTTCGATCGACTGGCCGTTCCTATGACCAAAGCACAGGTCCTCGGCGAAATCGGGCATCCTGATCGCGTGATCCGGGATGACGGACGGATGCTGATCTGGGAATATTCGCTCACGGCCAGGAAGCAATGGCTCTATGAATTGTCGCTGTGCCCGCTCTCCGTCTGGGTCGGCGGCTGCGTCATCTATCCGTTCACTAATCTGGTGCTCGATCATCAGCGTGAGTATCCTCACCATGTCGTGCTCGTGAACGACGAACTCTGTGCCTGGGGGGCCCCGGCGGCGATCCTCCAGAGACGGCGCGCTTGCGCCACGGTCGGGGAGGGGTCGATCGTCAATGGGGCCGGGGTGAGGCCCGAGCCAGTGGTGTCGGGAAACGGGCCGATCGACCGCGATACCATCGATCACTACCGGACTATGGCGGTGATGCTCTTCGAGGATGCGGAGGATGTTCCGGGAACCGGGTCGCGCGTGGCGGGCATCGTCACCACGCTGATGCTGGACTTGGATATCCACATGGTCGAGCGGGCGAAACTGGATGAGGTACTGAAGGAACAGGTGATTCAACTGACGCACTCGGACGATGCGAACGTGCTGAAGGTGGGTCGATTGATCGGTGCGCAGGCCATCGTCGTCGGCGAGGTGCAGCAGTGGGAACGGCGTTCCCAGGAGCATGCCCACAGTGTCTCGCTGGCGCTGCGCGTCATCGACGTCGAAACGGGCCTGCTTCTCTTCAGTGGCCAGGGACACCTGAACGATCCGATGATCGACGAGCCGGAAGGCTCGGCTCGCCTGATCGTCCATCGGATCCTTACCCGTTTTGCGGCGCAGACCGGACTGCTTGCATCCGGACGAATCGGTGTCAACTGGGAGTTGCAGGAGGAGAAGGGGGCGAAGTTCTACCTGGTGAAAGAATTACGAAGCGGTCTGCCGGCTGAACAGGCCGGGCTCAGAGTCGGGGATCGCGTAGTTGCGTGCAATGGTTCGTATCTGACGGGGCTCAGGACCGAGCGTGAGGCCAAACGCTTGTGTCAGGTCGAAGCAGGCCGGACGCTCCGGCTCGACGTGAAACGGGTGGATCAATCTCTGGAAGTACAGGTGACGTCAGAAACACGGCCGGGCCTGTAACAGGCTCCATCCATAAACCGAGTGAGGAAGCGGCATGGATCAATCACCGGCACCGCAGTCAGGGACCGATGCCCTCTTGAGGAAGCTGCATGAACGGCCGCAGATTCCGCTGACCGATTGGCTCCGGACCCCTGCGCATGTGCACTACAAGGCATTCCGTATGGCGGATCCACCGATCCAGCGCCCGGCCAGCCGGTTGGAATTCCAATCGCTGTTGGGGACTCTTAAGATTCCAGACGAGACGTCTGCGCTGCGGGAGACATTCGGCTATGGCGTCAAGGAAGCAGAGAGCGGCGACCGGCTGATCGTCATCTGGCAGGCCCATACGGAATACTTCAACTACCAGCTCTGGCATCTGCCCCCGCCGGAGAAAGACGAGGTCGCGTTCGGGCCGGTCACATTTCCACACTGCCAGTTCCCGGAGACCTCGCTGGGAACGGAGGTCTGTCGTTTGGAGATGCTTCTTACGGCGGAGGTCCTGCCATCGCGCGAACAGATGCGCGCGCTGTTTCCCGGCCCTGTCCTCTACGGAAGCCGGATTCTGGACGACCGCACGGACGTGGTCACGAGCTTCACCCCGGATAGGCAGGGGTGGGAGCGCTACTGGATTACGGTCGGACCGCCACGGAGCGATTCGTCGCATCTGAAAGACATCGTCGACGCCATGGTCAGGATCGAGACCTACTATCATCTGTTGTTAATGCAGAAGCCGCTCTTCTCCGCCGCGGTCGATCAGGTGTATAAGTTTGAACAGGTGCATCTGAAGCAGCGCGAGATCATTTCGAGTCACATCGGTCATGCCGACTCCCAGACCCTGCAGCGGTGGCTGAACAGTCTCACGCAGGATCTGCTGAAAACGAACCGCATGGCGGGCAAGTTGCACTTCGAGCTGTCCGCCTCGCTCCCCTACGACAAGATCGTTCATGCCACGCTGGCCTCGCTGGTCGAGCGTCCACTGGACTCCTATCGACCGGTATCCGACTATGTCTTGAGCGGCATCACCGGCGTGGCAGAAGGCTATCAGCAGTTGCTGAAGCGGATCGACACATTACGAAACGGGTTTGAAGGGATCATTGCCATTATTCGCACCCGTGTCGATTTGATCGTGGAAGCGCAGAACCTCACGCTTCTGCAAAGCGTCGACAAGACGACGAAGAGTCAGGTCATCCTGCAGCATACCGTCGAAGGATTGTCGGTGATTGTGATTGCCTATTACCTGGCGGGTCTCGCCGGCTACCTTTTCAAGGGGCTGCAGGAAATCGGATGGTTGGGCAATGCGAACATCGCCGCCGCTATATTTGTCCCAATCGCGATCGGCCTCGCCTTTGCCGTGACAGCCGCGAGCAAGAAATTTCTGCACAAGAAGTGGTCGAACGGGCAGCCGGCACCGAAAGCTGACGAGCCGAAAGAGTGACGGGGGGT
>DASPGL010000044.1:0-10027 GCA_035620635.1 Nitrospira sp. | reverse complement strand
CGCCCTTGTCTTTTTCCGGCCGCTCCCGTAAGAACGGTCTGCATCCGGTTGAATCAATCGTCTGATCTCAGGTCGACTCTTCTTTCGACCGCAAAGGAGCGCCCTCCATGAAGATGCTGTTCATCGTCTTTCGTGAGTCGCTGGTGGAACAGGTGCACGCGTTGCTGAAAACTTACGATGTCACCGCCTTTACCGAGCTGCAGAATGTCGGCGGCAAGGGGGAAACAGGCCCCACGCTTCACTTCTCACTCATGACCGGCGCCAACCGCATCATTCTGGTCGCTGTCGCGGAACAGGTCGCGTACCGCCTCATCGACGGGTTGAGTCAGTTTCGAGCGGAGCAGGTGAGGCGTCAGGGTGATGATCCCTTTCCTCTTCACGTCTTCGTCCTGCCTTGTGAGCAGGCGGTCTAGCCTCCAGAGCCTGTAATCCGTCCGCAATCGCCTACAGTCCGGAAGCGCTGAAAGAACGAGCGCTTCGCTCGCAGGCATGAAGTCAATTCACTACAGCCCCTGCAGGACTCACGACGGATGATCCCTTCGATACGTTCAATTGCGCCTATTCCCGCCGTGATGCGGCGTCGAGCTCATGGCATATGCCTTGCTCTAGCCGACATCGGTGAAACCGCGCATACGCCTCTCCCCTCAGTCCACGGCGTCAGCTCACGAGAACTGACACAGATTCGCGCAGGAGAGATACCGGCTTGAAGAGGTGAGGTGTGCCTTGATGACGAATGAGAACCGAGCGTTCCCGGAGGGATGTACCGTGGCGTCCTTCATTCGACAGCTCAGCCTGTCTTTCGCGTTCGCCGTGATGCTGATGCTCTGGAACAGCCCAGGGAGCGCAGCCACGCTCGTCTGGAATGCAAACACCGAGTCCGATCTCGCAGGATATCGCGTCTACCAATGCACCCAGCAACCGTGTCGAAGATCGTCCGGGACGGCCACCCTGCTTGCCACACTCGGCAACGTCACCAGTTTCAATGTAGGATCCCCGGCCAGGGTTCAGTACTACGTGATTACCGCGTATGATTTCGCAAATAACGAATCTCGCGAGAGCAATGTCGCCACCTACACCCCGGCAGGACAGGTGCCGGAGCCAATGGCTCCCCCTCCTGCTCCCGCGAATCTACGCCTTGGCGTCGTGTGGTAGAGCCATGGTGTGGGAACACCTACGAGGTCGCGCGGGCGATGCTCACCGCCTGGCAAGCGGACCTGGTCGTCGCACCGGGACAGCCGGGGCAGGGAGAAGGAAGTCGTATCTAGGTAAGGAAATAGCCGAGGACAGAGCCTCCGGCCAGGAGAAAGACGAGCCAGCGCAGCAGCCCTTCGCGCGAACAGTCCGCTGTGCAGATAACACACTCATACGAAGGCACCCTACCATCGCGGCGGCGGCGCGTCGAAGAGAAACACAGAAACCCACAACTACGCGTCTACCCGGTGTTTCCCGACAGCGCTGCCGGAACCTTCTGGCCACGGGCGCGCATGGCCGGCCTGCCGCGAGCGGCCCGATCAAACGTCATGTGTTGGGTATCAGGCATTCCGGATCAATCAGCGTGATCTTCTCAACGGCATCCGCCGATCTTTCCTGCGCGATCACGTCATCCACGCCTCGGGTGGACCGACGCTCCGGAGTACCCGCGAGGCACTCGTCGCATTCCCACCCATCGCCACGATCCGTTTATGTATAATGGAGGCGTTCTCCGATCAACGCGACGCATCCGCCACGACCGCCACATATTTCTAGAAAGGAGGCCCTCCATGAGCACGGTACCCGGACAAATCCCGTTGCACGAACAAGTGCAATCGTTCGTTGGCGCGCCTCGAAACATGCTGATCGGCGGGAGATGGCTCGACGCCGCCTCAGGCAAGACCTTCCCAACCTACAACCCCGCCACCGGCGAAGTCCTGGCTCAGGTAGCCGAAGGCACCCGTGCCGACGTGGATCGGGCGGTGATCGCGGCACGGAATGCCTTCGAGAGCGGGCCGTGGCGGAGATTCACCACCTCGGAGCGGGGCCGGCTGATCTGGAAGCTTGCCGATCTTCTGGAATCGCACCTGGAGGAATTTGCGCAATTGGAATCGCTCGACAATGGGAAGCCGGTCGCAGTGGCCCGGGTGGCTGATGTGCCGCTGGCGGTGGACCTCTTCCGGTACATGGCCGGTTGGGCGACCAAGATTGAAGGCAACACCATCCCGCTCTCGGTGCCGTACACACCCGGTGCCCAGTACCTCGCGTACACAGTACGCGAGCCGGTTGGCGTAGTGGCGCAAATCATCCCCTGGAACTTTCCGCTGCTTATGGCGGCCTGGAAGCTGGGCCCGGCACTGGCCGCAGGCTGTACCGTCGTGTTGAAGCCGGCCGAGCAGACGCCGCTCTCCGCCCTCCGACTTGGCGAATTGATCTGCGAAGCAGGATTCCCCGAGGGGGTGGTCAACATCGTGCCAGGCTATGGCGAGACCGCCGGAGCGGCGCTGGCAGCCCATCCGCACGTGGACAAGGTGGCCTTTACGGGCTCCACCGAAGTGGGGAAGCTTATTCTTGGAGCGGCTGCAGGCAATCTCAAGAAGGTCTCGTTAGAGCTCGGCGGAAAGTCCCCCAACATCGTGTGCCGGGACGCCGACGTGGAGGCCAGCATCCCCGGTGTGGCGAGTGCGATCTTTTTCAACCACGGCCAGTGCTGCTGCGCTGGCTCCCGTCTCTTCGTTGAAAGGAGCATTTTCGACAAAGTAGTCGAAGGCGTGGCCGAGGATGCGAGGAAGATCAGGGTCGGCCCCGGCATGGATGTCGCTACGCAAATGGGCCCCCTGGTCTCGGATGAACAGCAGCGGCGCGTTCTCGGCTACCTGGAGTCGGGGTTTTCCGAAGGAGCCAAAGCCATCGTCGGCGGGCGAAAGCTGGGGGACAGAGGCTACTTTGTAGAGCCGACCGTACTGGTCAACACCACTCAGAGCATGAAGATCATGCAGGAGGAAATCTTCGGGCCGGTGGTGTGTGCCGTGCCGTTTACGGATGTGGCTGAAGTGCTCCCCGCGGCCAACGATTCCATCTACGGCCTCGCGGCGGCGGTGTGGACACGCGATGTCAGCAAGGCCCATCGCATCGCAGCCGAACTGCGTGCGGGATCGGTCTGGGTGAACTGTTACAACGTTTTCGACGCCGCCCTCCCCTTCGGCGGCTACAAGCAATCCGGATGGGGCCGCGAGATGGGTCACGACGCACTGGAACTCTATACCGAGGTGAAAGCTGTCACCGTCCGGCTGTGACGGCTCCTCTCCATTCGGGGTAGTTCACAAGTCACACCGGTTCGCGCTACAGTGGGCCGATCTTCGTAGACAGTCGAGGGGAACGATCGACCATGACCGGTGGTACTGCAAGGTTCGCACAATTTGCCAAACACGACCTCTGGAGCACAGACCTCTCCACCCTGCCGTTCCTTCATCGTGCGAGCATGCACGCACTCCGGCTGGTAATTGCGGTCGCTCTGGAATTTCGCCCTCGCCTGCTCGACGCCCGCGCGGCCGGGCTCGTCTTTACCACACTCCTCTCTCTCGTTCCCTTTCTTGCCGTCATGTTTTCGGTGTTGAAAGCGTTCGACGTCCATCACCAGATCGAACCGTTACTGGCTCAGGCGCTGGAGCCGCTTGGTCCCAAGAGCGTCGAGATCACCGGGAGAATCATCGACTTTGTCGACAACCTCAAGATCGGCGTGCTGGGAATGGTCGGCGTCGCGGGTCTCTTTTATACCACCTACTCGCTCATCGATAAAATCGAGCAGGCGTTGAACGCCATATGGATGGTTCGTCAGGGGCGCTCCTGGGGACGAAAGTTTACCGATTATCTGAGTGCGGTTCTGGTCGGACCCGTGCTCGTGTTTACGGCGTTCGGGGTCTTGGCCTCGCTGCAAAGTCACACGGTGGTGCAACGTGTGATGGACATCGAGCCATTCGGTTCGCTGCTGTTGTTGGTCGCGGAACTCGTGCCGTTTCTCATGCTCTGCGCGGTCTTCACCTTTTTCTACAAGTTCATCCCCTACACTCGCGTGCAGATCGGGTCCGCCCTGGTGGGGGGCATCGCCGCGGCTATGTTGTGGGGCATTGCCGGAGAAGCTTTCGCCAAGTTCGTGACGGCATCGGCGAAATACAGCGCGATCTATTCCAGCTTTGCGGTGCTGATCCTGTTTTTACTCTGGCTGTATACCGGATGGCTCATCGTCCTGATCGGCGCTCAATTCTCCTTCTTCCATCAGCATCCCACTGCCTATCTCTCTCGACAACTCTGGCAGCAAGGAACCCCCGCATTTCGAGAGCGTCTGGCATTGAACGTGTTATTGGTCCTGGCCTGCCGCCACCTCCAGGGAGGCCGCCCGCTCCACCACACCGAACTGGCCATGAAACTAAATCTTCCCGACGCGCTTGTGGCTGAAGAATTGGAGCGCCTGGTCGAGGCCGGCATGATCGGCATCATGAAGGAACCCGAAGGCGTAGGTCTGATCAAACCGCCAGAGCAAATCACGGTCAAAGCCATCCTGGATACTGTCCGGGAAGGCAGTCCGACCGGAACCGGCTCGCCCATCCACCGGAATGATCCGCTTGAAGGCATGCTGCGCCATCGCGATGAGGCCGTCGAACAGGCGCTCGCCGGATACACGTTGCACTCCCTCGCCGTTCAACGGATGGACTCGGCGACGGATTCTCCTCGCACGCCGGACCTGATCCCGCCTCAGTAACCGCGTCACCCCCACTGCCACCGGCCTTCCTCTACGTGCTCGGTGTTCGACGAAAGGTTCGAACAGGGAACGGGTCAGGTGCGTCCGTGAAGATCTGAAACAGTCGCGCGGAGCCTTCCGTCAAACGAGCGAGTGATGCCGTGCGGACGAGAAAGGAGGGCAGACGTCACTTCTCCGACATTGCCGAGAAATCTCCAGACACCACCGTCCTTGACCAGGGAGTGCACCTCGCGAAACCAACGGTCGAGCGTAATCCGTGTGCCGGTGCGTTCATCGGCATCGTACAGCCCGCCGGTGCAGGTGATCTCGGTACGAGGAGCCTCTGCGTGACGACCGTCTGCAAGAGGCTCTTGCGTGTCTCTTAGCCGGTTTCTGATCTTCAACCAGGGCCGAAGACCTCGCGCAGAACCGCGGCAAGATCGTGGAGCGCCCGACTTCCGTCGCCGACGTAGACCGAACCGTGCATGGTCGCGAGCCTTGCCGGCTGCAGGGCAGCCAGCCTTCTCAGTGTCGCATCCGTCAAGATGCCATAGGGCATATAATTCGCCAAGGGACCCTGCTGATACTCCCGGAGCACGGCCCGGCAGCGGTCGATGACGTCCGACTCCGTCACGGGTTCCACGTCACCATTCTGATGGAGGAGATCAGAGCAGAGCAGCGTCCGCTGCGTCTCTTCGAACAGCAGCCCCGCATCCCAGCCGTGCGGCACATGAGGCGTCGCGAGAAAACGGAAGCGGTAGCGTCCCGTCGGCAGCACCTCGCCGTCGGCCATACCCTTTGCCGGACGAAGCGCGAGGCAATCATCGACGCTCACCAGCTTTCCCACCAGGCTGCAGACGGCCTCGGACTGCGGAGCCAAACGCTGCCACTCCGGCAGCGTGCCGCACTCGTCGGACTCAAAATGGCTGAACCCAATCCAGCGCAGTGTCTGGAGGTCGATGAGCGAGGCCACGGCTTTCTTGATCTCCGGGAACAGCGCGCGCGGGCCTGTGTGAAACAGGAGTGGTTCGTCGTCCCGAACCAAAAACTGAGTGAATTGGAGATTAAACGGTTCGACGAACGTCGCAATGCGAAACAGGTCCGGAGCTACCTCGGTTATCGTTGCCATAAAACCTCCACGGAAAGAAGCGGCAAGAGGTGCATGGGCGATGGACGTACGCCTCGAGCCCTCGCCTTTGGTTATCGATTGAGCAGAGCATAGAAGCCCCATCCGAGCAGGATCATCCAGACAACGGTATAGAGCCACTGTTCGCGCAGCATCTGCCCCAGACTCTTTCCCTCCAACCCGCGCAGCACCAAGCCCATGTAGGGTGCGAACGTCGGAACGAGAAGAAGCACGACAAACAGGCAAACCGCCAGCACCTGCACGATCGTCACACCGGACGCCAGGAGGGCAGCGAGCACCAGGCCGGCCAGCAGGTAGGAAATCGCCGCGGTAAGTGCCGGTCGCGCGTACAACATCTTCATGGCGGACAGCCAGGCCGGGGCATTGACCGCGAGCGCGAGGAGTTTCACAACCGCCAGGACGATGAGCGTTCCCGCAAAGATGTCGATCATCCGGTCCGACATACGGCTCCTCGCTTGTCTTCCCGATGAACGGTGCTGCCAATCACCCAGGCCGAGCGGTCGAGTTCGAACTCAAAACGGAACCAGCCTCACGTGCACCTCGCGCTGGCGCGGGCCATCGAGCTCGACCAACATCACGGACTGCCAGGTGCCGAGGATCAGACGGCCGGTCGTGACGGGAATCGTGAGGGCCGGCCCCAGGATTGAAGCCGCCATATGGGACCAGGCATGAGAGGGGTTGTGGGCATGTTGGAACCGGATGCATGGGATCATCTGTTCCACGACTTGCAGAAAATCCTCCTCCGTCCCCTCCCCGATCTCTCCCGTCGTCAAGGCGGCGGTCGTATGGATTACAAAGAGCGCGCAGAGCCCCTCCTGCAACCCGATCTTTCGGACGATTGCATCGACCTGATCGGTCAGGTCTATCACCTGTTTGCGGCGGGTGGTACTGACACGCAACACGTCGACCATGTGCGCTCCTTCTTTATCGGAAGGATCCGGGTTCGGCCACGCAAAAGCCTGCTTCGCACGGATCGTAGTCGAGAAGACAGGCCGAATGAAAGCAGATTCTGTCGGCACGGAAAACACAGTCGTGCGGAGATCGGTCAGGGAGGCCGCTCCGGTTTCCTTCCTCGGTGTTGGAAGCCTTCACGGCCTCCTGTATCATGAAGCGATTCGGCTCCGTCATCCAACGTCCAGCAGGAACCGTGAATGGCTACGGCCCTCATGTGCCTCGCCGCCTTCCTGGCCGGCGGACTCACCCTCTTCTCAGGCTTCGGGCTCGGGACATTGTTAATGCCCGTCGTGGCCCTCTTCCTCCCGGTCGAGGCGGCCATCGCGGTAACGGCGGTCGTTCATCTGGTCAACAATCTCGCAAAGTTGGCGCTCGTCGGCCGTTTCGCGAAGAGAGATTTTGTAATCCGGTTTGGCCTGCCGGCCCTGCTCGCATCAATGGGCGGGGCGTTGGTGCTTCAGCAGCTCTCCGGCCTCGCTCCGCTCGCGCAGTACGAGTGGCTAGGTCGTCAGTTTGAAATCCTGCCGGTCAAGGCCGTCATTGCCACCCTCCTGGTCGCATTCCTGTACGTGGAAACCCGCCTCCCTGAACGCGAATGGCACTTTGACAAACGCGCTCTCCCCCTTGGCGGCCTTTTGAGCGGATTTTTCGGGGGACTCTCGGGCCACCAAGGCGCCTTTCGCAGTGTCTATCTCGTGAACGCGGGACTGACGAAGGAACAGTTTCTCGGGACCGGCGTGGTCATCGCCTGTCTGGTGGATTTCGCCCGTCTGGCCGTGTACGGAGCCTCGTCGTCGCTGGTGCCGGAGGATGCCAGCCTGTATCTGTTGCTGGCCGCCACCGCCGCGGCGTTGGCCGGGACGGTGACGGCCGCCCGTTTCATGCACGCGGTCACGATGAAGGTCATTCGGGGGCTCATCTCCGCCCTGCTCATCCTCATCGCACTTGGTTTGGGCACCGGGATCATTTAGAGTGAGAATTGCACAAAGCGCGGAGAGGGTCGTCGCTTCCCTCTTCTTCCGCTCAGTCAGCTTCCTGATCCTTCAGCAGTCCTTGTAACTGATCGAGGAAGCCTCGCTGTCCCGGCTGCAGTTTTGCGCGAGCAACGGCCAGGTCGAACCAGTCCCCGCGATCCACTTCGGGAAAGTCCTGTCGCTGTCCGGAATGAGGCGGCCATTCCAGGGAGACACTGTTGCTCCTGAGACTCGTGGGATCAAGGTCGCCTTCCGCGGCCCAGGCCGACACCACCTTTCCGCTCTGCTGTGTCAGCGGCGTGAGAGGCTGAAACGGGCCCGTCACCTGAGAGCCGGTTTCTTCAGCGAACTCCCGTCGGGCAGTCTCCAAGGGATGCTCGCCCTCACTGCATTCGCCCTTAGGAATCGACCAGGCTTCCTCATCCGTATGCGCCCAATAGGGCCCTCCCGGATGGACCAGCAACACCTCGACCTTCCGTTCCCGCCAGCGATAGAGCAGGATGCCCGCGCTCAGTTTCTTTGCCACACGTTTCCCCGCCGATGACAACCGTCGGTGTCGTGCCCCGGAGTTCTTCTCATCCCAACCTTCTTTTCTCCCTCCCTTTATCTTCTCAATCTTTCGTTCTAGAATACATTCTCAGAGGTGAGACTTCGATGGTCCTTCGACTGATTGCATTCACGCTGGCACACATCCTGGTGGCCGCGTACAGCACACCCGGTGTTGCCGAGACGGCCAGAACCAAGCAAGAGCTCCTCGGCCCGGTCCACATCGTGACGACCAAGGCACAGGGATATGTGGAGACGGAAACCTATGACCGGGCGGGCAACCTCGTGGAGGCCGTCATCGATCTGGCGCACGGAAATAGCTCTACCCGCTACCTGTTCCGACATGATCACCAGGGACAACTGCTGGAAGAAGTCGCGGTCGATCCAGGCGGGAATCTCGTCTACCACAAGCGGTTCGCCTACGGCCGGGACCAGGCCGGGCGGATCACGGCCTCCGTCGCGGTCTCCGAAAATGGCGAACTTCTCCATGTAGAATTTTCCCTGTACGACCGGTTCGGCAATGTCGCGGAACAGTTGCTGATCCACGACACCACGGCCCACCGGAGTCTCTATGACGTGCTCGGACGCGTCATTTACTCCGCCCGCTACAGCAAAGGAGCACTCTTCAGCGAACTGCGATACCGCTATGACGAGGAGAGACGACTGAAAGAACTCGTCAGCTACAACGCCGAGGGGGGTCTGACCGGCAAAGTGATGAACGAACATGACGCGGCTGGAAGGCGCGTGCGCGCCATCACCCAAAAGTTCCTCCCCGGCGAGACGCGCACATGGATCACCACGTACGAATATGATGGTTGGGGAAACTGGATCAGGGAAGTGACCTCGGAAGAACCGTCCTCTTCCAGGGAAACCGGATCCGCCACGGCTCCCACGGTGCAAGAACGCATCATCGAGTACTACGACGCCCCTCACAACAACGACCACTAACCACATCGGTTCCTGGCACCACTTTCTCCGGCCCACTATCTCGCTGGCCGCGCCTCAGGAAGACCTTTACACGATGCGTATCCTTCGCGGGCTGATTTCCCCATGCGCATACTGAAGCCGGCTATCGTCTATTTTTCCCTCGTCTTTGCCGCCGGATTCATTTTAGGGACGTTCAGGGTTCTCGTGATCGTTCCCCAGCTGGGCGACCGGGCAGCAGAATTGCTGGAAATGCCGGTGATGCTTCTCACGGTGGTGATTGCGGCCCGCTGGGTCAACCGGCGATATCCTGAGCCAGCCGGCGCACAATCAAGACTGAGCATAGGTCTCACGGCGCTCGGATTCATGATGGGCGCCGAACTGGCGGTGGGAGTCGGCCTCCGCAGCCTGTCGCCGGTTGAATCCCTCCTCAATCGTGATCCTCTCTCCGGTGCCGCCTACTCTATGAGCCTGCTCCTCTTTGCCGCCATGCCCTGGCTGCTCTCCCGTCGCTGATGCACCATATGAACCTTCGACCCCTCCGTTTCTCTTTCTTTAAGTAGCCGTAACCTCCCGTCTGTGTTTTATTTCTCTCGGAAAATTAGGAATGTCCCCGTATTCTTGATGTCCCCGTATTCTTGACCCACCGGTGGTACAACTTGGCCTCGGCCTACCGGGTATTACGAGGGAGCGAAATGGCGGGATCGGCTCGCGCTCGATATGACCCCAGCACAAATAGCTGAGGCCCAATTGCTGGCCAGCAATTGGAGGCCG
>DASPGL010000043.1:0-16077 GCA_035620635.1 Nitrospira sp. | reverse complement strand
GGCGACGGCCGATTCGATGTGGCGATAGTAGGTGTCGTTGTCCTCGCCTTTGATGGCGAACGTCGGGATGCCTTCATGCTGGACCAGCGCCGCGGCTACCTCGTCCTGCGTGCTGAGCGGGTTGGAGGCGCAGAGGCGAAGATCAGCTCCTCCAGCTTTCAACGTGATCGCCAGATTGGCCGTTTCCGTTGTGACGTGGAGGCAGGCGGTGATCCGTACACCTTTCAGCGGCTGTTGCCGTGTGAATCGCTTCCGGATCAACCGCAGCACCGGCATGGTGGCCTCGGCCCATTCGATCTTCAATCGACCTGCGTCGGCCAGCTTGATGTCTCTCACGTCGTAATCCACGAACACCTCCTTCTCCAAAACATCACTCGTGATTCGTCAATCGTCAGTCGTGTTCACGAAAAGGGGGGCGGGCCATGCACCCGTCCCCCCCTGGACCTTGTGGTCTCAACCTTAATCTACCCCGGCTACAGACCCGCGTCTTTCCGCAGAGCCTTGGCCTTGTCGAGCTTCTCCCAGGTGAACTCCGGCTCGTTGCGGCCGAAGTGTCCGTACGAGGCGGTCTTACGGAAGATCGGCCGGCGGAGCTTGAGGTGATCGATGATACCCCGCGGCGTCATCGGAAAATGTTTGCGCACGAGTTTGTCGAGATTGTCGACGGAGACCTTTTCGGTGTTCTTGGTATCGACGAGCACGGAGACCGGATCGGCCACGCCGATTGCGTAGGCCAGCTGCACTTCGCACTTGTCGGCCAGGCCGGCCGCGACGACGTTCTTCGCGATATAGCGGGCCATATACGAAGCCGAGCGGTCCACCTTCGTGGGGTCCTTGCCGGAGAAGGCTCCGCCTCCATGGCTGCCGTGGCCGCCGTAGGTGTCCACGATGATCTTCCTGCCGGTCAGGCCGGTGTCGCCCATCGGGCCGCCGACGACAAAGCGACCGGTTGGATTGATGTGGTGCTTCACGCTAGTGGGATCGTAGAGGCCCTTCGGCATGACGGGCTTGATGACCTTTTCCATGATGTCACGCTCGATCTGCTTGGTGGTGACATCAGGGCTGTGCTGCGTAGAGACCACGATGGTATCGATGCGCACCGGCTTCCCGTTCTTGTATTCGACCGTCACCTGGGATTTGCCGTCCGGCCGGACCCAGTCGAGGATCTGTTTCTTCCGCACTTCTGCCAGACGCTTGGTCAGTCGATGGGCCAGGACGATCGGCATCGGCATCAGCTCGGCGGTCTCGTTGGTCGCGTAGCCGAACATCAAACCCTGGTCGCCGGCCCCTCCAGAATCGACGCCCATGGCGATATCGCCTGATTGCTGATGGATGGCGGTGAGCACCGAGCAGGTATGGTAGTCGAACCCCCATGAGGCGTCGCAATAACCGACGTCCTTGATGACGTCTCGGATGATATCGGGAATTTCGACGTACGCCCTGGTGGAGATCTCGCCTGCGACGAAGGCGATGCCGGTGGTCAGAATCGTTTCACACGCGACGCGCGATTGTTTATCTTGAGCGAGCAGCGCATCCAGGATTCCATCCGAGATCTGGTCCGCAATCTTGTCCGGGTGCCCTTCGGTCACTGATTCCGAGGTAAACAGGTAGTTATTTCTCATGCGCTCCCTCTGGGTTCTGGTTATCGGATGCCGCTTCGGTGGGTGTAGTAATAGATCGCCAAGTTCCGAGCGACGGGTCCCTAGGTCGAAAACGTTCAGATTCTAGTGGAGATGGTGTCCTTTGTCCATCACTTCGAAGGAGGGGGGAAAGTCCCGAGGCGTGGTGCTGCTTGCTTGACAGTGCTTTTTAGGCGTTTGTAATATGATAAGATTTCCGCGGATTTAAACGACCTCTGCGTTTGCGCGCCGACACGGAGTGTCCTACAGAGAGACGTATCGAGCGCAGGGTCCCGGAGTGCCGATGACAACGTTTCCGCCGGTATGGTTTTTCGCTGCCTGGCTTGTGGCTGGAGGGGCGCTGGTTATTCCCCAGTCCCAGGAGGAGTTGCCGGCGCTCAGGATCGTCCCAGTCGCTGAGCGCGGTGTGGTCAGGGTGGGCGACGAGGCGCCGGTCTTTCGCCTGCGGGACCTCGCCGGCAATGTCGTGGATCTTTCCCAGTTCAGAGGGAAAGTCGTCCTGCTGAATTTCTGGGCGACCTGGTGTGGGCCGTGCCGGGTCGAAATGCCCTCGATGGAACAGTTGTACCGGACGCTCCCGAGGCGGGAGTTCGAGATCCTCGCGGTCTCCACCGATCCGCAGGGGGTAGCGGTGACACGCCCGTTTCAGCAAGAGATCGGCCTGACGTTTCCCATTCTCCACGATCCCGATATGCGGATTGGCCTCACCTATGGGGCCCGGTCGCTGCCGATGTCGGTGATGATCGATCGACAGGGCGTCGTCCGGCAGAAGATTTTTGGCGCTCGTGACTGGGACTCGCCTGAGGCGCGCGAGTTGATCCACCGGCTCACAAAATCGTAGCCATGACGCAGGCCGTTCCCCAGATCTCGCTCATTGCCGCCTTCTCGGCCGGCCTGCTGTCCTTTGTCTCTCCCTGCGTGCTGCCCCTGGTCCCGTCCTATATCTCCTACATTACCGGCCTGTCCGTCGAGCAATTGACGGATGCCTCCGAACGGGTCAAGTTCAAAAAAGCGATCGTGCTGAACTCCTTGCTGTTCATCGCGGGATTTTCATCGGTCTTTATTGCATTCGGCGCGTCGGCCAGTTTGCTGGGCCAGATCCTCCTCACCTATCAAGAATACATCCGCCGCATCGGCGGGATTGTGATCATCCTCTTCGGACTCTATCTCCTCGGGGTTCTGAATCTGAATTTCCTGAAGATGGAGCATCGCTATCAGTTCCGCAACCGGCCGGCGGGTTATCTGGGATCATTTCTCATCGGTATCGCGTTTGCCGCCGGGTGGACGCCCTGCGTGGGGCCGGTGTTGGGCTCCATCCTGTTGTATGCCAGTACGACAGACTCGCTTCTGAACGGCGTCGTTCTGCTCACATGTTATTCCCTCGGGCTCGGACTTCCGCTCTTTTTCACGGCGCTGGGCGTGGACCGGTTTCTGGCTTATTTCAAAGAAGTGCGGGCGTACTTGTGGGGCGTGTCGACGGTGAGCGGGGTCCTACTGGTTGCGGTCGGCGTGATGATCTACGCCAATTCGCTCACGATGGTGACAAGTTTCTTAGAACGCTACGGGATCGGCTGGTATTTGGGCCAATAGAGCACTCATCCCTGGCCTCGTAACTCGCACAGTCCGAGCCGTCTTTTTTCAGTCGGCACTCGGTTCTCAACGCGCGGTACTTTTTTCTCAGCACCAGGCGCCGAGCCGGCAACTGGTGAAGGCCTGTCCCAATGCGTTCGCGGATGGAATGCCCAGCGTGTCGAGCTGGGAAGGCGGGGAAATCGAGGCTCGGTCGGGGAGCACGCTTCCCGTGCTCCTGCCGTCCGTCTGTGTGGTATTGGAGTCGGTGGCCTGGTTCGATTGGACGGCGATCAAAGGACCGGTCTGAGCTCCTCCGATTTTAGCCAGTAAGCTGTTCCCGTTGCTGGCCGCCTCGCTCTCCGGATACTTTTCGGCTAACAGGACGAGGCTTTCCCTCGCCCAATCGTCGGCGCCCAGGTCGTGATAGGCCTTGGCGAGAAAGTACAGCGCATCGGAAGCGACCGGCTTGTCCGGATAACTCTTGATGATCTGCTCGAAACGATGCGCGGCAGCCAGATAAGAGCCCCGCCGGTAATAGAATTGGCCGACAAACAGGTGCATTTGGGCCAGCCAATCGTGGCACTCCTGAAGCTTCTGGGCCGCCTGGCCGTCGTAGCGACTTCCGGGGAACTCTTTTCTCACCCGCTCGAAGGCGGTGATGGCCCTCTGCATCGGATCGGGATCGCGATCGATAGTCTTTGCGCGCTTGAAATGGATCTCGCCGATCCGGAATGCCGCATAGGGGGCGAGTACGTGGTTGCGATGGAGATCCAGGAAATGGTTGTATTCGACGAGGGCCTCGTCAAACTCCTGCCTATCAAAAAATGCCTCTCCGCGCTTCATGATGACGTTAGGGTGGTAATACTTCTCCACGGTGCTTTCGACGAAGATCTGCTCGTCGGTTCCGTCGAGGGATTTCTTCGCGCCCTCCGGTTGTCGCACATCCTTGGAAGTGCCTGAACATGCCACCAGAAGGGCCGGGCCGACAACCAGACAGGCCAGAAGGGCCAGAAAGGACGTACGCGACCGGCAGTCTGCGGCAACCTGAGCCTGGTTCTGGAGTATCGACATCCGGCAACCTTTTAGCAAGGATATCGGCAAAAAGCAACGGCAGCAAGAGCTTAAGTTGACCGGCCTTCCTCGGCTCCCTATAATCCCGCGCACGCATCGGCATGCCCCGAGGGTTCGCGATCCGGCGCGAGCAGGAACGATGATTCGAACAAGGGTGATCGGCACAGGCAGTTATCTTCCGGACCGAGTGGTCACGAATGAGGAGGTGGCTCGTTCGGTGGGGCTGTCCCCAGACCGGATTCACCGGCTGACCGGTATCCGGGAGCGCCGCTGGGCGGCGGAACAGGAAGCCCCTTCCGACATGGCGATCGCGGCCGGGCGCCGTGCTATCGCGGCTGCCGGCTGCCAGGTCGCCGATCTGGACGCCGTTATCCTCTCGACAACATCCCCGGATATGGCCTTTCCCTCCACGGCCTGTTTCGTCCAACGGGGGCTTGGGTGCCGGGCGGTCGGAGCATTCGATGTGTCCGCCTCCTGTTCGGGGTTCCTCTACGGGCTATCCATGGCCCAAGCCATGATCCGCAGCGGGCAGGTCAAGACATGCCTCGTGGCAGCCGCGGAGGTGAAGTCTCGCTTTCTCGACCCTTTGGATGAAGCCACGGCGATGCTGTTCGGCGATGGGGCGGGGGCGGTCATCCTCCGCGGCGAAGACGACCCGGATCCGGAGTGGCATGGTGTCCTCGGGGTCCGGTTGTACGCGGACGGATCCCGACACGGGCTGATTCGTGTCCCGGCCGGCGGGTCCCGGACGCCGTCCTCGCTCGACACGGTGGCGAGACGGGAGCATATGCTTCGTATGCAGGGGGCGTCGCTTTTCCGTATGGCGACCCGCCGGATTCAACAGGCGGTGCAGGACATCTTGAAGGAATTCGGTGTCCGCCTGGACGATATCACGCAGATGGTGCTTCACCAGGCCAACGGCCGGATTCTCACACATGTCGCCGATCGCTTGAGCGTGCCCCGGGAGAAGATGTCTTCCGTGATCGAACGGTATGGCAATACCTCGTCAGCATCCCTTCCCATCGCGCTCGATGCTGCAGTGGCAGAGGGACGGATTGCCTCGGGCGACCTGGTCCTGCTCGGGACCTTTGGCGGAGGATTCACCTGGGCGACGGGTCTGGTGCGGTGGTAGCGGGAACGGACGGGCCCGGAATGACGGCGAGGCCGTCACCGGTTCATCCCGATCCTGTGAGAGAGAGGGCGCGCGCTGATTTTCGTAACCGAGGAGCAGAAGCTGTGCTGTTTGGTCTGATCCCCAAGGAAGAAGCCTTTTTCGACCTGTTCAAACAGGCGGCGCACAACGTGATCGAGGGCACCCGTCTGCTCAAGGATCTGATGGAAGACTTTCGCGACCTCCACGACAAGGCGAAGAAGATCAAAGAGGTGGAGCATGTGGGAGACGGCATCACGCACGAGATTGTGCTGCGTCTGAATCAGACCTTCGTGACGCCGATCGACCGCGAAGACATCCATGACCTGGCTTGCGCCCTGGATGACATTCTGGATGCGGTGGAAGCGGTGGCGGATCGATTTGTGATCTACAAGATCGCGAAACCCACCGAGTCAGCTATCCGTCTGGCCGACATCCTCTATCGGGCCTCGGTGGCAGTGGGCGGCGGCGTGGATCGAATCGGCCTGTCACACGCGGAGGTGAAGGAGTGCAGCGTACAGGTGAATAGCCTTGAAAACGAGGCTGACCGTGTCTCACGGGATGCGATCTCAATGCTGTTCGAACGGGAAACAGACCCGATCGCCGTCATCAAATGGAAAGAGATCTATGAAACGTTCGAGGAAGGCACCGACCGTTGTGAAGATGTGGCGAACGTCATCGAGCGCATCGTGCTCAAACAGACGTAGCAGGCGTGACTCAACGTGCCTGAACTGACCGGCCTGCTGCTGCTCACCGTGGTCCTGGCTCTCCTGTTCGATTTCTCGAATGGCTGGCATGACTGCGCCAATGCCGTGGCGACGGTGGTGTCGACCCGGGTCCTGAGTCCGCTGGCCGCCGTGCTCCTGGCCGGCGCGTTGAATGTCGCCGGGGCCTTTTTTTCGACTGCCGTGGCAAAAATGATCGGCGGCGGAATCGTCCATGCCGAGGTAATTACGAATCAGGTGGTTGCCGCTGCGATGGGAGGAGCGATCGTCTGGAATCTCTTCACGCTGTTGCTGGGGCTGCCGACCAGTTCTTCCCATGCGCTGATCGGGGGCCTGGTCGGGGCGGCCGTAGCCCACGGCGGCTGGGCGGTGGTCCAATTCAAAGGGCTGCGCGCGATTCTTGAAGCGATGGTACTGTCCCCGCTGTTCGGATTCGGCATGGGGTTTGCCATCATGGTGACCGTCAGCCGGGTGTTCTTCAGAGTTCAACGAGGTGTTGCCACAAAAGTGTTCAGCCGTCTGCAGCTTCTGTCGGCGAGCTTCATGGCGTTCAGCCACGGGGCGAACGATGCGCAGAAGGTGATGGGCGTCATCACGCTGGCCTTGGTCTCATCCGGGCAACTGACCTCTTCGGAGGTTCCGACCTGGGTGATCGTGGCCTGCGCCCTGGCGATGGGGCTCGGGACGACCGTCGGGGGATGGCGAATCGTCAAGACCCTGGGGATGAAAATTGCGAAACTTGAGCCGGTCCACGGGTTCGCGGCAGAAACAGGCGCTGCGACGGTGCTCCTGTTCACGGCCCACTTCGGCCTTCCCGTCAGTACCACCCATACGATTACCTCTTCGATCCTCGGGGTCGGATCGACCAGGCGTCTTTCCGCAGTCCGATGGGGACTCACGCACAAGATTCTCTCGGCCTGGATCTTTACCCTCCCAGGGACGGCTCTGCTAGGAGCGGGAGTCTATGCCCTGCTGAGGTCACTGACCTGAGCCCCCTGCTGATGCCGGCTGCCGACCGGCAGGCGCACTACGAACCGGCTGCCTTGCGGATGATTGGCTTCTACCCACACCTGTCCGTCATGCCCTTCCACGATGTGTTTGACAATGGCCAGGCCGAGTCCTGTTCCTCCCAGTTCCCGTGACCGGGCCTTGTCGACGCGATAAAACCGTTCGAAGACACGCGGCCGGTCTTGTTCTGGAATCCCGATGCCGGTATCCGCCACGCTCAATTCGATCGTCCGAAGGGCTCCGTCACTGATCCCGTTCTCGGCGACCAGCTTGGCTTCTACGGTGATGGTACCGCCCGCCGGCGTGTATTTGACCGCATTATCCAACAGGTTGGTCAGCACCTGGACGAGCCGGCCTTCGTCACCGGCGATGGGGGGGAGTGCAGGGTCGACCGAGACGATCAGCCGGTGCTCCTTCTTGTCGGCGATCGGTTTCATCATCGAGAGGGTCCGGTCGATGATGGGGCGAAGCTCGATCGGTTCTGCTCTGAACAGGACGCGACCCGATTCAATCTTGGAGAGTTCCAGCAAATCTTCGAGGATGAGGTTGAGCCGATCGCTTTGTTTGAGAATGATGTCCAGGAATCTCGCCGAGCTGGCCGGGTCGTTTTTAGCGCCGTCCAGCAGGGCTTCCGCGTAGCCCTTGATGGAGGTCAGCGGAGTGCGAAGCTCATGAGAGACGTTTGCGACGAAGTCTTTGCGAATGGCTTCGAGACGCCGGAGTTCCGTGATGTCGTGAAATACGAGCACGACGCAGGCTTCATTCTCCTGCTCTCCCCCTGCGACCGAGGCTTCGATGTGAAGGCACCGGCCTGTGAGAGGCAACACGATTTCATCTTCATGATTCGTGCGCGAGCTCAGAATCGTGGCCACCAGGTCGTTGAGCTGCTGGTGACGGAATAATTCGGCGCAGGGGCGGCCTCGCGCCTCCGCACGCGAGACACCGAACATCCGCTCGAGCGCCGGATTCGCCTGGAGGACATGGCCGCGATAGTCCAGCACCATGACGCCCTCGACCATCGACGTCAGCACCGCGAGCAGCTGGGCCCGATCCTCCGAGAGCTCATCGATCTTGGTGCGGAGCTGGTCGGCCAGGTGATTGAGCGAGGCGGCCAGGAGGCCGACCTCATCTTTCGCGGTCGTTTTGATGGGGACGGTCTGGTGATCCGAGATCAGCCGCTGGGCGGCCAGCGCGATGTCCGAGAGCGGCTGGGTAATGTTGCGGGCCAGCCAGAGACTCAGCAGGACGGCGATGAAGAAGGCGACACCCAGGGCCAGCAGGAGATTGCGCTGCAGCTCGGCAATCTCCCGATCGAGGACCACCATGGGGAGTCCCACGCGAATGACGATGGGCAGTGCGTTGGAGGGCCCTGCCATGGTCATGGCCCTGTACATGGTGCGTTCGCCTGTGGTGTGGCTGGTGCGAACGGCCTCACCGTGCCCCGCCAGAAGCGCCTGTTGTATTTCCGGCCGCGACCGGTGATTCTCAACCGTGGACAGCTCGGTATCGCGCACCGCACTGTCGGCAATCACGGTTCCGTCCGGGGCGACGAGAGTGATGCGGGCCGAGGCTCGAGTACCGAGCTCCCGCGCGGTTTCTTGCAGCCGCGACTGCGTCGGATGTGGTGCAGAAGAACGGAGCAGGGGTTGAAATCCGTAGGCAACCAGGCTGGTTTTGGTCTCCAGAACCTCACGCAACTGCATGAGGTACTGCCGTTCGAGGGATTGAATGGTCATGACTCCGGCGATCAGCAAGCCGCAGGCGATCGCCAGGAGTGCCCCCAGCGTCACTTTCCATCGGATGGGCACCGTCATCCTGATCCGTCCGGGTCCTTGAGCTTATAGCCAAGAGACTTCACGGCCACGATAGCCTCTTCGAGGAAGGGGAGCTTTTGCTTGAGTCGCCGGATATGCACGTCCACCGTTCTGGTCGTTCCATAATAATCGTAGCCCCAGACGGCGCTGAGGAGAACGTCACGGGTCAGCACCCGCCCCGGGTGCCGCAGGAGGTGCTCCAGCAATCCGAATTCCTTGGCAGTGAGTGGCACTTCTTCCTTGCCCAGGCTGACTTCGTGCCGTCCCAAATCGAGCGTGAGGGGACCGTACCGGTACTGGTGTGCCCCGTTGGCAGGCGTGCGATCCAGCCGGCGCAGCATGGCTTTGACACGGGCGACCAGCGCCTTCGGGCTGAACGGCTTGGTCACATAATCGTCCGCACCCAGCTCGAGGCCGACGATCGTGTCCGATTCCTCGGCCTTGGCGGTCAGCATGATGATGGGCAGCATGGCGGTTTCCGGAACCGCGCGCAGGCGTCGACAGACTTCCAGCCCGTCCATGTCCGGGAGCATCAGATCGAGCACGACGAGGTCGGGCGTTCCCTCCTTGACCTGCTTCAGCGCTTCCGGGCCGGTCATGGCCGTGGCCGTTCGAAACCCCTCTTTTTCGAGATACAGTTTGACGAGCTGGAGGATATCCCGCTCATCTTCGACGATGAGGATTTTCTTGTGGTGGATGGCTCCCATAAAACACCTCCAGCGTACGGAGGAGGGGAAGAGGTGTCAAGCAGGCGTCGACCTGACAGCGGTCTGAGAAGAGAGGGCAATGTTGTTGACGAGCCCGTCCCATCTGACGTAAGGTGAACGTCGACATCGGTTGCCGTGTCCCGCGCGATCGATCGCACCGGCCCAGCTTGAAGGAGCGCTCCGGATCATGAAGATTTATCTTGCCAATCCCCGAGGATTCTGCGCCGGCGTCGACCGGGCGATCGATATCGTCGATCTTTCTCTCAAGAAGTACGGTGCGCCCATCTATGTGCGTCACGAGATCGTGCATAGCCGGCATGTCGTGAATTCGCTCAGGCAGAAAGGTGCGGTGTTCGTCGAAGAACTCAGTGAAGTTCCTGAAGGATCGGTCGTCATTTTCAGCGCCCATGGAGTGGCGAAGTCCGTCTGGGAGGAAGCCAATCGTCGTCGCCTGCACGTCATCGATGCGACCTGTCCGCTCGTGATCAAAGTTCATAATGAAGTCAACCGCGACTATACCCAGGGGTATGATCTGATCCTTATCGGCCATGCCGGCCACCCGGAAGTCATCGGGACGCTGGGCCAGATCCCTGACAAGTTCCACCTGGTGTCCTCGGTTGAGGATGTCGAAAAACTGCAGGTGGAAAATACCATCAACCTTTCGTACGTGACGCAGACGACGCTGAGTGTGGATGAATGCCGGGACATCGTGGGCGCGTTGCATCGGCGCTTCCCCAACATCAAGGGGCCGCATCAGGAGGATATCTGCTACGCGACTCAGAATCGGCAGAATGCCGTCAAGGAGTTGTCCCGGCTGGTCGATGTTATCCTGGTGATCGGATCGCCGAACAGCTCCAACTCGAACCGGCTGCGCGAGCTGGGCGAGCAGTGCGGCATTCCGTCCTATCTGATCGACTCGGCCAGCGACATCAATCCGGTGTGGCTGGAAAAAGCCAGAGCCGTCGGAATCGCCGCCGGGGCCTCCGCTCCCGAAGTCCTGGTGACCCAGGTGGTCGCGTTCCTGCGCGCCTCCGGTCCGTCGGAGGTCGAGGAACTCACCGTCATCGAGGAAGATGTCGAGTTTCTCCTGCCGAAGGAACTGGTGCAGATCGAGTCATCCAGCAAGTCGGCGGCTGGTATCGCCGGGTAACTTTTCTCTCCGCCCTGTTTCTTTGTCCTCCCATATCTTGTAGGGCGGCTCTTCTCTTCCCCCTGTATGATGTATTTTTCTTTGATTTCACGGGACTCCCTGTGCTACAAGGACCGATAACTTCTGGCCTTCCTTATGTCAAGGGAGGACTCATACCAATGGTGAGCCGATGTATTTGAAATCACTGGATATGCTGGGCTTCAAATCGTTTGCCGAGGCAAAAATCCAGTTCCCTGAAGGTGTAACGGCGATTGTGGGTCCCAACGGCAGTGGAAAGAGCAATGTCGTGGACGCGATTCTGTGGGTGTTGGGTGAGCAAAGTACCAAAACGCTCCGGAGCGAGAAAATGGAGGATGTCATTTTCAACGGCACGGAACTTCGCAAGCCGTTGGGCATGACCGAGGTCTCGCTCACCATCGGCGGACTGGAGCCGGCTGCGACGACGCGTGAAGGCGGTGCGGGCCTTCCTGTCCAACTGACCGAATTCCAGGAATTGATGATCACCCGCCGGTTGTATCGGAACGGAGACAGCGAATACCTCATTAACAAGACCGCCTGCCGCCTCAAGGACATCCGCAGTCTACTGCTCGACACCCGTGCGGGGAGCAAAGGACATACGGTCATTGCGCAAGGCCAGATCGATCAGATCCTCAATGCGTCGCCGCAAGATCGACGGGAGCTCATCGAAGAGACCGCCGGGATCATCCGCTACAAGAAGCAGAAAGCCGAGGCACTGCGCAAACTCGAAGCCACACAACAGAACCTCCTTCGGGTACGCGATATCGTGGCGGAGGTGAAGAAGCAGCTCAATTCTCTTGAGCGCCAGGCACGCCAGGCACGAACCTACCAGGCGTTGCAGCAGGAAGCGCGGGCCATTGAGATCGAGCTGCTGACCAGAGACTTCAGGGCGTTGAAGCGCGAACTGAACGCCGTCGAAGCGGAACTCTCCACTCTGGATCAGCAGGAAGCGGCCAAGGCTGTGGAGCAGGCCCGGCTGACGACAGACCTCGAACAGGCCCGGCTGAATGCCATCGCGACGGGAGGCACGATCGGCCGGATTCGGGAAGAGTTGGCGCAGGTGGAACAGCAGCAGGCGCAGGCGCTCACGGCCGTAGAGGTCGAACGCAACCGCTGCCAGATGTTCGAGCAGCAGCGCGATCAGGGCGTCATGGATTTGGCCGAACTGGGGCGCTCGCACTCGGAACTGACCGAGGCGCTGCAACGGATCGGCGCGGCGTTGGAAACTATGGCGGGTGACATGGCGGAGCGTGAACGGGCGCTGGGGGAGCTTGACGGAGAAATGGCGCGCCTGCTTCACCAGCGGGCCTCGGCGGTGGCGGAAGAAGAGCGCGGGCGCGCGGATGTGCTCCAGCTGGCGGTACTGGTGGCCAACACCGAACAGACCTGTGTGCAGCTGGCGGCCCGGGCTGAAGAAATCGCTCAGCGAAGAACCAGGCTGGCGGTCGAGCAGCGTGAAGTGGAGGCCCAGCGGGCAGCGGCTGTTCATCGACACGACCAGTTGCGTCTGGAGTATGGAGAAGCCGATCGGTTAATGGGCAGTTTGCAGGCGGAGCAGCGGGCGGTGCAGGAGGAGAGCGCACAGACGGCGGCGGAGCTGCAGGCATTGGACCAGGCCATTCTCCGACGGTCGGAAGAACTCGCCGCGGTCGACTCCCGGCTCGAGGCGTTGCAGAGTGTGGTCCGTGAAGAAATGGGCTACGGACGTCAGGGGGCTGACGATGGAACTGCGCTCAAATCCTGTGAAGGGGTGCATGATGCGGTGGCGGAATGGCTGACGATCCCGCCAGGACTGGATCGCGCGGTCGAAGCGGTACTGGGCGAACGGGTTCGCGGCTGGTTTGTCGACACGCCGTCCGTGGCCCATCGCGTAGTCGACTTTCTGCGTGACAAATCTCTGGGCCGCGGCAGCTTCATTCCGCAGCGTCCCCGATGGGCAACCGGTACGGCAGGACTCTGGTGGCCGGCTATCGCCGATCAGGCCGGCGTGATCGGGCGCGCGGTCGAGCTCATTCATACCGACAGCGAGCGCCTGGCGGCTCGCGACTGTTTGTTCGATCGGGTCGTGTTTGTTGAATCGCTAGACCATGCCGTGGGTCTCTGGGAACGGAATATCTGGTCCGCCCCGGACGGCCCGGTGCTGGTGACGTTAGGAGGCGAGGTCCTGGACCCCTCCGGCGTGCTCACCGGCGGTCAGATCCAGGAAGGACAGGGACTGTTCGAGCGGCGTCGGGAAGTGCTGGAGCTCGAAACACGCCGGCAGTCTCTGGTGGCTGCGCTGGAGCAGGAGAAGACGCGACGCGACACCCTGCAGACGCAGACCCAAGCCCTGGTCTATCGGAGCCGGCAACTGGCGGAGTCGCTGCACCGCGCCGAAATGCAGGATCTCTCGCTACGGAAAGACGAAGAAAATCTTCAGCAGGTGCTCGCGGATCTGGATCTTCGTCTCCACGGCATGGCCGCCGAGATCGAGAAGGGCGGTGCTGAAGGGCAGCGACTCGATCAGGAGTCTCGGTCCGTCCAGGCGCAGCTGATGCAGTGGATCGGCGAGAAGGCGGGTCAGGAAGCGGGACTAGGCCTGGTTCGCGAACGACTCGGCCAGATCGATCAGCAGATCCGGGTGCTCCAGGACCGTCTGACCGAGGCGCGCCTCGCGGCCGAGGGTCTTCGGGCGAAGCGGGAACATGAGCAGGCGAATCAGACTCGGGTGGCGCAGGACATTCAGGAGGCAGGGCTCCGTCATCGCGCTGCGGAAGAGCATCTTGGGAGTCTCATGGTTGCCATAGAGCGCAGTCGGGCCGAGCAGGCTCGTCAGGAGTTGCTCTGCCAGGAATTGGGCAAGATCGCCCGGCGCGTAAAAGGCGAGCTGGTGGCGGTGCAGGAACAACAGGCCGAACAGTTTGCGACCACCCAAGCCCTCGAGGCTGCTCTAGAGGAAGTTCGTCGCGGAATGTTGGTGATTCGCGACGCGCGGATGACGGTGGAAGTCCGTCGCGCCGAAATCCGGACACACCTGGGAACCGTCGAGGGCACGTTATCAGGCACCTATCAGCTCGATCCCCAGGGACTCCAGAGCGAGCCTACAGGGGCAGACGCAGCGGCGCCGGGAAGTGACGGAGAACGGACCGGCGAGACCGTCCCGCGTACCGATGCCGAACTGAAGGAACAGTTACAGAAACTCCGTGACCGGTTGGATCGCATGGGGCCGATCAACCTGGCTGCCATCAACGAACATCACGAGCTGGACGAGCGCCACCGATTCTTGTCCGCGCAGGAACAGGACCTGTCCAATTCGATCGCCTCTCTCAAAGAGATTATTCAGCGCATCAGTCGGACCACCAAGGAAATGTTCATCTCCACGTTCAACGAACTGCAGCAGAAGTTTACGGAGGTGTTCGCCCAGTTCTTCCCAGGGGGGCGAGCCGAACTTCAGCTGGTGGATGAACCGCTTTCGGAACAGGGCGACACTGCCGGCAGCCAGGAGCCCGGGGTCGACATCGTGGCCCAGCCACCGGGGAAACGGCTGAAAAGCATTACGATGCTCTCGGGGGGTGAGAAGACGCTCACAGCGATGGCGCTGCTCTTTGCGAGTTTCCTGATCAGACCGACCCCGTTCTGCCTCCTGGACGAAATCGATGCGCCCCTGGACGAGGAGAACATCGGCCGGTTTACCGGCGTGTTGAGGGAGCTGGCGCAGGATGCCCAGTTCCTCGTCATTACCCACAACAAACGAACCATGGGGATCGCCGATTCGTTGTTCGGAGTCACCATGGAAGAGCCGGGGGTCTCCAAACTGGTTTCAGTCAGGCTCGGAGATCTGCAGCTGGCCTAGTCTCCCGCGCATGCGCCGCCGGGCTCCATAATCCCGCCCTTCCCGGGCAATGCGGAGACAGCCGATAAAAACCTGAATAGTTTAGAGGACTTGACAGCCTGATTGCTTGACTCATCGTGGTGTGTCTGTTATAAGCCGTGCGATGGGCCGCTCTCCGACCATGAAGGCCTGTGCCGGTCAGTATTGGCACAGGCGAGTGAGTTCTCCAGTCTCATCCGTCTGACTCGAGCCGTAACGATCGTATGAAACTCATCAGAACGCTGTTCACCCGCCTTTCCGAGAGCCTGCTCTCGAACGGTCATGACAAGCTGAGCCCTGCGGCTGAGTGCGCTCCGGTGTCTCCGCTCCGGCTCGTTTCTGACAAGGCGACGGTGCTGCCTGCGTTCGAGGCTGCTCCGCGGCGTCCCGTCGGTCATGCCGGCAGTCAGCCTGACGCGATCGATGATGCCATCCGGCGAAGCCAGGCCTGGTTCCTCAGCAGGCAACATGCCGAAGGCTACTGGGTCGCGGAACTCGAAGCCGACACGACACTCACCTCCGAATACCTGATGCTCCGCCGGTTCCTGGATCGCGTGGATCCGGATCGGGAGCAGATGGCCGTCCGTTATCTGAAGGCGATGCAGCTGCCCGATGGCGGATGGCCGATCTACCACGGAGGACCGGCGGAGATCAGCGCATCGGTCAAATCGTATTTCGCGCTCAAGCTGAGCGGGGTGTCCGCGGACGAGCCGCTCATGATCCGGGCGAAGGAGCGAATCCTCGCGATGGGCGGCGTCGTGCGCGCGAACGTGTTTACCAAGATCGCGCTGGCATTGTTCGATCAGTACGACTGGGAAGGTGTGCCGCACATGCCGGTCGAGATCATGTTGTTGCCGAAGCGGTTCTACTTCAGCATCTACGCCATCTCGTATTGGTCGCGCGCGGTGTTGATTCCGCTGTTGATCGTGTTTGCCCATCGGCCCGTCTGTCGCATTCCGCGCGAACAGGGGATCGAAGAGCTGTATCCGATCCCGCGGGAAGAGATCCGCTATTGGAAATATCCGCCGTTCAATAAAGATCAGAAGTGGTTCACACCGCATAATTTCTTCGTCGCACTCGATGCGATGCTGAAGTTGTACGACCGGATGCCCATGAGGGTGCTGCGTGAACAGGCCTTGCAGAAGGCGACCGCCTGGATGTTGGAGCGACTCAACGGGACGGGCGGGCTCGGTGCGATCTATCCGGCGATGGCGAATTCCATCATGGCGCTTCAATGCCTGGGTTATGATGCGGACGATCCTCTGGTGATGAAGGCCCTGCGCGAAATCGAGGACTTGGAAGTCTACAGTTCCGTGATGCTTGACGGCCAGCGTGTATCCACCGTCCATCTTCAGCCCTGCTTCTCCCCGAT
>DASPGL010000042.1:0-2613 GCA_035620635.1 Nitrospira sp. | reverse complement strand
GAGGAGACGGGAGCCATGCAATTTCATCTCAACGGGTTTCGGACCGGCGATCCGGAAATTTCGGAGCCATCCGAAGGATTTGAGACGTCGTCCGCCTCGGACACTCTTCCCGCGGAAGTCGATGTCCTGATCGTCGGTTGCGGACCCGCCGGTCTGACCTTGGGGGCGCAACTGGCGGCCTTCCCGGACATAAAGACCCGAATCGTTGATCAGAAACCTGGCCCGCTGCAAGTGGGACAGGCGGACGGCGTCGCCTGCCGGACAATGGAGATGTTCCATGCCTTCGGGTTCAGCGAACGGCTGCTGAAGGAGGCCTATTGGGTCAACGAGACGACATTCTGGAAGCCTGACGAGACGCAGCCGGACCACATCGCCCGCAGCGGCAGGATCCAGGATGTCGAGGATGGGCTCTCCGAATTCCCGCATGTTATCCTGAACCAAGCGCGGGTTCACGATTTCTTTCTTGACGTCATGCGCAAATCGCCCAACCGGCTGCAGCCAGACTATTCCCGGCGCCTGCTGGATCTCAGCATCGACACGGCGACTGCCAGGGGTGGCGGCGCGAATGACTATCCGGTCACAGTTCGGCTCGAGCGGGTTGATCTCGAACACAAGGGCCAGGTGGAAACGGTCAGGGCGCGGTATGTCGTCGGCTGCGACGGCGCGCGCAGCAGCGTGCGTAAGTCGCTGGGCCGGGAGCTTCGGGGCGACTCGGCCAATCAGGTGTGGGGCGTCATGGACGTGCTGGCCGTCACCGACTTCCCCGATATCCGGCTGAAGTCGCTGATACGGTCCGCCGACGGCGGCAGCATCGTGCTGATCCCGCGCGAGGGCGGCTATCTGGTGCGCATCTATGTTGAACTCGACGAGCTGGGCAAGGATGAACGGCTGGCAAGCCGGAAGCTCACCGTCGACGGATTGATCACAGCCGCGCAGCGGATTCTGCATCCCTACAGCCTCGAGGTGAAGGAAGTCGCCTGGTGGTCGGTCTACGAGATCGGTCAGCGCCTGTGCGACAAGTTCGACGACGTGCCGGAAGGCGAGGTCGGGACCCGCCTGCCGCACGTGTTCATCGCCGGCGATGCCTGCCATACGCACAGCCCCAAGGCGGGACAGGGCATGAATGTCTCGATGCAGGACAGCTTCAACCTTGGCTGGAAACTGGCCGCTGCCCTGCGTGGGCAAGCGAGCCCGGAACTCTTGCATACTTACTCGGCGGAGCGTCAGGCGATCGCCAAGGAGCTGATCGACTTCGACCGGGAGTGGGCGAAGATGCTGGGCGCGCCGCTGAAATCCTCGACGGATCCGAACGCTGAGGGCGTCGACCCGGCGGAAGTCCAGAAGTATTTTGTTCAGCACCTTCGGTACACAGCGGGAACGGTGACCCGATACAGGCCGTCCATCCTGACCGGCGGGTCGACCCATCAGAACCTGGCTGCGGGTCTTGTCGTTGGCACGCGTTTCCATTCCGCGCAGGTCATTCGCCTGGCCGACGCCAAATCAGTTCACCTGGGCCACACGGTCAAGGCCGATGGCCGCTGGCGTCTCTTCGCCTTTTCCGGTGACGAGGATCCCGCGGCCGCTTCCTCGAAGATCCGCGCGCTCTGCCATTTTCTTTCCGAGGCGCTCACGTCGCCGGTCCGGAAATACACACCGGATGGTGCAGATATCGACGTCGTGATTGATGTCATGGCCGTCTTCCAGCAGTACCACCGCGACCTAAGCCTGAAGAACATGCCGGCGTTTCTTCTGCCCCGGAAGGGCCGCTATGGGCTATGCGACTACGAGAAAATGTTCTGCTCTGATCTGAAAGGCGGATACGACATCTTCGACATTCGGGGCATCGACCGGCAGCAGGGCTGCATGGTCGTGGTACGGCCGGACCAGTACATTGCTCAGGTCCTCCCGATCGACGCCTATGCCGAACTTGCGGCATACTTCGACGGATTCATGATCCAAGAAGTGACCGACCACAGCCTGGAGGATGCCTGAGGACGGTGTCAGACCAGAGTGGCTTGAGGCGCGCAAGGCACGTCCGTAGCCTCCAGCGATGCGCAATCCCTTCCGCTACCTCAACAGCTCGCCTGAGGTGATCCGCCTCACGGTGATGATGTACGTCCGGTATCCGCTCTCGCTGCGGTAGGTGGAAGATCTGCTGTTCGAACGTGGGATCGATATCTGTCACGAAATGGTGCGGCTCTGGTGGAACCGGTTTGGTCCGATGTTCGCCGCAAGAGATCCGTAAACGGCGCGTGGCCAGTGAGCTTCCCTCCGCCAAGACGCCCTGTCGGGATATTCTTTTCCGCTCCTGATCAGCGGTCGGAAACCCGCAGAATGTGGGCTTCTCCGGCCACTTATCCGAACCACGCGCCGCGGCCGTTAGGCCCATTTCGGGCCGTTTTCTGTCTCTCTCGGCCCACTTTCTCCGACGCAACCGAACCACGCCCATTTTGGTACGGATATCGCAACCCAGTAATTTCAATTGGTTACAGGGAGGCGGCGGCGCGTGGGTTTGAAAGAGCTCCGCTCAAGCGAGGTGAACAGGGATCAAACAACTGGTTCGGAATGAGGCCCGGATGAGGCCGTGTGAATCCACTCGCTGACACGAAACCT
>DASPGL010000041.1:0-4080 GCA_035620635.1 Nitrospira sp. | reverse complement strand
CGGCCTCCCACCAGGAGTTCCGATCCGATCGCGATCGTTTCCGCTATACAGGACCGACGTATTCCGGATCGCCTGGACATGGTCGGGCAGAGCCTCTATTCGATTTCGGAAAAGTCGACGGTGAAGCTGACCGCTCCCCCGTTCGCCGGAAACACAGTGATAATCGTGTTGCCGGCGGGATTGAAGTCGGCGTAGTTGAACGAGGCCACCACCTTCGCCTTGTAGCGTGGAGAGTCCGGCCACATCGCACTTCGATCAGCCTGGCCATCGAAGCGCACGGTGACAGGTGTAATCGTCTTTCCACCCTGATCGAGGACCATGTAGCTGTCCACGGCGAATGATGGCTGATCCCCGAATATCAGGCCGCTGACCAGCATGGTGGATGCCTCGACGACCTGAGTGATCTCGGCCTCGCTCGGTTCACGACCGCGCAGGGCCATATGGGTTGCGAGCACTGACAGACTGCCGAGCTTCGTGAGGAGGAATCCGCCTGCCTGCCTGCCATCCGTCCCCCCGAATCGTACGTAAAAGGTGTCGGGCCTGCCCTGTTGCCTCGCCGTCTCCTGCCCCCGTGCCAGAGCAGCCCGGATCTGCTGTCGAGTCGGGTGCGCTTCGATGGCCGCCGACGGGATAGTGCCCCCTGTCACAGAGGCGGCCGTTACCAACAATGATAGGGCCACTGGTAACCCTTTTTTCATGGCTTGGCAGTAACAGAACCCCGCTGACCTGTCAACGAGGCCGCTCTCCCGTGGAGCGGTTGACAAGGCGGAAGGGGAAGTGCTAAACGAACGAACACTTTGCCGGTCTGTGAGCCTTGACAAGGAGTCGCAATGAGCCAGCCCGTGAGCCCCGCTGCCCCGGCCCCCAAACGCCAGTTTGTGAACTTTGTCTTCTATAAGGTCGACCCGGCCTGGCGCCGGCTGCCGGACGATGTCCGCACCCAGGGCAAACAGGAATGGCTCCGGGCCGTGGAGGACTATGCCGGCAAAGTGCTGGTCGTGCCCTACTCGACCGTGGGGATCCGGGGGGACTGCGACCTCATGCTCTGGCGGATCAGCTATGAGCTGGAACTGTTTCAGGAGCAGAGCACCAAGCTCCTGGCCTCGGGGTTGGGGAAGTACCTGACGACCCCGTATTCGTACCTGTCGATGACGAAGCGGTCGACGTATGTGGACCACCACACGCACGAGGGGCAGGAGAGCAAGCGGCTGACCCTGGTGCCGGGGAAGGGGAAGTATATCTTCGTCTATCCGTTTTTGAAGACGCGGGAGTGGTTTTTGCTGACGAAGGCGGCGCGGCAGGGGATGATGGACGAGCACATCGAGGTGGGGCACCGGTTTCCGTCGGTGAAGTTGAACACGACGTATTCGTTCGGGCTGGACGATCAGGAGTGGGTGGTGGCGTTTGAGAGCGACAAGCCGGAGGATTTTCTGGATCTGGTGATGGCGTTGCGGGAGACGGAGGGGTCGCGGTACACGCTGCGGGACACGCCGATCTTCACCTGTCTGCGCAAGAGCCTCAAGGAAACCCTCGATACCCTCGGCGGGTAACGAGAGCTCAGGTTGAGGCTAAGGGTAAGGCTGAGTGAGGATCGAGCCCACAGCAGTCGCTGCTCCATTCTGAACTGCTGACTGTCTGGCTCAGTCACTCGATAGGTGAACGGCTTTCGGTCGCCCGACCGGAAGCCGTTGTACTTTGTGTGCGATGCCTCCCAGCACCGACTCCCGCGCCGACCTGCTTTCGAGCCTGCTCCACGGACTGGGACAGTTCGGGCAGGGGAGGCCAGTCCAGGCCTTCGCTACGTGTCTCACAGCGCTGTTCGCCCTCGCCCTTACGGTCGGGCTGTCGAGGTGTTCTTCTTCATGATTCTTACCCTTTCCCTGCTGGATCTTTCAGAGCTACGACGCCTATCTCTCCACGGTCTACATCCTCTGGCGCCGACAGGTTCTGCTCAGTAACAGCCCGCGCACATTTCCAACTGGCGCGCTTTGACAGCCGCGAGAGCCCTGTGTTACCTGTAGAATTGTCAATGTGAACAGTCCCGACGGTACTCCGATGGCCGATACCACCGCACTGTACGCTCTCCGATTTCCGGATGGGTCTGTGAGCCTTTACATCGACGAGCACTATGCCCAGAGTCGGGGCATCGATCCATCCAAGCTCGTGCGGGTGGAGATCCCCCGCGAGATGTTCATCCACGGGACGGTGCAGGAGGTACGTGAATACGTGGCCCTCTATCTCGAAACCGCACAACGACACTCCGGTACCGCCTGACTGAGTGGTGAAGGCCTCTGCCCTCAACCTTGACTTGACCTCAACCTGTTGATCGGAACGACATGTCACAAGAGCTCATGACTTCTCCCCTCACAGCCGACCTGATCCAAGAGATCGTGGCGACCCTCCCTATCCAAGGCCGGATCATGATCCGGCTGCTGCTGCTGCAGTACCTCGATGTGACACATGAAGAAATCCTCTACATGGTTTCTGATCGGCCTGATCCCCGGTGCGTCTCCGGCAAGAAACCCATCACCACGATGACGCAGGAATCTATCGCCGCGATGATCAGTCGGCGGGATGAGTATCGCCGGCGCGCCCGCCTTCGCCGGGAACGAACGTGGCTGCAGGGCCTCGCGCTCGCCAGACTCGCGCGCACGGCCGACACGATGGCCAAGCGTGCCGCCGCGCTGCTGGCCACGCGGGGTGTGCCCGCCGACGCCATCGACAGCCTCAACGCTCAAGCCCGAACCGCCGTCCCGCGTCCGGCGATCCTGGCGCTGGAGGAGCGATGGGAGAAAGACGAGATCACGGCCGAGGAATTCCAGAAGTATCGCCTGGCCATTGAGTTACAGACATTGCTCCGGTTCGCCGAGCGATTCAGAAAACGGCTCGACCTGGCCGAGCAGGAGCGTCGCGCATCCGACCAGACGACCTTGCTGGATCATGAGATCGCACACATCTGGGGCATTCCCGCCGGCACACTCGCCGCCCGCAAGGTGAAGTATCTGTCACAGTATCTGATGGCACTTCAGGAGAAATTGTCGGGACGCCCCTCCAGGCCCGACAGTCCTCCGCCGCTCGATCTCTGGAAGGAAACGATGGCAGTGCTCGCCCGCACTCCGATCGAACGCTCCATCGCCATCTACGACGGTCTCGAACGGACCGAGGCTGCGTTGATCGAGAAACTCACAGCCTACGTGCTGCTCGGCATTCCTGAAGCGGTCGAAGTCAAGTTTTGGAACTCGCTGGTCTACGGGGCTAGCTCGAACGCGATGCACAGCGAAACGACTCGCTCGCTGTTCGGGCTGCAGCGACTAGTCGCCATACAGAATGACGCCGGCCAGAGCGAAGACGCGGTCGATGAAGAACTCCTGAAACGCACGGCTCCGGTTCCGAAAGAGCCGACTGGCGCGCTCCAACTCGAAGCGGCCGTCGGGACAACGGAACTGACCGATTTGCAGAAACAGATCCTGCATAACTTTATCGGCGAGGATGTCAGCGGACGGGCCTCGGACAAGTGGTAAGCCGGTCCATTCTTGCAGATCGTCTTGCAGATCGAGGCAAGTTCGGTATAATGACCATCGAATCATGCTGAGACCGGCCGTTTTCCAGACCCGCCTTCACATCGTTGCCATCACCCGTTCCCTTCTGCTCAGCCTAGGTCTCTTCGCGCTGCTCAGTCCCGCGCCGCCGGCAGCGGCCGGAGGTCTGATCGAAATTGCCGAACTTCTCGCGCATCCGGAACAGTATGACCATCAGGATGTGGTCGTCACCGGAAAGGTCATGAATGTGCAGCTGGCGACAAATCGGCAGGGCCAGCCGGCCTACGGATTCCTGCTCCAGGACCAGGCCGGAACCTTGAAGGTGATCAGCCTCGGCCATGTGGAAGTACGTGAGGGCGATCAGGTGATCGTCGAAGGCGTGTTCAGCCGTCTACGCCAGGTCGGCCGCACCATTGTCTATAACGAGATCAAAGCCCTCTCGGTGAAGCCTTTGAATCGCTTGAACCCCGACCTCGTCGGCTAATCTCATCAGCCAGCACTCGTCCGGCCTGCGGTGTTTTCTCCTCACCACCGTCGATTG
>DASPGL010000040.1:0-3709 GCA_035620635.1 Nitrospira sp. | reverse complement strand
CCCCTGGTCGACGGGCAGAATCACCAGTTTGCCCGTCCCTGCAAGCTTGCCGGAACGCAGCAGGCGCGCGATGTTGGTCTTCGTGCCCGCGTTGTCGTTACTGTACCAACTCAAAATCTCTTGCACCCGGTCTCCCATACCTCCCCCTTCCCGACAACGTCAGATGAATAAATGTGGCTAAGCCCGGCCCTGAATGAACGCCTCCGCCTGTTCGACATCGCGGCGGCTCCCGATGATCAGAGGCACTCGCTGATGCAACTTCTTCGGTTCCACTTCCAGAATTCTCGTGGTCCCGGTCGTCGCCATCCCGCCGGCCCGCTCGACGACAAGCGCGAGAGGATTCGCTTCGTACAACAGCCGCAACTTCCCTTCCGGCTTGTCAAGCTCACCCGGATACAGATAGATCCCGCCTCCCAGCAAAATACGATGGACGTCGGCCACTAGACAACCGGAATACCGGCCGCTGTAGGGGCGTCCGCTGGCTTTATCGACGACTTTCAGCCAATCGAAATACTTCCTGGTTCCCATAGGCCACTTTTGAGAGTTGCCCTCATTCACTGCGTAGATCTTGCCCTTGTCCGGAATTCTCATCTGTTCGTGAGACAGCAGATACTCCCCGATGCCCGGTTCGAGCGTAAACCCATACACACCCTGCCCGACCGTGTATACCAACATCGTACTCGCTCCGTACAGCAGATAGCCGGCCGCGACCTGCTCCGTTCCCCGGCGTACTAGTTCCTCCTCGGTCGGCAGACGATCGGTCCGGTCGTACTTGAGGATGGAAAAGATGGCGCCGAGCGGCATATTGCAGTCCGTATTCGAAGAGCCGTCGAGCGGATCGAACAGCAGCATGTACCTGCCGTGCGGCCAATTACCGGGGATGGAAATCGGCTTTTCCATCTCCTCCGACGCCAACGCACACACGTACCCGCTGTGCTGAAAGACTTTGACGAAGGTGTCGTTGGCGATGACATCCAGCTTCTTGACAGTCTCACCTTGCACATTTGTTTCGCCCGTCGTCCCGAGAATGTTGAGCAGCCCGGCCCGCCGGAGCTCCTGAGCGATAAGTTTTCCCACCAGACCGATCTGGGTCAACAGGCTGGAGAACTCCTCGGTCGCCCCTTGATGCGACGCCTGATTTTGGACGATAAATCTGCCTAAAGTAAGGGGAAATTGTCCCATGATACACGTCAGTATAGCGGGTTTATCCGCCGCGGGCAATCGAAGTTCGGCACGACGGCGTGCGAAGGTCAGGACTATGGCCCGGCAACGCCGTTCAGAGGAAAGCCGTCCACCAGATCGGCCATAATGGAGCCGATCACCACCTTCGCCTTCATGCGGACAGGCATTCTGCGCTCATCCGTCGTGATCCAGACACGGATATTGCCCTGATTCATGAAGAGCCCGTGAAACGGCATGATGACGAGGACTCGTGCCGTCTCCGTCTTTCCCCAGGGCCCCGCTACCATCTCCAGGCCCTCGACGCGGACCTCGACCGGCCTGTTCTTCTTGTCATGATACACATTCATCGCCATCGATGCCCCCGGCTTCATCGGTAACGCGGCGCGGGTATAGTAGAGGCAGGAGATGATGTCCTGGGTGCCGGCCGGAATGGGCAACGATTCCGTGATCCCGCCTCTGACCGTCGTCACCAATCCTTCCTTCTGATGGAAGACATACTCGATGTCCTCTTTCTTCTTGCCTTCCCGTCGACGGAACGTCATGTGTTCAGGAACCAGCGAATTGAGATCCAGTTCCGACTCGACCCGATTGTCGACCGGGAAAAACTTCGTGATGATGGGTCTGGACTGCGCGGTTCCAACCAGCTTCGCAGACTCCCGGTCATACTTGCCTTCCACCCTGGCTACTTCCATGACGGCGGTACCGGCCGTTATGTTCAGCCAGGAGATGGCGTAGGTCAACCGCTCACCGACTTCGAACGGACGTCTCGCAAATTCCGCCCCCTCGGCAGGGAAAGCGGGTTGAGACAGAACGGCAGCAAGTACTACGGCTGTTATGGTGCGGTACACGCGCATGGGCGAGAAGGTTGTGGAGTGGAGGCTGAGGTGAAGGGTACGGCCGACGGCCCGCCTCAACCGCGCGCTATGGAGTGACTGCCCGTTGGGCTTCGGCCAGTTCACCTTCCAGGCAGGCCCTGATGATATCCATTCGCTCTGATGAAATCGCCTCGAATCGCAAGACCAGCGCGGGCTGCGTGTTCGAGGCTCTTATGAGACCCCATCCGTCTTCAAAAATCGCGCGCACACCATCGATGGTGATGAGATCACGGAGCGCGAGTCGGGCCGGGCCGAACCGTTGATTCGCCTTCAGATAGCTCGCCAATCGGGTTTGAATCCTCCGGACGACCTCGAACTTGACGCGATCATCAAGATCGACTCGGATCTCCGGTGTCACCACGGTCCTCGGCAAGTCGGCGACCATGGCCGAGAGCGGCTCGTTTCCCTTGGCCAGAATTTCGACCAGGCGACAGGAGGCATAGACCGCATCGTCGTACCCGAAATATCGATCGGCAAAAAACATGTGCCCGGACATTTCTCCGGCCAAGAGGGCGGACTCCTCCTTCATCTTGGCCTTGATCAGCGAATGCCCTGTCTTCCACATGATGGGGCGTCCGCCGCGCTTGGCGATGTCGTCATACAGACTCTGCGAGGCCTTCACTTCAGAAATGATGGTGCTGCCCGGATGTTCTGCCAGAATGTCCCGCGCATACAGCACCATGAGCCGGTCGCCCCACAACACGTTCCCCTGCTCATCCACCGCGCCGATCCGATCGGCATCCCCATCGTAGCCGATGCCGACATCGGCGTTGCACTCCTTCACCTTCCGCATCAGATCAGCCAGGTTCTCCAGGATCGTCGGATCCGGGTGATGATTGGGGAACCGCCCGTCGAGCTCGCAATAGAGACCCGTGACCTTGCATCCCAGCAGTTCGAGCGCCTGCTTCGCCACGAGCGACGCCGCTCCGTTTCCGCAGTCGATCACCACATGCAGCCGGTCGGCCTTCACTGATCCGAAGCTGTTTCGAATGTAGGCGAGATAGTCCGGGATGATCGGATGTTCGGATAGCCGGCCGTTCCCCGCCACGAACTCACCGCGTTCCATCACCCGCCGGAGTTCCTGAATCTCCTCCCCGTGAATCGCTGTCCTGCCGATACAGACCTTGAAGCCGTTGTACTCCGCCGCGTTGTGGCTCCCGGTGATCATGATTCCTCCGCCCACCGGCAGCGTGAACAACGAAAAGTAGAGAAGCGGCGAGGAGCACACGCCGATGTCGATGACATTGATCCCACCAGCCAGGAGCCCCTTCAGCAGCGCCTTGTGCAGGCTCGGAGAACTGAGCCGGCCGTCACGACCGAGGCTGACCGTCTGAATCCCCCGCCCGTGAACGTAGGTGGCGTAGGCTCGCCCCAACTGTTCCGCGACATCCTCTGTCAGTTCTTTGCCGACGATGCCGCGGAGATCGTATTCTCGGAATAGAGCCATAAAACTCAACGTTAAAAGTTAGAAGGTTTGAAAGCGCGAAAGTTGGAACACGTCATGGCGAGATTCAATCAGGTCTCTGCTGTATCCCACCTTTTCAACTTTGAAACTTTCCAACCTTCAGACTTTCACACTTTCGAACTTCGCGGCACTTCCGTGCCGCGGCCGTAATCATCCTTGAACCGCACGATATCGTCTTCACCAAGAT
>DASPGL010000039.1:0-27865 GCA_035620635.1 Nitrospira sp. | reverse complement strand
CGCTGGAGGCATACATGGTCTCGACGGTCAGCGCCGTCAACCGCTCCACGAGCGCCTGACGATCGCCTCCATGCCGTTCCAACTCGTCCGCGGCGAACGGAAGATCCGTGGACACGTACTTCGAGAAGATATCCCGCGCGGCGACCGCATCCGGCCGTCCCACTTTGACTTTCACGTCGAGTCGGCCCGCACGGAGCACGGCAGGATCGATCAGGTCCTGCCGGTTACTGGCCCCGATTACGATGACGTTGCGCAACCGCTCCACGCCGTCGATCTCCGAGAGGAACTGCGGCACGATAGTCGACTCGATGTCGGAGGAGATCCCCGTACCTCTGGTGCGGAACAGGGCATCCATTTCATCGAAGAAGACGATAACGGGATGGCCATCCTCCGCGCGCTCCTTCGCCTTTTTGAACACCTCCCGCACCTGCCGTTCGGATTCACCGACGTACTTATTCAACAGTTCGGGGCCCTTCACGTGCAGGAAGTAGCTCCGGATCTCCTTGCCTGCGCGATGGCCCAGCTTCTTGGCAATCGAGTTCGCGACGGCTTTTGCGATGAGCGTCTTCCCGCAGCCGGGCGGGCCGTAGAGCAGGACACCCTTCGGCGCGCTGAGTTTGTACTCGGAAAAGACCTGCGGATGGAGGAAGGGAAGTTCCACTGCATCGCGCACCTGTTCCAGTTCCTTCTGCAGACCGCCGATGTGTTCGTAGTCGACATCCGGCACTTCTTCCAACACCAGCTCTTCGGCTTCGGATTTCGGCAGCTTCTCGATAACATAACCTGAACGGGGATCGTACAGCAGATGATCACCGACACTCAGCCTCTCCGCAAGCAACGGATCGCCCAGCTCCGCCACCTTCTCTTCATCAAAATGGAGAGTCACCAGGGCGCGGCCCCCTTCCAGCACATCCTTCAGCCGGACCACTTCGCCCTGGCTGTCGAACCCTTTGACCTCGATGACGTTGAGGGCCTCATTGAGCACGACTTCCTGTCCCTTGCGCAACCCATGCGCTTTGACCGCGGGATGGAGGCTGACCTTCATCTTGCGCCCGGACACGTACACATTGCCGGTGCCGTCCTCGTTCAAACTGGAGAAAATCGCGTAGGTCGACGGAGGCGCAGTCAGCTTTTCCACTTCAGCGCGCAAGGCCTCCATCTGGGCCTTGGCCTCCTGCAGCATGACCACGAGCTTCTCGTTCTGCTTGTTGGCTTGTTCGAGCTGGTAGCGGGACTGGTACAGTCGACGGATTTCCTCCTCCATCGATTGAATCTGCACACGAAGCTTGTCGACTTCGCGGGTATGTTCGTCGTCCTTGTGCATCATGTCCGTCTCACCCTCGGCCAACCGCTTCGTGATCTTCTTCACGGAATCTCGGAGGGACCGGAGCCGGCTTGACTGACCCTTGCTGTCTCCCATGACGGTACTCGACGAATCGCTGCAACCGCCGACACACGCGCATCTTGAAGCCTGGGCGGATTCTAACACCCGACCTGTGGGTGGTCAACTACAGTGCGTGATCAAGCGCGCACTCTCACGTCGATGCCGCGCCGCATGTCATCGCATCAATGCATCCAATAGTTCGCCGATCGCCGCGGCCGCATCGCCGCGAGTCAGCACCGCTCCGATCACCGCGACACCGTACGCGCCGGCCCGACGAACGTCGCACACCCGCGCGCCGGTCACGCCGCCGATGGCGAACACGGGGATGATGGATTGCCGACAGGCCTCGGCCAGGGCTTCCAACCCGAGCGGCGCACCGAACGATCGCTTCGACGGTGTGTCGAAGACCGGACCGAACAGCACATAGTCGGCGCCCTCCTCGTTCGCCCGACGGACTTCATCGACGGAATGTGTCGACACTCCGACCAGGCGCGTCGGCCCGAGCAGCCGGCGGGCAAGCGCGACGGGCAGGCTGTTCGCGCGCAGATGCACGCCGGCAAGGTTCAAGGCCATCACCAGGTCGACACGATCGTTCACGAGCACCGGAACCGAGCGCGAGGCAGCGATCATCTGAATGTCCCGCGCCAGGGACAACAGGTCGCCCGTCATCAGGTCGCGTTCACGGAGTTGAATCGCGGGGGCTCCGGCGTGGATAGCATCGCGGAGCACCGATAGGAGAGAGCGTCCACCGGTCTGATGACGATCGGTGACGAGGAAGAGGCGGAAGTTAACGGGAGGCATGAAACAAAAGTGTCGAGTGTGGAGTCGTACGTGCTGAGTGCTCAGTCGAAGAACAACGTAGCATCACCAACTCTAAACTCCGCGCTCAACACTCAAAACTATTGTTAGAGCATGCCTTCGATCGGACTGCTGGCCGTGGCATAGAGCTTTCTCGGAATGCGACCGGCCTTGTAGGCCAAACGACCGGCCTGGACCGCGTACTTCATCGCCTCGGCCATCGCGATCGGATCCTGCGCGCCGGCGATCGCGGTGTTCATGAGCACCGCATCAGCACCGTACTCCATCGCCAGAGCAGCATCGGAGGCAGTCCCGACGCCGGCATCGACGATGATCGGCACCTTGACGGTTTCCATGATGATTTTCAGATTGTAAGGATTCCGGATGCCCAGCCCAGACCCGATCGGTGCCGCCAGCGGCATGACCGCCGGGCAGCCGATATCGACCAGCTTCTTGGCCACGATGGGATCGTCATTCGTGTAGGGCAGGACGACGAATCCTTCCTTGATGAGAATCTTTGCCGCCTCGATCAATCCTGCCGTGTCCGGAAACAGGGTGCGCTCGTCGCCGAGGACCTCGAGCTTCACCAGATCGGAGACCCCGGCCGCACGGGCCAGGCGGGCATAGCGCACCGCATCCTCCACGCTGTAACAGCCCGCCGTGTTGGGCAGGATCGTGTACTTCTTGGGATCGATGTAATCGAGCAAATTCTCTTTGGACCGATCGGTGATATTCACACGCCGCACGGCGACAGTCACCACATCGGCGCCCGACACTTCGATGGCTTTCCGCGTTTCGACGAAGTCCTTATATTTTCCCGTCCCGACCCACAGCCGAGACTTGAATTCACGCCCCGCGATGATCAACCGATCGTCCGCCATGGTGGACTCCACTCTGGATAATAATGCGCGAGGTCGATCTCGGCGACGTGTTTGACGCAGCCGCCGTCACCGAACCACTACCTCGCACCTTTTTCGCCGCCCCCGCCGATAAAGCTCAAAATCTCGACACGATCTCCGTCCTCAAGGGGGCGCTGCGCAAATGACGCCCGATCGAGAATTTCGAGATTCAACTCGACCGCCACACGGTCGGTCTTGATCTCCAAATCCTGCAAGAGTTCGGCTACCGTTGCACCTCGGCGCCAGTCCTTCGCTTCACCGTTCACTCGTATGTGAATCGTGTCCGGCATTGTGCGTCATCCTATGGGACGATAATTCGGCTTGTCAACAAAGGCGGCTTGCCTCCGGAGGGGCCAGAGTCGCACAATAGGTTCGCACGGGCCCTCACATGCACGAAAGCAATCGACAGCTTGCGACGCTGTTCCGGTCCATGGCCGATCTTCTCGCGGCCCAGCGCGCGAATCCCTATCGGGTCCGCGCCTATCGGCGTGCCGCGGATACCCTTCTCGCGACCGAAGAGGATGTGGCGGTTGTGGCACAGCACCATGGCCTGGAAGACCTTGAAGGGATTGGGAAGGACCTCGCTGACAAGATCAGAGAGTTTCTCGGGACCGGAACCATCCGCGCCTACGAGGAGTTGAAAACACCGCTTCCCCCGGAGATCAGCAGCTGGGGCACCCTGCCGGGTCTCTCTGATTCGCTGGTGACCTACCTCTATTTTCGGCTGGGCATCCGGACGTTCGAGGATCTGGAGCAGCTCGTCCGGTCCCATCTGCTGCGAACCATGCCTGGATTCTCCGGGTCCGAAGATCACCTGCTCCGGGCCATTCAACAACGGACACGGGACCGGACGAACTAAGAGGCCTTCAACTCCTTGAAGATCTTCCAGCTCTTAAGCAGCTCCACGGCCTTTTGGAGCTGCATATCCTGTTCAAGCGCGAGATCGCCTGTTACCTCGGTGGGACCCGCGTGCGGGGTTGTCCCGTTTTTCGGAGCGGCCTCATCTGACGGCTTCCCCCCTTGAGGAGGCGCCTCCTTTCCGTTCGACGGCTTGAGGGTTTTCGGCTCCGCGTCCTTCTCACCGGTCTTCCCGTCGGCCGCTTTGGCCGTACCCGGCGCCGGCAGTTTGACCACAATATCGGGCGTGATGCCGGTCGACTGAATCGACCGGCCCTTCGGAGTGTAATACTTCGCCGTGGTGAGGCGAAGTCCTGAGCCGTCCCCGAGTGTGAGAATTGTCTGCACCGACCCTTTCCCGAACGAGGTGGTCCCGACGATCAGGGCCCGACCCCAGTCTTGAAGGGCTCCGGCCACGATCTCGGACGCGCTCGCCGATCCTTCATTGACCAGGATGATCAACGGAAGGTCCTCCAGTTGATCCTTGGACTTGGCCAACCATTCGTCCTTCTTGCCCTCCCGGCTCTTGGTATAGACGATGAGCTTCCCGTTCGGGAGAAACTGCTCTGAGACATCGACCGCCGCGGTGAGCAACCCGCCAGGATTGTTGCGCAGATCGACAATGGCCCCCTGCACCTTCTGCTCTCTGAACTGCCTGATGGCCTTGGCGAGATCCTTCCCGGTCGCTTCCTGGAACTGTGTCAGCCGTACGTACCCCAGACTCTCGATCACTTTCGATTTCACGCTTTCAATCTTGATGGTATCCCGAACCAGCGTGAATACCAGCGGATCTGGCGCACCCTCCCGTTGAATCGTCAGGCTCACCTTGCTACCTTTGGGCCCGCGCATTTTTTGCACCGCGTCCATCAGGGTAAGATCCTTGGTGGAATCATCGTTGACCTTCACAATAAAATCGCCGGCCTTGATTCCCGCGCGATAGGCCGGCGTTCCCTCGATGGGGGCGATCACTGCTAGCCGGTTGTCTTTCACGCCGATCTGGATGCCGACCCCACCGAATTCCCCCTTGGTTTCGACCTGCATCTCCTTATACATCTCGGGGGTCATATACGCGGAATGTGGATCGAGCGTCGCCAACATCCCCCGGATCGCTCCTTGAATCAGATCCTTCGGCTTCGTCTCATCCACATAATGCTTTTGTACCTGATTCAGAACCTCGGAGAAGGTCTTGAGCTCCTCATAGGTTTCACTGGCATGACCGGTGCGTTCCCACCCCTTCCCGATGAAGACCCCGCACAGGAGCGCGAGTGCGATCATCGGCCCGACCACCAAAGACTTCCGCCTTGGCTGCTGTTCCATCATCGTCATACCCCTTCTTGCAAAGATCCGCCCGTGCCGACCGCTCCAGGCTTATCGCTTCGCCAACCAGTGCATCGGGTCCACCGGTTCAGCCCCCTCGCGCAACTCAAAGTATAAAGTATTTTCTCCGATCATGCCCGTGTCCCCGGTTTCGCCGATGGCATGGCCCTGCGCAACCTGCTCGCCGACTTTGGCCAGAATCTTCGAAGCATGGGCATACAATGAAAAGAATCCGTTGGCATGGTCCAGGATTATAACGAGTCCGTAGCCTTTCAACCAGTCCGCATAGACCACCGTCCCGGGCATGACAGCATGAATGAAACTTCCTTCCGTGGTTCTGATTTCGATGCCCTTGCGTTGGACATAGGTATTAAAGGTCGGGTGTTTCTGTCTGCCGAAGAATGACACGACCTGCCCGTCCGCCGGCCACGGCAGTGCTCCCTTTGCCCCCCGGAGCCCCCCTGCGCCGGGCGGCGGGCGCATCGCCAGAGTGCGGCGGCGGGCTTCCAATTCACGCAGCAGACTATCCACCCGCGAGGCCGATCGTTCCAGTTCTTCCAGCGTCCGGGTATAGGAATCTTTTTCCTGAATGATCTTGGCCAGATAGGTCTTCTTTTCTCTCTGCAGCGTTCGAATGTCGGCAAGCTTCTTCTCGATGGTTCCCTTGAACGCAATCATCCCGGCCCGTGCTTCCGCACGCTGCCGCTCCGCCTCCTCCATGCGCGCCATGTCGGTCCGGAAGGCGCCGAGCAGTTCGTAATCCTTTTGAGATACGGCCGAGAGGTATTGCCGGCGCCGCTGGAAGTCGCCATAGGAATCGGCTGACAGCAGCGCCTTCACGTACCCGAACCGTCCTTCCATATACTGCACGCGGAGACGCGCAAGAATGGCGTCGCGCCGCTCCTGAATGCTGGTGCGCATCGTCGCCAGTTGTTCCGTAATATCCTGAATCTCCCGGTCTTTCTTGCGCAACTTCTTCGTGACGTCCAGATGATCCTGACGATGACGGATCAACCGTTCATCCAACGACTGCAGGCCCTGCAGGACCGATTCCCGTTTCTTCTCCGCTTCATCGGCCCGTTTCCGTTTCTCTTCGATCTTGTCTTTCAGCTGCTCAAGCGTCTTCCGCTCCTGCTCGATTTTCTCCGTGATGGGATCAGTGGCCGCCACGGCGACCGATTCCCACCAGCCCCCGATGGCAACGCACCAGACCAGAACCACGACCGAACGCCTCACGCACGCCCCTCCCCGAATCGACGCAACGACACGACGCTGCCGGCGAAGCCGAGTCCCATCCCCACGAGCACGAAGGCCAGACAGATGGAGAGCGGAAAGAACGACACCATATTTTCAATCCCCTGGAAACGGCCGGCCGCACCGACCTGCTGTCGAAACAGTTCAAAACCGAACTTCAGAATCCCTAAGGACAGTGCGCTGCCGAACACGCCCAATACCGCCCCTTCGAGAAAATAGGGAATCTGGATAAACGCGCGGGTCGCCCCGATGAGGCGAAGGATTTCGATCTCTTCCCGTCTCGAGAACAACGCAAGCCTGATCGTGTTTCCGATGATGGTCACAGCGGCCGCCGAGAGGATCACGCCTACCCCGATGGCTGCGAGTTCGATGTACCGGATGAGACCCGCCAAGGCGTCGATCCATTCCTGATTATAGTCGACCTTCGCAACACCGGTCATGGTGCGGGCCCGCTCGGCCCAGCGGGTCACCGCATCAGGAGAGCGGAAGCTTGGCGCCAGCGTCACGACGAACGAGGCCGGCAGGGGATTCTCACCAAGCCCCTCGAGCAAGTGGGAATCGGACGGAAACTGCGCTCGAAATTCTCCCAGGGCCTGCTCCTTCGAGATGAAGAGAGCCGTGGCCACCATGCGATCCGCCTTGAGCTTGCTTTCAAGCTCCTGCGCTCCTTCGCGGGTGGTCCGGTCGTCCAGATAGACGATGATCTTGATATCCTCCTGCAGCCAGGCGGCGGCACTGCGGAGATTCACATAGAGCAAGAGGAAGATGCCGACGCAGGCCAGGGTAAAGGCCGTCGTGAGAATGGCCACCACGGTGGTCGTACGGTTGGTCCGCATGTTCGCCCACGCTTCTCGGACAGGGTAGAAGAGGCGCCTCATACTCCCACCCGCTCTCCGAGCCGCGGCTCAGAGACCATGACCCCCTGCGCGAGCGTAACGACGCGCCGGTTGACCTGGGTCATCACGAGCGGATCGTGCGTGGCGACAATCACGGTTGTTCCCCGGGCGTTGATCAGCTTAAACAGCTCGATGATTTCCGCGGTCCGTTCCGGATCGAGATTGCCCGTGGGTTCGTCCGCAAGAAGGACGATCGGGCCGTTCACGATCGCGCGGGCGATGCAGACACGCTGCCGTTCTCCGGTGGACAGGCTGTTGGGCGGCTGATCCTTCTTCAACTCAAGACCGACCGCTCGCAGAGCCTCCGTGACCTTCCGGCGAATGTCCGTGGCGGACGCGCCCTGCACGATGAGCGGCAGAGCCACGTTTTCGAAGACGGACTTTTTCGGCAAGAGGCGAAAGTCCTGAAAGACCGACCCAACCTTTCTCCGAAGATAGGGCACCTCTGATTGTTTCAGCTTGGAGACGTTCTTCCCCTGGACGAAAATCTGCCCCTCGTCCGGCTGTTCCTCACCGATCAGCAGATGCAACAGGGTGGACTTCCCCGCGCCGCTTGGTCCCATGAGCAGGACAAACTCTCCTTTTTCGATTTCCAGCGTCACATCGGACAGGGCCGCTCGGCGGTTATAATACTTGGACACATGAATCAGCTGAATCATCGTATCCATACTGTCTCGTCCTGAAATCGTCTACGACTGCTCCGGTTCGACCACGTCGAAGGCGTTCTGGAGATGTTCGATCCGGTCCTTGTCCGTCGACGGCCCCTGCACCAGCACCACGTCGAAGCGGCACAACTTCTCGGTCCAATGCCGCCGGGCAAGGTACTGTGAGGCCAACCGGACAAGCTTGGCCCGCTTGCGACGATCCACAGCCAGCACCGCACCACCGAACGCGTCTGTGGCCCTGGCCTTTACTTCGACAAACACCAGCACCCCGTCATCGTCGGCAACCAAATCCAATTCCCCGAGGGAGGTCCGCAGATTCCGCTCCAGGATCCGGTACCCTTTCGCCCGCAAGAATCGTTCCGCCAACTGTTCACTGGCCTGACCGAACCGATGTCGCGGGTCTGTGCTGGTCATACGATCGGCCCCGAAGAAGCCGACGGACACGTCGCCGTCCGTTCAGACTGCGCTGGGGACAGGCTCGCCTGCCGCACCGGTGCAAAAGTCCGTCGGTGAATGGCACAGGGTCCATAACGAGTCAGCCGCACCAGATGGTCCTCCGTACCGTACCCTTTATGCTTGAGGAAATTGTACTGGGGGAACGCCTCATGGTACGCGGCCATCAGGCGATCCCGTGTCACTTTGGCGATGATCGACGCCGCCGCAATCGAAAAAGACAGCGCGTCGCCTTTGATGATGGACCGTCCTGGAACCGGGATCGCGGGGAGAGCTACAGCATCAATCAAGAGATAGTCGGGAGAAGGCACGAGATTCTGGACCGCGCGCTGCATGGCGCGGCGGGTGGCTTCCAGAATGTTGAGCGAGTCGATCTCGCCCGCATCGGCTGACCCAACTCCCACCCCCACGGCCTTTTCGATGATCAGAGTGTAGAGCCGTTCCCGTTCCGCTTCAGGGAGCTGCTTTGAGTCGTTGATGCCGGCCAACCGGCATCGGACCGGCAGGATGGCCGCGGCGGCGACGACCGGACCGGCCAAAGGGCCACGCCCCGCTTCGTCGATACCGGCAATGCGCCGATACCCGCATCGCCGGGCTTCTTGCTCAAAATCCTCGGTGGGTCCCACCAGGCGCTCCCCTAATCAGGTGCTCTACCTGAGGCAACCAGCCGCCCCCCGTGAGGAAGGCGATTGAGAGGAATGGTTAGGCCTTGACAGGTTCTGCGTCTGCAGTCGGCGGCGCAGGCGCCTTCGCCTCGCCGACGAACTCCCGCTCTTCCACCTTGGCGAACTTTCCCTTCTTCCGTCGCAGATAGTAGAGCTTCGCCCGTCGCACGTGGCCCTGGCGAACGACATCGACCTTCGAGACGATCGGCGAATGCACCGGAAATATCCGCTCAACCCCGACTCCATAGGACACTTTGCGGACCGTAAAGGTTTCCGTATTCAGGGTGCCCTTTCGGGCGATCACGGTTCCTTCATAGACCTGGATGCGTTCCTTTTCACCTTCAACGACCTTCACATGGACCCGCACCGTGTCTCCGATGGTAAAACTCGGAGCCGATTTCTTGGTCAAGGACCGCTGCACTCGTTCTAACTGGTTCATGGACTTACCCCTCCTCCCCGCATCGCACCGGCACAGTCGAGAGACCTTCGCCGATCAGTTCGTTCAATAACCGTTGATCTTCGCTCGTGAGCACCCGATCTCTCAATAGATCGGGCCGTCTGAGATAGGTGCTGCGCAAGGCCTCTTTCCGACGCCATAACCGAATCGCCTCATGATGTCCGGACAACAGGACCTCCGGCACACCCAGGCCTCGCACGTCCACCGGCCTGGTGTAGTGCGGATACTCCAGCAGGACATCCGAGAACGACTCTTCCCGCAGGGATGCCGGATCACCCAGTACACCCGGAATCAACCGCGTGGCCGCATCGATCAGGACCAGCGCCGGCAATTCGCCTCCGGTCAACACATAGTCACCGACCGACACCTCCTCCGGGGCCAGCAGGATCCTCACCCGCTCATCGATGCCTTCGTAATGTCCGCAGAGAATCACCACCCGTCGCTGCTCGCGTGCAAGATGCTGGGCGTACGCCTGCGTGAACGGACGACCGTGAGGAGACGGAAACAGAAGGCGAATCTCCTCCCAGCCCGTCTGCGATGCATTCCGGATGGCGTCCACAGCCCGCAGGACGGGATCGGCCTTCATGACCATGCCGGCACCACCGCCGTAGGGAAGGTCGTCGGCCACTTTATGGCGATCCAAGGTGTAGTCACGCAGATTGTGAACCTTCACCGTCAGGAGCCCCTTGTCCTGAGCGCGCTTGAGGATACTGTGTCCCAGCGCGGAGGCGACCATGTCCGGGAATAATGTGAGCACCTCGACCAGCAGCATGTTACTCCCCTGCTCCGTCCGGCAGATGTACAGTCATCACTCCTCGCTCAAGATCGACAGCGGATACCCATTCTTTCGCCGCCGGAATCAACATCTCTTTTTCACCCTTCCTGACGACGAACACAGAATGGCCCGGCAATTCCCAGATCTGCTCCAACAGACCGATGGACCGTCCCTCGTCGGTCTGCACCGCCAGGCCGATCAAATCGCAGGCATAATAGTTTCCATCCGGAAGCGCGGGCACGGTTCCTCGGGAGATCTGAATGAACCCGCCGCGCCAGGCCTCCGCGGCCTCCGGTGTCGTCACGTCCGCCAGACCCACGATAAACCCGCTCCCCGCACGCTTCACATGGGTGACGCTCGTCTCGATCGTCTTTCCGTCTCTCGCGACCAGACTCACCCGCCTCAGCGCTTCCATTCGGCCCGGCACATCGCTCAAGGAACGGACCTTGACTGCACCCTTGACGCCGAAGGGCCGTTCGATCTGTCCAACCGTCACCAGAGCGAGGGTGCTGACCATCCCTACTTCGCCGCAGTCTTGGCCTGCGCCGCCTTTTCGGCCTCGAACTGTTTCCAGAGACCGGCCCGCCGAAGCAACGTTCGCACGGTGACCGAAGGCTGCGCGCCCTGCCGCAACCACGTCAACACCCGTTCCTGCTTGATTTCCGGCACTCCCGCTTCCTTGAGCGGATCGAAGATGCCGAGAATTTCAAGAAAACGACCGTCCCGCGCTTTGCGCGAATCGGCTGCCACCAACCGGTACATGGGTCGCTTGTGTCTTCCTGTCCGTGCGAGTCTCAAATGAACAGCCACACTGCCCTCCTTGTGAAGAAGATCAAGATTCAGGTTAAGGCTGAGGCTAAGAAAAGAGGCTGATTGCAAGTTCGATTTCAGCCTCGTCCTCAACCTGTTTCATTACATCGAGGAGCGCATCAGCTGGGCAAGCTGTCGACGCCCCCCTGCCCCGGTCATGGCCTTGGCCATTTTCTTGGCCGATAGGAACTGCTTGATCAGCCGATTGACGTCCTGCACACTGGTCCCGCTTCCCCGCGCAATGCGTTTCTTCCGGCTGCCGTTGATTATCGTATGATCGCGTCGCTCGCGCACGGTCATCGAGTCGATCATGGCGGCCACCTTGCCCATCTCGCGCTCCGGTTTCTCTCCTTCGATAGCGCTCTTCAACTTTTGCCCGCCTGGCAGCATGCCCAGCAGCTGGTCCAATGAACCGAGACGATTCATCTGCCCCAATTGGGCGCGAAAATCCTCCAGTGTGAAGGTGTTGCTCGTAAGCCGCTTCTGGGCGGCTTCGGCTTGCTCGCGGCTAATGTGCTCCTGGGCCTTTTCGATGAGCGACAGCACATCGCCCATTCCGAGAATCCGCGATGCCATCCGATCAGGATGGAAGACTTCCAGCGCGTCCGTTTTTTCACCGACGCCGAGAAATTTGATCGGCTTGCCGGTCGCAGCGCGAATGGAAAGCACGGCACCGCCGCGCGCGTCGCCTTCCACCTTGGTCAGAATCACGCCGGTCAGGCCGAGCTTCTGATCGAACTGGCCGGCCATCGTGACCGCATCCTGTCCGGTCATCGCATCGGCGACAAGCAGCACCTCATGCGGAGCGACCGTCGACTTCACGGCCACGAGCTCTCCCATCAACTCCTCGTCGATGTGGAGCCGTCCGCCCGTGTCCAGAATGACCAGATCATACCCCTGCTCCTGTCCTCGCTCGACTCCGGCCCGGCAAAGACGGACCACATCCGCTTGTGAGGCATGAAGCTGGTCTGCCCGATGTACCTCGATTCCAAGGGCCTGCCCCAGGGCGCTGAGCTGCTCTCCGGCGGCAGGCCGACGCGGATCAGCGGCCACCAGGAGGACGCGCTTGCCTTGATTCTTGAACAGACGCGCCAGCTTGCCACAGGTCGTCGTCTTGCCGGCTCCCTGCAAGCCAACCATCATCACGACAGTAGGCGGGCGTGAGCTGAGCGCCAGCCCCGACCGTTCGCGCCCCATCATCTCGCATAATTCGTCCCATACAACCTTGACCACTTGATGGCCGGGCGTGAGACTTTGCAGCACTTCCTGCCCCACGGCCTTCTGACGGACCCGTTCGATGAAATCCTTGACGATCTTGAAATTCACATCAGCTTCAAGGAGGGCAAAACGGACCTCCTTCAAGGCCTCGGCGATATTCTGTTCCGTGAGCACACCCTGCCCTCGGAGCTTCTTCAAGATGTTTTCGAACTTGTCGCTCAGCGCATCCAGCATGGGACCACAAAGAAAGAGGCCATCGAAGCCTTACGCCAGATCTCCGATCGCCTCGAAAAATCTAGGAAAAGAGTATCGGTCAGTCTATAGAACAGGGCCCAGCAAGTCAAGACGGAGAGAGGCCGCGGATTTGTTGACATGCCGGAGACCTTCCGATATGGTGCCGATAGATTGTCCCGTCTCAGGAGTCGTCACCGCGCAACGGAGGAACGGCACTCGCGTGAGAAAATCGCCGTGGGTTCTTCTCATCTTTGTGCTGATCGGAGGGCTACTCGGCGGAATTCTTGGAGAAATTCTTCACGTTATCGCCCCCCAAGGGACAATTCAGAGCATCTTCTCGACCCACTTTACTCCCGGAATCAGCCCTCCTCTCACCATTGATCTCGTACTGGTGAAACTCACCATCGGCTTCAGTATCAAAGTGAACATCCTGAGCGTGCTCGGCATGTTCATCGGCATTTACCTCTACAGACACGTTTAGGATTTTGCCTCCAGGGCCTGGAGCCGTAGCGATCGAATCCGGTTGCGCAAATCCGCAGCCCGTTCGAAGGCGAGTTCCTTGGCCGCGGCTTTCATCTCCGACTCCAGCCGTGCAATCCGCTGGTCAAGGGTCTCATCGGTTTCATATTCCGCGGCCGATTCAGCGGCCAGGTCCAGCTGCACGTAATCCATCTCGGCGATGGCATATTCAAGCTCCGGAATGCCCTTCCTCACACTCACCGGGGTAATCCCATGGGTCCGATTGTACTCAGCCTGAATCGCACGACGTCGGTTCGTTTCCTCAATGGCCGTGCGCATGGAAACCGTCACGAAATCCCCGTAAAATATCACCCGGCCTTCGACGTTTCGCGCCGCGCGCCCGGCCGTCTGGATGAGCGACCGGTAGGAACGGAGATACCCCTCCTTGTCGGCATCGAGCACGGCCACCAGGCTCACCTCCGGCAAATCGAGGCCTTCCCTCAAGAGATTGATGCCGACCAACACGTCGAAGAGGCCTCGCCGCAAGTCCCGCACAATCTCGGCCCGCTCAAGCGTCTTGATATCGGAATGCAGATAACGCACCCGCACCCCGAGGTCGTGATAGTACTCCGTAAGGTCTTCGGCCATGCGCTTGGTCAATGTCGTGACCAGCACACGGCCTCCTCTCGCCGCTTCCGCGCGCACCTGTCCCAGCAGATGATCGACCTGGCCTTTGGCCGGCACAACCTCGATCGGCGGATCCATGAGGCCGGTCGGCCTGATAATCTGCTCGACGACCTCGCCTCCCGCGCGCTCGAGCTCGTACGAACCCGGCGTCGCCGACACATACACAACCTGGTTGAGGCATCGCTCGAACTCGGCAAATTTCAACGGACGGTTGTCGACCGCCGACGGCAGCCGGAATCCGTAGTCGACCAGGGTTCGCTTCCGCGAATAGTCGCCCTCGTACATGCCTCCGACCTGGGGCACGGTGGCATGGGATTCGTCGATGATCAGGAGAAAATCCTTCGGAAAATAATCGAGCAGCGTCGGCGGAGGCTCGCCCGGCGCCCGGCCGCTGAGATGGCGCGAGTAGTTCTCAATTCCATGGCAATAGCCCATCGCCCGGATCATCTCCAAATCGAACTTCGTGCGCTGTTCGATCCGTTGCGCTTCCACGAGCTGCCCGCTCTTCCTGAAATAGGTCACGCGTTCGTCGAGTTCGGCTTCGATTCCGGTGATGGCGCGCTCATAGCGATCGGGCGCGATGAGGTAGTGCGTATTCGGATAGATGGCGATCCTGGGCAACTTGCCCAGCGACTTTCCCGTGAGCGGATCGATTTCATGAATGGCATCCACGACATCCCCGAAGAGCTCGATCCGCACAGATTTGGCGTCCGACGAGGCAGGGAAAATTTCGATGACATCCCCCCGCGCACGGAAGGTTCCGCGATGGAAATCCGTATCGTTGCGCTCATACTGGATCTCCACGAGCTTGGCCAGGATCTGCTCGCGTCTGGCTTCCGTCCCTTCTTCCACATAGACCAGCATGTCATGGTAGACCTCCGGCGAGCCCAGCCCGTAGATGCACGACACCGACGACACGATCAGCACGTCGTTGCGCTGCAGCAGCGCCGTGGTGGCGGCATGTCGCATCTGATCGATCGCATCGTTGATCGAGGCATCCTTGGCGATATAGGTATCGCTCTGCGGAATATAGGCCTCCGGCTGGTAATAATCGTAGTAACTCACGAAGTACTCGACAGCGTTGCGCGGGAAAAACTGCTTGAACTCCTGATAGAGCTGCCCGGCCAGCGTTTTGTTATGGACGAGCACCAGAGTGGGCTTCTGCACCCGCTCGACGAGATTGGCCATCGTAAAGGTCTTGCCCGACCCGGTCACACCCAGCAGTATCCGATGTTTCTTCCCAGCCTCGACGCTGGCCGCCAGCCTGGCGATGGCCTCCGGTTGATGGCCACAAGGCCTGAAGGGTGCTTCAAGTGTAAACGGCGGCACCGCTCCCTCCGTAGTTCATAGTCTCACCCCTGTCGCCCTTTCACGGCCATGGGTCCTCCCCAAGGAATAAAAAAGGGCTGCCGGACGTTCCGGCAGCCCTCACCCGGACAGAGCGCGATCGGACTAATTCCGACCGCCTCCGAATCCTCCGCGACCTCCCCCTCCGGAGCGGGGCTCCTGAGGACGCGCTTCGTTGACTGTCAACGTACGACCGCCCAGCTGCGTGCCATTCAGCGCGGCAATCGCCGCCTGCGCCTCCGCATCGGACGCCATTTCCACGAATCCAAATCCTCGTGACTGGCCGGTGAACTTGTCCGTGATAATTCTGGATGAAGCGACCGTGCCGTGCGCTGCAAACAGATCGCTCAGCTGCTGCTCGGTCGTTGAATAGGGCAATCCGCCAACGTAAATCTTCGAACCCATTGGGCTCCTCCTTTGACATGATGGTGTTGTCTTGGACGCGAGAACGAAACGGGGAAGGAATGGGCCGAAGACGTCATCAACACAGCGGCGGCTTAGCTCTGGCTTCCGATCAGATTCCCGGGCAGGACCAAAACAACATCAATTCAGGCCTTGTCACTCTCAGCGCTTGTTTGCCAGGCCTCTCTTGCAAACAGGCGTGCCCATGCTACTCCAGAAGGAAGAAAAAAGGCAAGTTTCCGGCGGCTCAACCCCGCTCACCCGCCGCGCTAGTAGGCAGGTGGTGCGGACAGAGGTCTATGGGAGAAGAGCGGGACAGCATGTAACGTATCGAAAAATAAAGAGGTCGTCCCTTTCGACACCAGCCCGACCTTCCCCAGTCCGAGCATCTGATCCTCCACCGAGAGGACCAGAGACCCGTCGACGAAGATTTCAATAAAGTCCTTGCTGATGATGGTATTACGCTGCACACGAAGCGTGTGCCAGTCGACCTGTTTGAGTGTTACAGAACTGTGCGCCAGTCTCGTCGCCTCTCCTGCCACCACACGAACCACGTGCACCCTGGACCCGGCCACATCGACCACCGCTCCATAAAAGTTTGCGGAATCCTTGGCGCCGAACACAAGCCCACCTTTTCCGGGAACGCCCTCCGCTGCCCGGAGCCGAACCGTCAGGTCGGGATATTCATACTCCAACTCTCCGGCCAGCAGAAGGTGATAACAGTCCTCGGCCACACATTCAGATGACACCGCCACGACGTTGGGCGGAGACGGAGCGGTGGCGTCCACCTGCACCATCCACTCGGCCGGACGTCCTTCTCGAGAGGAGAGTGCAAGAAAACCAGACGGCAGTTCGGTGGCACGATCCTGATCGAATGTCCACTTCCGGAAGAGCCCCCCCTTCGCTTGTTGCTTAAGATTGGCTTCTTTCTCTGCCTGGCTTTCCCGCTGGACAGCCAGAGCCTCCCCACTGAGCGCCGCCGCCATCGCCGCCCCGGTCAGGATGAGGCCCCACGTCAGTGACCGGAGCCACGTCGCTGCACGAATGACGGGGCAGGCCACAGGCATCACGCGTTGCCAACCTTCCCATACCCGAAACCCGTCCGGCCCCATCCCATCTGCCCTGCAACGAACATCCACTACCTGGGCGTGGCGGTGTTCTTGATCTGGAGGATTTCCTGCTGCAACCTGTCACGCTCGGCAAGAATCTTCTTCCGTCGATGCCAGCGATCCCATGTCCACCACCGGAGTTTTTGACTGAACGTGACCGTCGGTGGCGGCGCGCTCCCTCCTGGGGCGTGCTGAAAGGCATAGCCGTCGTGGCGGTCACGTTGCTCGAAGAAGCGCTGATAGAGGTGATCGTAGAGACCGTTGTCCGATCCGCCGCCAGCCACACGTACTCCTGTAACGCGCTCTCACTCAAGACTCCGCACACTGCACGTACGACACGCGTGGGCATAGTACCGTGCCTCCTGGAGAGGGTGCAACGGGTCTCACCCTCTTGTGCTATAGTTTCACGCGCAGTCCGTCGATCCCGGCCTCAAACGGTGAGGAGACATGAAACTTGCCACGATGCTCCTGGCCTCCGCCTGTGTCACGGTCCCCGTGGTCGATCGCGCAGCAGCCGGCACTGTTCTCGATTCCACTCTCTCGGACACCCACTGGATTCAGGGGGCGTTGGAACAGATCTCCCCCGAGCGGATGATGGCGGATATTGCCGAACTTAGCAGCCCCTTGTTGCGTGGGCGACAGACCGGCACCGATCAAGACCGTGAGTCGGCGGCATTTGTGGCCACCCGATTCAGCGCGCTCCGGCTGCATCGCTCAACAGCCGCTCCGGCCGAAAGCCTGACAAATCCCCTGCCCCAACGAGAATGGAAACAAACCGCGCCCGTCATGACCAGGACGATCCAAGGCGATCCACTGCTTCACATCAGCCTGTCGCAGGACCATCCGCCGCTCCACATGGGAACTGACTTTCTGCCCGTGCTGGATTCGCCGTCAGCTGATATCCGAGCATCCATCGTCTTCGTAGGGTACGGACTCTCCGATCCTGTGCAGGGAATCGACGACTATTCGGGCCTGGATGTACGGAACAAGATCGTGCTCTTTCTTCGCGGAACGCCGGAGAAGTATACGGGGACCGCCCCCCATGCGGTTAAAGAACAGATCGCCAAAGAGAGGGGCGCCGTCGCCTATCTGACAGCCACCGGACCAATCTTGAGCCCGTACGAACTCCGTCGCGGAGTCACCGGAGTCCCCAGTGCCCTGTATTCCGGTGCCGACGTGTCACATCAGCTACCGGGCGCGTGGATCAGCACAGCGCTCGCGGAGAAGATCGTACAGAGGGGGACGGAAGGGACCGTCCAACTCCGGACATTCCAGGAAGCGCTCGCACGCGGGGGCTTTTCACGACTGTTTACCACGGAGGTGACCGCGCATCTGCTGTGGGATACCTTGTCGTCAGCGGGAACCCTTTATAACGTCGCCTCCCTCATCCGAGGCCATTCACCGCGCGCCCATGAAACGGTGATCGTGGGAGCGCATCGGGATCACTTCGGCCAACAGGGCGGACGTCTCTTCCCGGGAGCCGATGATAACGCTTCCGGCACCGCTGTCATGCTGGAGGTGGCGCGCGTCCTGGCGTCCGCCCCTGCCGCGCCGAAGCGATCCATCCTTTTCCTCTCGTTTAGTGGGGAAGAACAGGGCCTTCTGGGATCACGGCTCTACGTGTCCCAACCCATCGTCCCCTTGGCAATCACCACGTGTATGGTCAACGTCGATCACGCGGGAACCGGCAATGGAAGGCTGACCGTCGGTGTGACAGGCCTCGACAAGAGCGTCGCGAAGGTGGCGGGAGAGCGGGCCGGCGCAGCTGACAAGCTGGACCTGTTCGGTTTTTTCCCCGGCGGCGATCACGTGCCGTTCAAAGAGGCCGGCGTGCCTACCGTTGCCGTGGTGAGCGGCGGAGTCCATCCACACTTCCACCAGCCTACCGACACAGCCGAGACCCTGGACCCGGACATCTTACAAACCGTGGCCCGGTATGTACTGGCGCTGACCTGGCAGCTGGCCAACGAGCCGTGAAGCGCTTCACGGCTCAGAGACGAACCTTCGTCACACGTCATTCGTCAAGCGTGAAGAGTTCGCACTTGGAGCCTTGCCTGGATCACGGTTGACGATTGACGCATGACGGCGTTTGTCAACCACCTGCTACGGAATGTCGTCGAGGATCGTAGATTGAATGGGGAGCAGGGACGGTGTCTGGCGGGGGGGACCGGGCAACACAACCGGTGTGCCCGTTTGATTCGCGCCCTGAATGAGTCCGATCGAAAGCTGTGGGCCGAAGGTCGTCACGGCACCACTCCAGGCTTGCCCGGTGGTGGGATTGCGAAAAGTGAACGATTGGAAGTGTTGTCCAGGCGTATACAGAAACCCCTGTGTTCCCTGGCCGTCGATATACAGATTCCCCCCGCCCAACCGGAACAACGGCGCCACGCCCCCGTCAAACGACCGCACACCCGACACGCTCTGACCCCACACAGTCGAGGCGGCCGAGACTGCCAGGATGACCGTCGCACAGACTAGCCTCATGCTCATGCGGCTCTGTCTCCGATGGGTCATGGACTGTTTCGAACAGGATCGCACATTTGTCATGACAACCTGCCTGTGACGCATTATATAATCAAGCCTCTCCCTTTGTCGATCAAAGGAGGCGGTTATGGAACAGACGATACGGGCTCGGAGCTGTCGGCAGACGGCGATTCTACTCGCCGGCTTGTGTGGCCTGTGGGCACCGACACACGGATGGAGCCTCGATGTGACCAGCCCGTCGCCTGCCGAGCGACGCGAGTCCGTCGCACTGGCCGATGCGGCGCTTCGCGCGCTGCAGAACAACCTTGACATCAGCATCAGTCGTCATACGAAGGAGAGCCGGCTGGCCGATATCGTCATTGAGCAGGCCAAGTTCGATCCGACCGTGAGCGTCAACGGTCAGTATACCCGGACGGTCAATCCCCTGAACCGGCCGGTGTTCGGTGGAACCGGCGGCACGCTCAACACCATCACACCCTTCGACCAGCGCAGTCATTCCGTCACGGTCGATGCCACCCAGAACCTGATCACGGGCGGCAGCCTCGATCTCAATTACAGCCCGACGCGAACCAGCGTCAATCAAAGCCTGGCGACGGGGTTTCTGTTCAATCCTTCATGGACCGGCGGCCTCGCCTTCACGTTGACGCAGCCGCTGCTGCGAAACGCCGGCATCGAGGTGACGAAGACTTTTATCAAGGTCGCCCAGAATAATGCCGACGTGGAGCAGCATGTCTTCCGCGATCGCGTCCTCACCGTCATCGCCACAGTCGAGCAGACGTATTGGGAGCTCGTCTTTGCGAACGAGAATCTGAAGGTTGCCCAGGCGGCGCTCAAGGCCGCGCAAGAGTTGCTCGCGGCCAACCGCGCCAAGGCCAAGGCCGGCGTCATGTCGATTGTGGATGTCCTGCAGGCTGAAGCCGCTGTCGCCTCCCGAGTCGAGCAGGTCCTGGTCGCAGAGAAGTCCATTCGAGACCAGGAAGATCAGCTGCGGCGCCTCCTGAACCCCGGTGAAGAGGACCTGCGGCAGGACATGCGGCTCACGCCCACAGATGCTCCCGTCACCGTCCTCGAGCCTCTCAGCCTGCAGGAAGCGATCGACACCGCCATTGATCAGCGTCCGGAGATTGTCCAGGCAAAGAAAAACGTCGAGTCGGGCGAACTGAACAAGCAGTTCGCCCGCAACCAGCTGCTCCCCACCCTTTCGTTCCAGGGAACGGTAGGCCTGGCCGGGCTCGGCAAGGACTACGGCGATTCCTTCAGCAGAAACTTCAGCGGAGACTTCTACAATTACGGCGCAGGGCTGGTCCTGAGCTATCCACTGGGTAATCGCTCCGCTGCGAGCACGTATAACAAACGCCAACTCGAGGCCAGAAATGCGGAAACCACGCTCGCCAGCGTACGCCAGCAGATTATTGTCGGTGTGCGTGAGGCGGTACGCCGCGTCCAAACCGATTTCAAGCGCATTGAGACGACCCGCTCGGCCAGAATCATGGCAGAGAAGCAGCTCCAGGCCGAGCAGGAACGCCTGAAAGTCGGACTGAGTACGACGCGGTTCGTCCTGGATTTCCAGCGGGATCTCGCCACCGCCCAGGGCAACGAACTGCGCGCTACCGTCGACTACAACAAGTCGCTCTCCAACCTTGCGCGACACAAGGCCACCACGCTCGATCGCTACCATCTCGAGCTGCAGTAGTCTCCGCCATGCCGCTCGAGCCGGATGGCACCCCGTCCCAGACTCAGGACAGGGAACAGAGAACCGCCTGGGCGCTGGCACCTGTCGTGGCAACGCTCGGCTATTATCTGCTCCCCCCCTCCATCCGTGAACAGACGATCGTCCAGTTCGTCCCGCAGATCCTCTCGTACCTGGCACTATCCCGTTGGGCGGCAGGCAATACTGCTATTCTGCCGCGACTCGGTCTCGCAGGAGAGCACGTCGCGAGTGTCCTCCGCTGGGGACTCGTGACAGGCCTTCTACTCGGCGGCTTGAATGCGCTGGTGATTCTGCGGGTCTATCCCTCGTGTGGTTATGACATCGCCTTTCTCAAGTCCACGCCGCACGGGCAGCTCCATCCTATGCTCATGGTGCCCTGGGGTATTGCCGGCATTGCCTTCTGTGTGGAACTCAACTTTCGTGGCTTCCTCCTTGGGCGTCTGGTCGCCATGCAGTCGCGCCGGCGGGGGTCCGCCATCACTCAGCGGTTCTCGCCTCTGCCATTACTGGTCAGTACACTGACATTTGCATTCGATCCCTTCATGGTGAATACTTTTCGCCACCTCCACTGGATCGCCGTCTGGGACGGGCTGATCTGGGGAACCATCTGGGTGCGGACGAGGAACCTGTACATCACGATCGTGGCACATGCGGTGGAGGTCCACGTCATGTATCTGACGGTAAGAGCAGCTATTGGATGATCCTCCGATGGCCTGCCGCTGTTGACTGCGTTGGAATCAGCCCATGACCGGATCACCCGATCAGCACATTCTTCGCCCATGAATCCTTCCTTCTCCAGTTATCTCGTCAACGACGTCTTCGGTGATCCCGGCGTCTACGTGGACATTCGCTGGTCCAAGCGCGCCCTGCTCTTCGACCTCGGACACAATGCCAGCCTGGGGCCGACGAGGCTGCTGCGGGCCGGTGAGATTTTCGTGTCCCATACACATATGGACCACTTCATCGGATTCGATGCCGTCCTGCGGGTCGCACTGGGTCGCGGCAAGACCCTCCGATTGTTCGGCCCCCCCGGACTCATCGACAATGTGCAGGGGAAGCTTCGGGGCTATACCTGGAATCTCGTCGACGGTTACCCGCTCACGATTGACGTGCAGGAATTTGAGGAAGGCGTAAGCCAGCGAGTCGTGTTTCGAGCCGACAGCGGATTTCAACCCTCGGATGAACTGAGTTGCACTCTTGCGCGGCCATCCTCTGACTCGCCCTTCACGGTACTGGAAGACCCCATGTTCACTGTGAGGGCCGTTGCCTTGCATCATCGTATCCCCTCATTGGCCTATTCCCTGGAAGAGCAGTTCCATATCAACGTGAACAAGCAGAAACTGCATGAGGCCGGCCTGCCGGTCGGCGCCTGGTTGAAGGACGTGAAACAGCACATCTGGCAGGGCCGGCCCGACGGTTTCCGCTTCACAGCCACGCTGTACGACGAACACCGTCGCAAAGAGCGCGAGTTCATGTTGGGAGAGGTCAAGGAACGGTTTCTGACGATCTCGCGTGGACAAAAGATCGCCTACGTCGTCGATGCGCGGTACGATGAGCAGAACGAAGCGAAGATCCTCGCGCTCGCCCGGGGGGCGGACCTCTTTTACTGTGAGGCACCCTATCTGGATATTGATGCGGAGAAAGCCCGCGACCGCTATCACCTGACCGCGAGGCAGGCCGGGCTTATGGCGCGTAAGGCCCGAGCTCGCAACCTCGTGGTGTTCCATTTTTCACCACGGTATACGGGTCAGGGCGAGGCATTGGAGCGTGAGGCGATGGAGGCGTTTCAGGGAACGTGAGGAGGAAGACCTGTGAATGACCTGGTCAAGTATGCGGTGTATTTTCTGTTAGGTGGCGCAATCGTCAGCCTCTCCACCTATCTCGGCTCGCAGGGCAAGTCGTTTCTGGCTGCTTTTGCCAGCACCTTTCCCGCCATCACCGGCGCCACGTTCGTGCTGATGTATCTGAACGGGGGAAGCGACGCCATCGTCGGTTACGCCAGGAATCTCCTGTGGTTCGTCCCGCCCTGGATTGTCTACGTCCTCTCCATGATCGCGGGTGTCCCCCGCATCGGTTTCTGGCCGGCCATGGCAGGTTCGCTCGTGTTGTACGTGAGTTGCGTGGGCGTCGTAAAACTATGGCTCCGATAAGCCGTCACTCCTTGCGGCGGCAGAGATCTCGTCACGGCACTCCGCTGAAATGAATCCGGCTGAGCTCTCCCAAAGCCACGACCATGCGATCGAGCGTTGCGGTGACCGAACGACTCGCGACATGGGATGGGCCATCCGCGCCAGCCCAGATGTCTGGAGGATGCTCGAACTCCTTCACGTTTCGGCAGAACCGGTTGATCGTGTGCTTCCAGTAGAGCGGACCTGAACCTGGATCGAGAATTCGGGTCTGGTCGTGCGCGAAGGGCTGTTCAAACTGCCCGGCCCTCAACTGCCACACGTCTTCCATGGCCTGCTGCCGATCGCGACTCAATTCCAGCTCACCTGCCCGTTCGTTGAGCGCGGCGAAAAGTCCTCCGACGACGTGATTGACCTCGGTCTCGGGAAACGCGCCGGCACACGCCTGCATCAGCAGATATTTGTGAAAGAGAAACACTTCGGCGCTGATACGGGCTTCGTTCACACCGGGATCGTAGGCCCGGGCCAGCTCGCGCAGCGCTTCTGCCGACTGCCCCTCCAACGCGGCGCCCAGGAGGAGCGCGATCCGGCGACCCAGCCTGAGATATTCGGCCTCGGTAAGAAGCGGCAACGCCCCCTCCCTTATTCGACCAACACCGCCGTTCCGCTGGCGCTCACCATGAGCATGCTGCTGCTGGCCCCGATCGTTTCATAATCGATGTCGATGCCGATGATGGCGTTGGCGCCCAGGTGCCGGGCCTGCTCACGCATTTCACCGAGCGCGATGTCCTTCGCCTTGCGCAATTCTGCTTCGTAGGCCGCCGAACGGCCGCCCACGATATCGCGGATCGAGGCAAAGAAGTCCCGAAAAATGTTCGCGCCGAGAATGGCGTCTCCGGAGACCAACCCCAAATACTTGACGGCTTTTTTCCCTTCAATATTGTTTGTGGTCGAGAGAATCATCGGTCCTCCCCGCTGGTTGCCCCATCCTCTCATCCAAGTGCCCGATCATCAAGTCTTAACCGAATCCCGTTGAAGCGGTGCGGTCCGGCTGCTAGCATCGTGCATTTCCTCTACCGGAGGTCGCGTCGTGGAATCCTCCCCTCTGACTCAGACTCGGTCGTCCGACCTCATCATCGAGGGCGCGCGTCAGAATAATCTCAAGAACGTCTCACTCCGCCTCCCGCACAATCGGATCACCGCCGTCACCGGAGTATCCGGATCTGGAAAATCCTCGCTGGCCTTCGACACCCTGTTTGCAGAGGGTCAATGGCGTTACGTCGAATCGCTCTCGACCTACGCCCGCATGTTTCTCGACAAGGTTGCCCGTCCCGATGTCGACCGCATCCTGAACGTACGCCCGGCGATCGCCATCGAGCAGAAGAATCAGGTCCGCACCGCCCGCTCGACCGTCGGGACCGCCACGGAAATCGCAGACCTGCTGCGCCTGTTGTTCGCGAAAATCGGCCGGCCCGTCTGTCCAGGTTGCCGCCTGGAGGCCCGCGCATTTCAGCCGGCCACCGTCGTCGACGATCTTCTGATCCGCTTTCCCGATGCGCGGGCGATGGTGCTCTTCCCGGTTGCCGCGCCCTCGCGCAATCAGGAACAGAGTTTCATTCAGGCGTTGCTCACCCGCGGGTTTGCCCGATTGAAGACCGCCAATGACATCCTCGATTTGCGCGAAGCCGCGCAGGTTCCACTGCACACATTCCCATCGCTCTACGTCGTACTCGACCGACTGGTCCTCAGAGAGGACAACCGCGCTCGCCTCGTCGAAGCCGTTGAAACCGCGTTCCGCGAGGGTGACGGTCGTTGCGCCGTCGACATGATCGGACAGGGGCTTCAGGCCTATAGTACGGCCTTCCTCTGCCAAAGTTGCGGACGGACCTTCGAGCCCCTGAGGCCGGTCCTCTTTTCCTTCAACCATCCGCTCGGCGCCTGTCCGGAGTGCAAAGGCTTCGGCAACGTACTGCGCTACGACCCGGTGTTGGTCATTCCCGACCGCAACAAGTCGCTGGCCCAGGGTGCGATCGAACCCTGGAGCAAACCCAGCGCCGATTGGTGGCAGAAACGGATGCTGCTCGCCATGAAGCGGCAGGGCGTCGACCTCTCGACCCCCTTCCGGCTTCTCCCCAAAGACACCCAACAACAACTCTGGTCCGGCGACAAGTCGTTCGAGGGCATCAACGAGTTCTTCACCTACCTGGAAGGCAAGCGGTACAAGCTGCACGTGCGCGTCCTGCTCAGCCGCTATCGCACGCCGTTCGATTGTCCGGGCTGTCATGGCAGCCGCCTGAAACCGGGAGCCCGTTTCGTGAAGATCGCCGGCAAAGATATCCACGAGATCACGGAATTGACCATCGAGCGTGTCGCAGCATGGCTTGAATCATTGAACTTGCGGCCCTTCGAGCGGGACGTGGCGTCCGATATCCTGAGACAGCTCCGGGCTAAGCTCGGTTTCCTCCTGCGAGTCGGGCTCGGTTATCTGACACTGGCCCGGCAGACCAAGACGCTCTCGGGCGGTGAGGCGCAGCGGGTGTCACTAGCCAATCAACTCGGGGCTCGGCTGGTCGGGACCCTCTATGTCTTGGACGAACCTACTATCGGACTCCATGCAAGAGATACGGAGTTGCTCGCCGGCATCCTCAGAGACCTTGCGGCGGCGGGCAATACCGTAATCGTCGTCGAGCATGACCGCCGGATGATCGAATCCGCCGACTACATCGTCGAAATGGGACCGCGATCAGGCGACCGGGGCGGACAGATCGTCTGCGCCGCCCCCCGGGAGGCATTTCTGCGCGACCCCCATGCCAACACCGCGCGTTACCTGCGCGGCGAAGACTCCGTCCCTCTGCCGGAGTCGAGGCGTTCCGGCAACGGCAACGTCCTGGTGATCGCCGGCGCGGCGGAGCACAACCTGAAAGACCTGCTCGTCCGCTTCCCGCTCGGCATGTTGATCTGCGTCACTGGCGTGTCTGGATCCGGCAAGAGCACTTTGGTCGAGGACACGCTCTACCGCGCGCTTGCGCGCGCCTTTCTCATGGCGCCGCTTCCGATGGGCCGGTTCAAAGCCATCAAGGGGGTCGAACACCTTACAGGCGTGCGCCTGATCGATCAGCAGCCGATCGGACGCACGCCACGATCGAACCCCATCACCTATCTCCAGGCTTTCGACGACATCCGGAAGCTCTTTGCCGCGGAGCGAGCCGCATTGCGACAGGGCTTCACGGCCGGCCATTTCTCCTTTAACGCAACTGGAGGACGATGCGAGCGGTGCGAAGGCAGCGGCGTGGAAAAACTGGAGATGTACTTCTTTGAAGACATCTACGCGCCGTGCGAAACATGCGAGGGGAAGCGGTTCAAACCGGAAGTGCTGGCCATCCGTTATCGGGAGAAGACCATTGCGGACGTGCTCGCGATGACGGTGGACGACGCCCTTTCCTTTTTCACCGAGACGCCAAGACTACAGGAGCGCCTCCACTTGCTCTCCGCCATCGGCCTCGGCTACCTGCGCCTCGGCCAGTCGGCCACAACATTGTCAGGTGGCGAAGCCCAGCGATTGAAGATCGCTGCAGAACTCACCATGAACAGGAACGGGCACGCGAGGGGACTGTCCCCACAGGGGACTGTCCCCCTTGCCCGACAGACAAACGGGCACAGGCACCCCTCGACCCTTCGAGAACCTCAGGGTCCCGAGCGGAGTCGAGGGACAAGCTCGGGGAGCCGGTCCCCTACACAGTTCCCTGGCATGCTCTACGTCATGGACGAGCCGACCACCGGCCTTCATTTCGACGATATCAAGAAACTCCTCGCCGTGCTCCACAAGCTTGTAAACGCGGGCCATACCCTCGTCGTGGTGGAACATAATATGGATGTCATCAAATCCGCGGACTGGATCATCGACCTCGGCCCGGAAGGCGGCGCAGCCGGCGGACAGATCGTGGCGGAAGGGCGACCGGAACAGGTGGCCAAGGTGGCGGCGTCACATACGGGACGGTTCCTGGCGCAGGTCCTCACATCACCGTGACCTTCTGTCTTCCCAGGCCTACCACAACCCGCAGATCGTACTTGACACAATTCTGTACGCTATTTAGACTACCTTCCACAGGTGTATCGAGAGGGCGCGATGGGTATCACGTCAAAAGACGTTATTTCACTGAGCCAGGCTCGCGCAAAACTCACCGAATTGTGCGACGAAGTGCGGACAACGGGGAGCGAAAAACTGATCACCAAAAACGGGGGCAGCTGCGCAGCGCTGATCGACGCAGACCGCCTGGACTATTACCACCGCCTGGAACGAGAACACATCCACCTCGGATTGCTGGAAGAAGCGATCAAAGGACTTGCTGACGTAAAGGCAGGCAGAACGCTCAGCCTCGCCCAACTCAAATCCCGTCATGGCCGGTAAGCGGCCACGTTTTACCGAAAACTTCTCAACGAACCTGACATCGATCGAAGCGTTCATCGGCCCGCACAGCCGGACGGCTTTCCGCCGCTTCCTCGACCGGCTCTTTCACGACATTGTCCCGACGCTCTGCCGCTTTCCGCAATCCGGCCGATCATTTCTGTCCCGCGCGGTGAAATCCACCAAGGCAAAGGTGCGGGCCAAGGAGCTGGGCCGGTCCATGCGCAAGGAAGACGAGCTTCGGGAAGTGGTAGTTGACGATTATCTCGTGCTCTATCTCATCCGCCGGGATCATGTGATCTTCCTGGCCATCAAGCACCATCGGCAACTGTCTTTCGACCTCAAGCAATTCTGGAGTGAGGGATGACAATTCCCTTGTCCTGACAGGTTCCACCCGGAGTGGCGCCCACGGC
>DASPGL010000038.1:0-19863 GCA_035620635.1 Nitrospira sp. | reverse complement strand
TCTTGATCTCATCGAGCGCGGCCCGGTAGCCCTCTACCGCGACCTGGTCGATGAGCGGTCCCATCAGGACATCCGGCTCCAGCGGATTCCCGATGCGCACTTGGGCATAGGCTTTCACCAGTCTGCCCACCAACTCGTCATAGCGGGACTCCTGAACGAACAGACGTCTGGTGGTGGTACAGCGCTGGCCGGCCGTTCCGACCGCCCCGAAGACGATGGCGCGTGTGGCCAAGGCCAGATCGGCGGTGTCATCGACGATGACGGCGTTGTTGCCGCTGAGTTCGAGGAGTGTGCGTCCCAGCCGTTCGCCCACGATGGCGGCGACGCGACGGCCGACCGGCACTGAACCGGTGAACGAAATGAGCGGCAGGCGCGTATCCTGCACCATCGTCTCGGCCAGGCTGGCCTGATCGGTGATACACAGCGAGAACAGTCCCTCGTAGTTTTGCTGCTGCATCACGCGATTGCAGATGTGCTGTACAGCCAGGGCACAGAGCGGTGCCTTCGGAGACGGTTTCCAGATCACGGTGTCGCCTGCGACGGCGGCGATAAAAGCGTTCCAGGCCCAGACGGCGACGGGAAAGTTGAAGGCGGTAATGACGCCGACCGGTCCCAGCGGATGCCACTGCTCGGACATGCGGTGCGCCGGCCGCTCGGACTGCATCGTCGATCCGTAAAGCATCCGGGACTGTCCAACCGCGAAGTCGGCCATGTCGATCATTTCCTGGACTTCGCCGTCCCCCTCGGCCTTGATTTTTCCGACTTCGAGCGACACCAGCGTGCCCAGCTGATCTTTCTTTTCCCGCAGGGCTTGCCCGATCAGGCGGATCAATTCACCGCGTTTCGGTGCCGGAACCAGACGCCAGATTTGAAAAGCATCCACGGAGGTCTTCACGATGCGCGCATAGTCCGCAGCGGTGCAGGGAGTCACGCCGGCGATCGTCGCGCCGGTTGCGGGATTGTGGGATGACAGCGGCGATCCGTTCGTCTGGCCGGACCACCAGCTCCCGGTGCAGCCGCCAGGATTCACCGCTTGAAGGCCGAGATCTTTGAGTACGGTCTGGACAGTAGTCATCGAAAGCAGGCTCCGAATTGGTTGTTGAGGAAATCCTTCAGGCAAATGGATTCTTGCGTGACGAACCCCCGGAATCGCGACGGATCGTTCAGCACGAGATCCATGACGGCGCAGACGCTGGATGCCGTAGTGACCTGGATGGCGGACCAGAGCTTCCCTTTGATGCATTGGGGGTAGATTTTTTTGACGTAATTCTCCTCGAAGAAGCCGCCGTCCTGGGTTCCGGTCACCGAGGCGTAGATCAGCACCACATCCTGCAGGGTTTGTGGAATGGCATTTTCAAGGATGCGCTTGAGCGTGTCCCGGTCCTCGTTCAACTTGAGGTCTTTCATCAAAAGGTGGATTTTTTCGCAATGTCCGGGATAGCGGAGGGTCTTGTAGTTCATGGTCCTGACTTTCCCGGCGTAACTGTCCGCCAGCGTACCCAATCCGCCCGACGTGTTGAAGGCCTCATAGAGCAGGCCGTCCAGCTCGATCGTTTCATAACCCTCCAACGGTTGAAGGGGGACTTTCTCCCCCCCTTCAATCCCGTAGCACTGATTGCCGTACTCGTTGATCAGTCCGTCGGTCGACCAGGTGAGGGAATACTTGAGGGCGTTGCTGGGGTGGACCGGGAGGGCTCCCACCCGCATCTTGACCGTATCGAGGGTTTCGAAATGGGACATCAGGTCATGCGCGACAATACTGATGAAACCCGGCGCGAGGCCGCATTGCGGCATGAAGGCGTGCGCCGCTCCCGTGCTCAAGACTTTAATCTGATTCGCGACTTCGACGTCTTCTGTCAAGTCGAAGTAGTGCAGCCCATGCGTCAACGCCAGCCCGGCGACGGTGGGATTACAAAAATAGGGAAGACTCGAAATAATCGCGTCGACGGGATGCAGTGACAGATACGTGCTGACGGAGTCCGGATGCCGGACATCCAAGATGCAGGGAGTGACCCGCTCGAGCCCGAGATCCTCCACCAGATGTTTCGGTGCATCCAGAGTGATATCTCCAAGGTGCACCTCATACTTTCCTCCTTGAGCCAGGAGGCAGGCGACCAGAGAACCGATTTTTCCAGCCCCGAGCACCAGGACCCGATACATAGGGCGCCTCGCTTGACCCTAGTATACTCCCCCTGCCGGTTCCGTTCACGCAGATTGACTGAAGCGGTGAGCCCGGTCTGGAATATGGCGGCCGGTAGCCGTTGAGACTGCGAGACAGAACTGTGTATGGTACGCCATCTTGTCGGGAGGCATCGCATGACACTGATGGCCTATAACCAGGTTCCGATTCCCTCGTTTATGTACGGCACTGCATGGAAGAAAGAGGCCACCACGGAACTGGTGCTGCACGCGGTGAAAGCCGGCTTTACGGCGATCGACACGGCCAATCAGTTGATCCACTACGACGAAGCGCGGGTGGGGGACGCGCTGCAGACGCTGGCAGGGCAGGGCGTGACCCGCGACTGCTTGTTTCTTCAAACGAAATTTACGCCGGTGAACGGCCAGGACCACCGATTGCCCTATGATGCCAACGCCACTATTACGGCGCAGGTCTACCAGTCCTTCCAGAGTTCCCTGGCCCATCTGCGCACAGCATATCTGGATTCCTACGTCCTGCACGGCCCGTACCGTCGGCGCGGGCTGGGGCCGGAAGATTGGGAGGTATGGGCGGCGCTCGAGGGGCTGTACGAGTCCGGCCGGACGAAGATGATCGGAGTGAGTAACGTGTCCGCCGAGCAATTGTCGTTACTCTGTGAACAGGCGACGCACAAGCCGATGGTGGTACAGAACCGCTGCTATGCCGCATTGGGCTGGGACCAAGAGGTGCGGCAGCTCTGCCGGTCACACGGAATCATTTACCAGGCATTTTCGCTGTTGACCGCCAATCGAGAGATCTTTGTCGAGCCGGACATTCGGGCGATGGCCGCCCGGTACCAGACGGGGCTTGCCCAGGTGGTGTTCCGGTTTGCCATGCAACTTGGCATGTTGCCGCTGACCGGCACCACGAGTCCGCAACACATGAAAGAAGATCTGCAGGTCGATCGGCTTACGCTGACACCGGATGACCTCGGGAAGTTAGAGAGTATCGGGCTCTAACTCCTTGGAAAATCTGCGCACTTTGAACTTGCTCTGCGCGGTGCGTCTATTCGTGGGCGACTCCGTCTATAAGAGTGAGCGGCGGAATAATCCGCGGCTTCTGAAACCACGGAGGTACTTATGCGTCCCCATCTGTCTCTCGATGTGCGGAATGTGGCTCAGTCGGTGGCGTTTTACCAGAAAGTGTTCGGTGTGTCGCCGCAGAAGCAGGCGGCGGATTATGCCAAGTTTGACTTGCAGTCCCCGGCGATGAATTTTTCGCTGGTGTCATCGACCGGGGCGGTCAGCTCGGTGGATCATTTGGGGATCGAGGTCGATACGGCGGAGGAGATCGCCGAGTGGAAGGAGCGCTTGCAACGGGAAGGGATTCTGGAGAAAATCGAAGACAATGTCGCCTGCTGCTTTGCCAGGCAGGACAAACTCTGGTTTACCGATCCGGACGGCAATGCCTGGGAAGTCTTCACTGTGCACGAGCAGTTGGCCGTCACAGGGCCACTCAGCCAGACAGGCTGCTGCGTGCCCAAACACGCGGGCTCTGTTGAGGCGGCATCCTGCGCCGTCTAGGATGAACCGTCCCGTATGAACACTCACGGTGGAAATGCCATCATGACGAGCAACGCGGAAGAGCTCTGGCGGCTCGTGCATGATGGCCTCCGTGCATTTATCGCCAGGCATGTCCAAGGCCATGCCCAGGTGGACGACATCCTTCAAGAGGTGTTCCTGCGCGTTCACCGGAGGATCGGCGGCCTCCATGATCCCCGACGGGTCGTCTCCTGGGTCTACCAAGTCACACGACATGCCATCATCGATTACTACCGGAAGCCAGGGCGGCAGCGGGAGATTCCCGCCGGATTGGGCTCCGATCTGAACAGGTCTGACCTGCGCGCCTGGATTCAGGAACCCGGATGCCCCGGTGATAGTGAGACCCTTCGCGCGGAGCTCGCCGACTGTCTTCGTCCCATGATCGCGCGACTCCCGCCCGACTATCGAGAAGCGATCACCATGGTGGAGCTTGATGGAGTGACGCAGCAGACCGCCGCACGCCGGATGGGCCTCTCACTGTCCGGCATGAAGTCTCGTGTGCAGCGCGGCCGGAAGCAGCTCAAACGGATGCTGGACGACTGCTGTCTGATTCAACTGGACCGGCGCGGGGGAGTGACGGACTACGAGCTGCGTGACACCGGCTGTGACTCTTGCCACGGATCGACGGGGGAAGGCGCACGATCGCGACGACGTTGTTCCTGAGGGGCTGCGGGCATCCCGGTGTCAAGACGATGCCCGCAGTACTGACTCAGCCGATCCGCTAGTTCAGCGGAGGCACGACTCCGGCAAAGGTGAGCAGATCCGTGATGCGGAACTGGCCTGGGTGCGCAGACGGCAGCACCGGCTTCCAACTCCGGTCCACGGCCAGATACGAATCCTTATCGGCCTTCAGCAGCCCGATGAACACTTCACCGACGATCCTGCTGCCCACCGGTCCCATCCGTACACCGTTCTCCAACAGTTCAGCTTCCTTCAGGATATAGAACCACAGTGGGGTACTCTGCTCCATCCCGAAGGGTGCGAGGTCGGCCAGCTGTGTCGCATTGAGTACGGGGGCACCCATCACGCGGGCGATCGCCTGACCGGAAGGAACCCCGAAGTTCACGTGCCGCATGAGATTACGCGAGGCCAGCGATTGTACGCCGTCGGATGGCAGGCCGGGGGCCGGTCCGCGCGATCCCGGAAGCAGCATCAACACACTCGACAGCTTGCTGTCGATCTGCTTATTGGGACGTACGTTGCCATCACCGAAGTTGAAGAAGGTCTGCCAATCGACAAACCGGCGCGGCGCGCGCTTCCCGCCTCTGAGATCGCTGGGGTCGGGATCGTTGGGATCGACCGAGTCGTCGAAGATAAAGGCGAAGAAGGGAGACCCGCCGTCAGGACCGAAATTCAACCGGTAACTGGGGCGGACTTGTGAATGGCCGAATCGGTAGGCCGCCACCGCGAACTCAACGGGAATGAGGGGATCTCGTTGCGCGTTGCGGTAGATGGCGTCGGCACGGCGATCATCGACGCGATAGAAGCGGTTGCCTCGACGAAGAATATCATCGACGCGGTCCTGTCCGATCGTGAGCGGAAGAAATTCGTTGACGATAATCCATTGGTAGTGCCAGCGAACCATGCGCTGTGCCTCTTTGTAGAGTTGGGCAGGCGACTGGTCCGCAAAGGCGGGATCCGCGCGCAGCTGATCGGTCACGGCGTTGTGGAACTTCAGCATCGCCAGATGAAACTGACTAAGGATTACGTTTTCGTCGCTCCGGCTGTCTGCGATCACCGCGTTGTTATTCGCGTCGCGAGGCAGGTCGAACCGAACGGCCCGCTTGCGGGAGACCAGCTCCGAGCCGGGGATGGGTTCCACCCGGAATTTAATGACGTCGGAACTTGTGTCGTAGAGTTCAGAGGCGTCATTCGGCCCGTCGCCGTAGACGCTGTCGAGGTCAAAGGCCGCGGTGCGGAAGTTTGTGGTGCGTCTGGGGGGTGTGTTTTCGAGGAGCGGCGCCTTTAATGCCAGGGTCAGATCGTGGTCCAGAAACTGGCCGAAGAAGGTTACGCCGGCGGTCATGTTCGGATTATCGTGGTTCTTCGGACTGAAGACGGAGGGATTGGTGATCGACTGGATCGGATCCGTGAGATTATCCTGCGCGTCGAGAAGGCCGTCTTTGACTCCGAGCTGACGGGCCCGTTCACGGGCATCGTCGGTTTGCGGACTGAACGGTGGCAACCCCGGAAACATTCTGCTAAAGGAATCATCCTGATGATGGGGGCGGGTGGGGCGAATAACATGGACCGAGTTTTTTCCGGAAGGATCAGCGGTTGCGATCGATACGACAGACAGCGCACTGTACCCCAGCAGGTATACCAGCAGACCTGAGGTGAATCGGATTCTTTGGTTCGACATGCAGTGCTCCTTGCGGTGAGTTTCGGCCGCGGGATGGGCCCTAGGAGATGAGCGGCGAAAGAATAGATGCGCCGATGCGCGCTGAATCTCGCTTGTATTCATACGTATGGCACGGAACATCCTCCTTAACCGTCGCCGCGTGGTCTTGTGCCGCTGCCGTGGTGCATCCAGCAAGAAGCAGACCATGACCAGGAAGATCCGAACCGCGCTAAAAACCAGAGAGCCGCGCACCGCGAACACACGGGCCCGGTGTTCTGACGTCGCCACCGGCATACAGAGGACACAGGACGCGTACAGGAGTTGAATCACGTGCAGATTGTTCGCGGAGATGCACAGGAGCCGACCTAAGATGAAGATCGCGATTATCGGCGGGGGTCCGGCTGGTCTGATGGCGGCCGAAACGGCTGCTGCCGGAGGGGCGGAGGTCGATCTGTATGACGCCATGGCATCGGTCGGACGGAAGTTTCTGCTGGCCGGCAAAGGCGGATTGAATCTGACGCATGCGGAGCCGATCGAGAAGCTCCTCACGCGCTATGGTCCCCGTCGATCACCATTGACTCCCATTGTCACGTCGTTCGGACCCGACGCGATTCGTAAATGGGCGTCGGGGCTTGGCGTGAACACCTTCATCGGGACGTCGCGCCGAGTTTTCCCTGCCGACTTGAAGGCGGCTCCCCTGTTGCGATCGTGGTTGCGACGGCTGCGGACATCCGGAGTCCGGTTCCATGTCCGGCACCGCTGGTCCGGCTGGGACGAGGAGGGCGCCTGGCGATTCATGACTGCGCTGGGGCCGCGGTCGATTCACGCCGATGCGGTCGTCTTCGCACTGGGCGGAGCCAGCTGGCCCCAGCTCGGATCAGATGCCGCATGGGTGCCGTTGCTCCGAGAGCGGGGTGTTTACATCACTCCGCTTCGACCGGCCAATTGCGGATTTGAGGTCGGATGGAGCGACCATCTTCGGTACAGATTCGCAGGCCATCCGTTGAAATCCGTGACCCTGTGCGTGACGACGTCGAACGGGGAGCGCCTCACGCAGCGGGGAGACTGCGTGCTGACGGAAACAGGGGTGGAGGGAGGCGCGATCTATCCGCTCGCATCCCACCTTCGTGATCAGATCGAATCGCGCGGTCACGCGGTCCTCACGATTGATTTGTCACCCGATCGTGAGCGGGCCGGCCTGATACGCGATCTGTCTCGGTCACGGGGCAAACGCACGTTGGCGACTCATCTGCAACGACAGGCGGGGATCGCAGGCGTGAAAGCCGCGCTGCTGCGCGAGGTGGTCTCGAAAGCAGACCTGGCTGACCCTGCCCGTCTCGCGGCGGCCATCAAGTCCGTCCCGATCATGCTGACGGCATCGCGTCCATTGGCGGAAGCGATCAGTACGGCCGGGGGGGTAGCGTTCGAAGAATTGGATAAACGATTGATGCTGCGTTCGTTCCCCGGCGTCTTTTGTGCCGGCGAAATGCTGGATTGGGAGGCCCCGACCGGCGGCTACCTGCTCACCGCCTGTTTCGCCACCGGACGTGTCGCCGGGGCAGGCGCCGTCGAACGGATCAAACGCGGCTTGTCTATCCGAAAATCCAACTCCACAGCATCGAAAACCAGCTCGTGATCATGCCGGTCCATGAGTCGTCCACCGGAGCTGGCTCGATTCTAGCCGGAGAGGCCGGGATCACCGGTTTCGGCTGTGCGACAGGGGTCAGTTGTGTGGTCTGTTGCGACGATCCCGTGAGAGCCGCCGGCGTGACGGCGGCAGGGGGCGACATCAGGACCGGGGTGGCCGGTACCGGCTCATTCGTCGCTGTGACCGCGGGGGCCGGCATCAAGCGAGACTCTTCAAGTTCCTGCTCGTATTGGGTGGCCATCGCGTGCAAGGACGCAGTTTCCTGCTTGGCGTCGGCGATCTGTCTGACCAACGTCCGGCTCTGGTTCACGAGGTTCGCCACCTGCGCCTGGAGCGATGCCAGCTGGTTGTCGGCGCGCTGACGTAGCGTGGGCAACTGGTCCTGCTCGCGTTGGATGGCGGCGCGCATCTCGGTGGTGGCGGCATCCTCCCGCCGATTGGCAGCCTGTAGCTCCGCAATCCGTCGGTCCAGTTCGGTGACGTCGGCGCGAGCCGTGTCGAGGGTTCGTGCAAGTTCGTCCGCTTCGGCTCGGGCCTGCTCATAGGCATGCCGGGTAACGCATCCGGCATGTGTGAGCAGGACTGTGCTGAGGAGGAACACACTGATCCGTTGAGCGGCAGCAGGGTAGGTCATAGAGTTCAATCCTCGGTAGTGGACCGAGCCGTAGCCCCGATTCCCGGTCGGCCGGCCGGTCCGTTGAATTGGCTGAGCCTAGTCTTGCAAAAGACGGGGCATCTGGCAACTGAAGCGCGGAATTCTGCAGGTGCGGAACGTGATGCCGCGCAATGCCCGACGACCTGTGTCGCACCTGTCTTGGATTTCGCCCCGCAGCTCGCGTAGTATGACGAGCGATCATGTCCATGTCATTCCCGCTCGCCGGGCCGGTTCCTCTGCCGCCTGAATGTGAAGCTGCCCTGTTGGATCGCTTTCTGAAGGCCGAGGCGATGGCCCTCTGGGCCGTCCGCTCCGCACAGTTGCAGGATGCACCGCCGCACGTGCAACTCTTCCTACGGAAGCACGAAGCCGATGAGCGGGACCATCTCCGGCAGTTCGAGGCGCTTGTCGGTCACGCTTCGCATGGACGTGGCCGGCTCCCGTCCGTGCCCAGGCAATGGCCGACACTCGCCGTTCAACTCCATGGATACGAATCCCTCGGGCTGGAGTTCGCCCGATTGCTCGTGAGCCTGCGCCCAGATTTGACGTCCATTCTGGCTGACGAAGAGGGCCATGTAGGATTTTTCGAACGGGAAATCTCCCGTTTGTTAGCCGTTGGCGGACTTCAGGCTGAGCAGGCGAAAACCTCGGCGCGCGCCTGGTGGCGGAAACTTCCGAGAACGCTGGAGCGATATTTGGAAGCCGCGGCCCTGGATTCGGTGCGGCCGGTTATCACGGCGCGGATTCTCGAGACTATCGAACGACGGATGATCCTGATTGGATTGCTCACGCCGTCATGAGGGCAACGAAACGGCTGATCAGGCGTGGGCTGCGGGGAGGCCGTTGACAGCCCCCATCTTGCGGTACTTCTCTTCACGACGGGCGATCAGCTGATCGGTGGGAAGATCAGCCAGATCAAACAGCTGGTTGGTCAGCGCCTTCCCCACCAGCGTGCAGACGGATTTAGGGTCGCGGTGCGCGCCGCCCAACGGCTCGGGGATGATATCGTCGATGATCCCGAGTTCAAGGAGATCCTTGGCAGTCATCTTCAACGCCGCGGCGGCATCGGGAATTTTCGCCGGGTCATCCCAGAGGATCGCCGCACAGCCTTCGGGGGAAATGACCGAATAGACCGAATGTTCGAGCATCAGGACGCGATCCGAAAGGCCGAGCGCCAGCGCGCCGCCGCTTCCGCCTTCGCCGATGACTACGGAAATGATCGGCACCGTCAGCCGGGCCATGACGAAGAGGTTGCGCGCGATGGCTTCGGCCTGGCCGCGTTCCTCGGCGCCGATGCCGGGATAGGCGCCGGGCGTGTCGATGAAGGTGAGAATCGGCCGGTTGAATTTCTCGGCCATCTTCATCAGGCGGAGCGCTTTCCGGTAGCCCTCAGGGTTCGGCATGCCGAAGTTCCGTTGCATGCGTTCTTTGAGGGTCCGCCCTTTTTGATGTCCAATGATCATGACCGTTCGATCGTTAAAACGGGCAAAACCGCCGACGATCGCACGATCATCGCCGAACGCCCGGTCACCGTGGAATTCGAGGAAATCACGGCTCAGTTCCGCGATGTAATCGAGGGTGCTGGGCCGCTGAGGATGCCGTGCCACCTGGGTTCGCTGCCACGGGGTCAGGTTCTGGTAGAGCTCATGCTCGACTTGGGCGAGTTTCGTGCGGAGCTTGCGGATATCGGCCTGGGAGGAGGCTTTCCCTCCGACAGCAGCGGCGGAGAGCTTCTCGATCTTCTCTTCAATCTCTCGAATCGGTTTCTCAAACTCGAGGTAATCCCGCATAGACCTCTGGCAAGTTCAGGTAATAAGCGCCGGCGTCCGACAGCCCACTGTCGCCGGCTAGGGTACCGGAAACGGCGTCCCTAAGATAGCAAAGAAAGGGCCCCCTTGCCTAGCACTTCTTCAACATCCGCCACAAAGTGTTCACTGGCGGAGACGGTGAGGTTGGGGAGGGGGGCTGTATCTGCTTCCAGGGTGCCGTCGGTTCGAAAGGTCATGGAAATCGACGTACCGCCGGGGTGACGTTTGAAGACGTCGAGCAGCCGGGGCAGCTGCTCCCGCAGCTCCGGTCGATCGGTCAGGTAAATACGCACGCGCTTGATGGATTGCGTGCGGGCATCGGCCAACGGCTCGATCTTGCTCCCGCGAATCTTGGTGCCCTTGTCTCCACGATCGATCGTGCCGGTGAGGCGCACAATACGTTCAGGGGCAATCAAGTCGCTCGCCGCTTTGAACAGATCGGGGAAGGCGATAACCTCCACGGTTCCCTGCAGATCTTCCAAGGTCAGGTAGGCCATCCGGTCGCCCTTCTTGGTGAGCATCGGTTTCACGGTCGCGATAATCCCGCAGAGCTTGACCTCTTTCCCGTCTGACAGGTCTGCCAGGCTGGCCGTGGTGGCGGTTGCCAGGGCATTGATCGCCGCCTCATAACTCGCCAACGGATGGGCGGAGATATAAAAGCCGGTCAACTCGCGTTCGTACTTGAGCCGCTGGGCCTGGTCCCATTCTGGGAGATTCGGCAGCGCCGGCCGGGCCGCGTGCGCCAGACCCTCCTGTCCGTTGAGCTCGTCCCCGAAGATACTGGTCTGGCCTTGGGCCCGTTCCCGCTGTGCCGCCAGCCCATCCTCGATCGCCTGGTCGAGCATGGCGATCAGCTGAGCTCGCCGGGCACCCGTAGAGTCAAATGCTCCCGCCTTGATCAAGCCCTCGAGCATCCGCTTATTGACCTTATGAAGATCGACGCGCCTGCAGAAGTCGAAGAACGAGGCAAAGGGGCCGTCCGCATGGCGGATCGCCACAATAGATTCGACCGCGCCTTCGCCTACGTTCTTGATCGCGGCCAGGCCGAACCGGATGGCACCGTCGACCACGGCAAAATTCTTCTGGCTTTGATTGATGTCCGGGCCGAGCACCTTAATGCCAAGATCGCGGCACTCGGTGAAATATCCCATGATTTTGTCGGTATTGCCCATGTCGGTGGTCATGAGCGCAGCCATGAACTCGGTGGGATAATGGGCCTTCAAATAGGCGGTGTGGTAGCAGATCACGGCGTACGCGGCGGCGTGCGACTTGTTGAATCCATACCCCGCGAACTTCTGGATCAGCTCGAACAGCTTTTCCGCCTTCTTATCGGGAATGTGCTTCTGCCTGGCGCCGTCCAAAAACTTGACGCGCAGTTTCTCCATCTCCTCCGGTTTCTTCTTGCCCATGGCGCGGCGGAGAATATCCGCTTGCCCGAGCGAGAAGCCTGCCACCTTGTTGGCGATCGCCATGACCTGTTCCTGATAGACGATCACGCCGTAGGTGTCTTTGAGGATCGGTTCCAGTTCAGGCATCTCGTATCCGATAGGCACTTTGCCCTGCTTCCGCTTGATAAAGTCCTGAATCAGGTCCATCGGTCCCGGCCGGTAGAGTGCGATAATGGCGATGATGTCTTCGAAACAATCCGGTTTCAGGCCGGTCAGCAGATCGCGCATGCCCGAGCTTTCCAGCTGGAACAGCCCGGTGGTCTTTCCCGATGCCAGCAGAGCAAAGGAGGCGGGATCATCGAACGGGAGCCGTTCGACGGCGAGGGGCGGAGCATCGGGATAGGTTTCGTTGATGAGCGCCTCTGCGCGCCGGATCATCGTCAGCGTCTTCAGTCCGAGGAAGTCGAACTTCACCAGGCCGATCTTCTCGACGTCACCCATCGAATACTGGGTGACGATTTCGTCGTTGGCCCCTTTATAGAGGGGCACGTGGTCCGTGAGGGGGCCTTCGGAGATTACGACGCCGGCCGCGTGGGTCGAGGCATGCCGCGCCAGCCCTTCGAGCGACTGCGCGATACCCATTAATTCTTTGACCTTGTCGTTGGTCTCGACTAGTTCGCGCAGGCGGGGCTCCGTGTCGAGCGCCTGCTGCAGCGTGATATTCAGCTGGTTGGGAACGAGTTTGGCGACCTTATCCACCTCGGCGTAGGGCAGTTCCAGCACGCGGCCCACATCGCGAATGGCTGCCTTCGCACCGAGCGTCCCGAACGTAATGATCTGGGCGACGTGATCGGAGCCGTACTTGTCTACCACGTAGTTGATGACCTCGCCGCGCCGCTCCATGCAGAAATCCATATCGATATCAGGCAGGGAGACGCGTTCGGGATTCAGGAAGCGCTCGAAGAGCAGGCTGTAGACCAGCGGGTCCAGGTCCGTGATGCGGAGCGCGTAGGCCACCAGGCTGCCAGCGGCGGATCCGCGGCCAGGTCCGACGGGAATGCCTCGCGATCGGGCGAACCGGATGATGTCCCAGACGATCAGGAAGTATCCCGCAAAGCCCATCGAACAGATGACCATGAGTTCTTCTCGAAGCCGCAGTTCATACAGCGCCGCGGGCACCTTGCCGGGCCGCTCCCGCAAGCGGGCCTGCAGGCCTTCCAGGGCAAGGTGTTCCAGGTAGGTTTCGCGGGTGTACCCGTTCGGCGCCTTGTATTGCGGCAGGTGGGTCTTATTCAACGCGAGGGCGAGATCACAGGAGTCGGCGATCCTGCAGGTATTGACGACGGCACCAGGGAATTCAATGAATGCGGCCGTGATCTCCTCGGTGGATTTCACATACAGCTGATCCGTGTCGAACTTCATGCGGGTCGGATCGCCCAAGGTCTTTCCCGTCTGGAGGCACAGCATCATCTCGTGGGGACGCGCGTCGTCCTTCTTGAGGTAGTGGCAGTCGTTGGTCCCGACGAGCGGGATGTCGAGCTTTTTATGGATTTCGATCAAGCCGGCGTTCGCCACCCGCTGGTGCTCCAGGCCGTTGGCCTGCACTTCGAGGTAAAAGTGGTTTTTCCCGAAGATCTCTTGAAATTCCCCCGCGACGGCCAGGGCACCCTGCATATCCTTCTGCCCAATCAGGTAGGGAATCTCGCCGCTGAGACAGCCTGAGAGCGCGATCAGTCCCTCGTGATGCTCTTTAAGAATCTCCTTGTCCATCCGTGGTTTATAGTAGAATCCTTCAAGATAAGCTTTACTGACGAGTTTGATCAGATTCTGATAGCCGGTCAGGTTCCTGGCGAGCAGAATCAGATGGTAGTAGTCGTTATGCGAGAGGCCGCTGTCCTTTTTAGCCAGACGGCTGCCGAGCGCCATATAGGCCTCGCATCCGATGATCGGTTTAACCCCGGCCTCCTGAGTCTTGCGATAGAACTCGATGGCTCCGAACATGTTGCCGTGATCGGTGATGGCCACGGCCGGCTGCCCGTAGGCTTTGATCTGTCGGACGAGCGGCTCGATCTGATTGGCGCCGTCGAGCAGACTGTATTGGGTGTGGAGATGAAGATGAACGAAGGATGACGGCATGGCCGGATTCTAGGAGGACGGAGAAGGGGAAGTCAAACGGAGAAGAGACGGGAACCGATGAGTGCCTCTATTCGTGAAGCGAACTCGATAGACAACGCCGGAGCCGGTGTTTTTCCCTGCAGAGGCTATCGTCCGGCCTTCAATCTCGCCATCAGCATTTCGCGGGCGGCATCTAAATAGAGACGCAGGTGCTGGATCGTGATCCGCCCCGTCCCCAGGTGGATATCCTTCTTGAGGCGCACGAAGGCATCTCCGTCCCGCGGCGGCGTCTGTTTGCGGAAGGGAACATGCGCGGTCGGGGCGTTCGGCGTCCGGAAAGCGAAGCGAGTCTGCCCGCCTCCTACGATCGTTTTTCCCTCAACCGGCAACGCGCCTTCCAGGAATCTCGTCTCGACGTAGCTGCGCACCGGGCTAATCACGTAATACACCTTGAGCAGCGTCGCATCGAGGGCGCGTGCCAACTCGACTTCTGCTTGAAGGATGGCCTGTCCGCCGGTGAAGCCGCGCCGCGCGTACAGGATTTCCGAGCCAACGCTCGCCAGCGTGTCGCCAATCCTCGGCCCGATTTCTCCCAGGGCAGGGGCATACCATTGCCTGCCAATCGGAGCCAGAATCAAGGCCTCGCCCTCAATCATGTTTTCGGGATCGCCGAACTTAAACCTCAAGGGGACCGGCGATTCGGTTCCCACGAGATCGATCAAGGTTCGGTAGGCCGGAGTCTCGTGATAGGCTGCGTGAGGGACGATCTCATACCCGGCTGTTTGCAGGTCCGACAACAATGCGATATAGGCCTGGTCCACCAGCGCTTGCATCTCAGCCTGCGAGAGATCCCAGGTGAGCTCGTTTCGAAAGTGGCGGATGGTGTAAATGCCGCCCGGCAGTTGATAACCGTGGCATGAGGCCGACGGATAGGTCACCCTGGTGTCGAACTCGATTCCAAAGGACGTAATGGCAAACTTCGGTGCCGGAAGTCGGTTCAGGTCCTCCGCATCGACATAGCGGCCGGCTTGTGATTCAGCGGGCGTCCGCAAGTCGTACAAACTGGTATCCGCGCAGCCGGTCACGAGCATTGTGGTCAAGGATAGGGCGCATATGATCAGGTTCCACACATGACACCTCCGTTAAGCACGATCGACGCCGAGGTCTCAGACGATCCGCGGGAGGTGAGACATTAGAACTCTCTTCTCTGCCGGTTTCAAGCGAGGCCTTCGCCTTGAACTTGCCCAGACCATTTGTTATTCTTCGCCCGCTTTTTGAGGTTGAATTTCGTCTGTTCCATTTTAATCCTTCAAGGAGTCGAACCATGGCCGGCATCAAGCGGGCGTTGATCAGCGTTTCGGACAAGACGGGTATCGTCGAGCTGGCCAAGGGCTTGGAAGCGCTCGGCGCGGAAATTCTCTCCACCGGAGGGACCGCGAGAACCCTGCGTGAGGCCGGGGTGAGCGTCACCGACGTGGCCGCGTATACCGGGTCACCGGAGATTCTCGATGGACGGGTGAAGACGCTCCATCCGAAGATTCACGGCGGCTTGCTCGGGCGGCGATCGCTCCCGGCGCATGTCGATCAGATGAAACAGCACGACATCGGGCCGATCGATGTCGTGATCGTGAATCTCTATCCCTTTGAAGCCACCATTGCCAAACCGAATTGTTCCTTCGACGACGCCATCGAAAATATCGACATCGGCGGTCCGTCGATGCTCCGATCCGCAGCGAAGAATCACGAGGATGTGCTCGTCGTGGTCGATCCCGCGGAGTACCCCCGCGTGCTGGATGCCGTGAGGGCCAATACGGTCACGCTCGCGCTCCGCCGGGCACTCGCGATGAAGGTGTTTCAGCACACGGCTCGGTACGACAGTCTCATCGCCGGCTATCTCGAAAAGCAGGTACAGGGCGGAGACGTCAAGTTCCCGAAGATCCTCTCCCTGCAGTTCGAGTTGGGTGAGACGCTCCGGTACGGAGAAAATCCGCACCAGCAGGGCGCCTTCTATCGCGAGCTGCATTCCACCGAGCCGTCGGTGTCGCGCGGGAAAATTCTGCATGGGAAGGCGATGTCCTATAACAATTTTCTCGATGCGAATTCGGCGCTCGAACTGGCGAAAGAATACGAGGAGTGCGCCGTCGCCATCATCAAGCACAACAATCCCTGCGGTGTGGCGCTTGGAGCTACACCGGTCGAAGCCTATGTGAAAGCCCGGGCGACCGATCCGGTGTCGGCCTTCGGCGGGGTCATCGCGTTCAATCGCCTCGTGGATCAGGCGGTAGCCAAGGAGATCACGTCCACGTTCGTCGAAGTGGTCATCGCCCCGGGCTTTGCGGAGGATGCACTGGTTGAACTGAAGCGCAAGAAGGATCTCCGCCTCCTGGACGTCGGCCCGTTAACGAAAGTGAAGCAGGAGGGGTGGGATCTCAAGAAACTGGTCGGCGGCCTGATCGTGCAGGATCGCGACCTTGGTGTCCTGGCGGATCTTCGCGGCCTCCCGGTTCCCACGGTGCGCAAACCGACGGACGAAGAGTATGCCGCCTGCGCATTTGCCTGGAAAGTTTGCAAACACGTCAAGTCAAACGCCATCATCTATGCGAAGCCCGGTCAAACCGTCGGGATCGGGGCCGGACAGATGAGCCGGGTCGACAGCGTCAAGCTCGCGGCGATGAAAGCCCAGATGCCGGTCAAAGGCTGTGTCATGGCCTCGGACGCGTTCTTCCCGTTCCGTGACGGACTCGACGCGGCCGCGCAAGCTGGTATCACTGCCGTGATTCAGCCGGGGGGATCAATCAGAGACGGGGAAGTGATCAAGGCGGCGGATGAACAGGGTTTGGCAATGATCCTCACGGGCATGCGCCATTTTAGACATTAGCAGGCTGTTGACAACGTCCGCCAGCGGCGTGCTCGCGTCGCGTAGAGGCTCAACGTGCGGCAGAGAGTACGATTCGCCTCTTCGCTCGCGGCGGCCTTGCTGAACGGCCTTTCTGAACAGCCTGCAGGGCCATCTGATCACGTCCGTGGCCTCAGAGATCACTGTGTTTTCGAGGTCATCACCTGGTGTGTCAACACACTGTTAGATGAAGCAGGCTGAGCGTAGATTCAGGTTCAGAAAACCATCAAAGGCTTGTTCGGGCTCAGCCGCAACCGCCGCCTACGCCTGGCAGCGTAGGCGCATGAACGTTCTTCCTCCCATGTCAGCTCATCACGGAAAGGTCGATCGTTGAAAATCCTCGTTGTCGGAGGCGGGGGGCGGGAACATGCGCTGGTGTGGAAGCTGGCGCAGAGCCCGCGCGCGCCGCAGCTGTTTTGCGCCCCCGGCAATGCCGGTATTGCATCCGTGGCGAACTGTGTGCCGATCAAGGCCGACGATCTCGCCGGGTTGAAGGCCTTTGCGGCCCGGGAGTCCGTCGATCTCACGGTCGTCGGTCCCGAGGCGCCGTTGGCCCTCGGCATTGCCGATGACTTTCGCAAAGCCAGGATGAAAATCTTCGGGCCCACGAGGAATGCGGCACGTCTCGAAGCCAGTAAGATTTTCTCGAAAGAGGTGATGGCGCGGGCCGACATTCCAACGGCCCGTGCCAGAAGTTTCGACAAGCAGCCGGAGGCGCTGGCCTATGTCGATCAACATGAATTGCCGGTGGTGATCAAAGCGGACGGGCTGGCCCAGGGCAAGGGCGTCGTGATTGCGACGACCCGTGACCAGGCACGAACGGCGATCGTCGATTCGATGGAGAGGGCGGTGTTCGGCCAGGCGGGGAGGCAGGTGTTGATTGAACAGTTTCTCGACGGTGAGGAACTCACCATCATGGCGTTCACTGACGGGAAGACTGTCGTGCCGATGCTTCCGGCCCAGGATCATAAGCGGGCGGGCGACGGCGACACCGGCTTGAACACCGGTGGAATGGGCGCCTACAGCCCTGCCCCGCTGGGGACGCTGGCGCTGTGCGATCAGGTGGCTCGTGAAGTCCTGCAGCCGGTCGTTGAGACCATGTCCCGCATGGGCTGTCCGTTTCAAGGTGTGCTCTATGCGGGTTTGATGGTGGTGATGGGCATTCCCTACGTGCTGGAGTTTAACGCGCGCATGGGCGATCCGGAAACGCAGGCCGTGCTGCCGCTCTTGAAATCGGACTTAGTCGACGTTATTGAGGCGGTGGTGGAGCACCGTCTCGATCAGATCCGGGTCGAATGGCACGACGACGCTGCCGTCTGCGTGGTGATGACCTCCGACGGGTATCCCGGAGCATACCGGAGCGGCGTGCCGATTCATGGATTGCCCGCCTCGACCGATGGACCGGCGACCGTCTTTCACGCCGGAACCGCCCGGCAGGGAGACCAGATTGTCACGGCGGGTGGGCGGGTCCTGGGGATCACCGGCCGAGGGAAAACGCTCGCCGACGCGCAACAAGCGGCCTATCGTACCGTCAGATCCATTTCGTTCGAAGGCTGTCACTTCAGGACGGATATTGCCCATCGCGCCCTGAGCTCCCAGCGGTGACGTCGCATCGTTTCTCTCGTGGTCTCTCATGGCCGTCGTCGAGCCCTATTCCTTCACCGATCTTGCACGACTCGCACAATCAGTCGACCGGATTGTCCGTGCGGGAGGGATCGTCGCGGTGCCCACGGAGACGTTCTATGGGCTCGGCGCAAACCCGTTCGATGAGCGTGCAGTCGACCGGCTGATCTGTCTTAAAGGACGGGCGGACGGCAAGCCGATTCTGGTCCTGATCGGGGAACGCGCACAGCTCGCATCGCTGGCTGATGAGGTGTCTCCCGTTGCCCATCTTTTGATGGACGCCTTTTGGCCCGGCCCCCTCACGATTCTTTTTCAGGCCCGGTCGACACTCCCGCGCAATCTGACGGCCGGTACCGGGACGGTGGGCGTGCGCCTCACCTCCTGTCGCCCACTGGCGGAACTCCTGGCCCTGTGCGGCCCCCTCACCGGAACGAGCGCCAACCGGGCCGGCGGATCCCCGGCGCGACAGGCCGCACAGGTACTGGAGGAGGTGGGAATGGGGGTCGACCTGATCATCGATGCGGGCGCCACTCCCGGCGGACTTCCATCGACTGTCATTGATGCGCGGAAGACTGCCCGGTTGATTCGCGAGGGGGCCGTCACTCGACAGATGCTGTTGAACGTGCTAGAGACACGCGGACTGTCACTGGCGTGAGAGCACGTATGCCCGCGACCAGGATTCCGCGCAAAGGAGGAAGGAACGTATGATGTTGCGAGGACAGACGAGAACGGGCTTCGGTGGAGCGCTGGGTGTCGCCCTGCTGCTCAGCTTGACCGGATGTGACTACTGGCCTCCGGCCCTGCAGGCGCAGATCGAGCAACTGCGATCGGAGGCACAGACGTTGGCGATGGAGAAGACGCAGCTCCAGGGGCAGGTCAATGAGTTGTCCAAGGCCAAACAGGATCTGCAGGCGCAGATCGACGAGCTGAGCCGGGTGAATCGGGAGAAGACGGGGATGATCATGAGTTTGCAGACCCAGGTCGACGCGCTGCGCGCAAAAGTGACGAAAGCCGCGGCTTCTCCCAAAGCGCCGGCAAAAACGGCGGTGAAAACGGCTCCGAAGGCGACCGCCAAGAAAAAAACACCCACCAAGCGGTAAGGGACGCGGTCAACTCGAGCTCGAGGAATTTCCGGAGGAAGGGGTACTGCCGGATGACGCTGGCGGCGTCGTGGGACTCGCGGCTGCAGGAGCCGCCGGGGTGGTCCCGGCGTCCGCCGCCGGCTCTTTCTTTGCCGGGGCGGTCGACCCGGGAGACTCCCCCGCCGGCGGCTTCATCTTTTCCGAGTAATCGGTGACGTACCATCCGCTGCCTTTGAACATGATGGCGGGCGCGGAGATTATTCTTCTGACCGACTTTCCACATCGTGAACAGGTGGCGACGGGTTCGTCTTTGATGCTCTGCTTGAGTTCGAATTGATACGAGCAGTCCTGGCACAGATATTCGTACGTCGGCACGATCAACCCTCCACAGCTGGTCCCACGGCTCCATGGAAGATAATACTCGGAAGCAAAGAGTCAAGGGAGAATGTGATCATGCGGAGAGCTTCCCCAGTGCCTGCATCAGGCGATCGAGCCCTTTCCGGATCGTCTCCATCCCGGTGGCATAGGAGAGTCGGATGTGGTCTCGGCTGCCGAACGGCTCGCCGGGC
>DASPGL010000037.1:0-14245 GCA_035620635.1 Nitrospira sp. | reverse complement strand
ACTTCGCCATCCCCTTGTCGGCGCACACCTTCGTCAACGCCGCCGTCAACGTCGTCTTCCCGTGGTCCACATGCCCGATCGTCCCAATGTTTACGTGCGGCTTCTTCCGCTCAAATTTCGCCTTCGCCATACGTCGCTCCTTTTTCTAGAACACCTGATCGTAATCGTTCCGTCGTGCCGGTGATCGAATGCTCCGGGTCGAGCCAGCTCTGCATGGAGCCCACGACGCGGATCGAACGCGTGACCTCGTCCTTACCAAGGACGTGCTCTACCAACTGAGCTACGTGGGCCTCTCGATTTCATCTCGTGTCGCTCGTATCTCGTGAAACATGGTTGGCATTTGTCGACTCCGCCTCTTCCCATGCTTCACGTCCCAAAGGACATCCAAGGTGTTTATCCCGTCGTGCATGATTCTGAGCACTCCGGGTCGAGCACGCTCGGCTTGGAGCGGGCGATGGGATTTGAACCCACGACAGCCAGCTTGGAAGGCTGGAACTCTACCACTGAGCTACGCCCGCCTCTTTCTGTTTGCTCGGCAAGCCGACCCCCATCCCCGAACCGACTCATCACCTGAGATACGTTTCCGCTCACGCACCAAACCAGGGACCTTGGAGGTGATTCTCCGGCTCGCTTTACCAAGAACCCGCCGGCCCATGCGACGCGTGGTTTGGTGGGCAGGCAAGGATTCGAACCTTGGAAGACATAAGCCAGCAGATTTACAGTCTGCCCCCTTTGGCCGCTTGGGTACCTGCCCGCACAGTTTCACAGCCCCTCAATTTCGACGAACATCCCGGCGCAAATTCAAGACGTTGTCACCGACTTCACGTCGGTCAAATAACAAGAGTAAACCTCTCCGCGCACAGCTCTCTCTCCTCAGTCCAGAGGGTCGATTCGCTGATGTGCCGGAAAGGCTAGAATAGGAAATGTCGGATTCTATTGATGAAGTTCTGTCCTGTCAAGGGGGGAAATAGGCCGGGCCAGAATTTTTCTTATTATTCCCTCGACAGCCGGCAACTTGATTCCTGAGGGATCGGCCGTGCAAGACCATGGTGCTTCCCAAGGCCTGCGGTAACTTTTTCTGGAAAACCGAGCACTTGTATCATCAGTTCAGAGGCTTCTCTCCAGCTGAGCTGCGACTGCTTGGCGAGCACCCGCTTCTGAGTAGTCCTCCGTTCATCCGGATCTTCGGGAACATAGTACCCTCGAAAGTTCCCGTTCTGAAAGGCCTGATTGAGGCGATGCGCCCACCGATCCATCTGGTCCCGATGCTGTAGGATAGAGCGCCCGCTGCTCTGCTCGACCTCGAGCTGGTTCCAGACAGCCCAGCCGATAAACACGGCCCAGGTTTCGTTCAGGGCTTCCCATGACTCTCGTTCGGTCAGGTATCGTGATTCCGTCTCTTCCTTCCGCTGAACGACGGGCGTGATCGTGACCTCGCTGTATCGACAGGACTGCTGTGTGCGTGCGAACTCCATCAGCCGTCTTGATTCGAGGCCCGCATGGGGCGATTGCCCTCCCGCCAACTCCAAATAATCCATATAGGCATGGAAGAGTTCGTGATAGAGCACATCGAGTTCCTTGTGCGTCATCCTGGCGAGCGGCTTGAGTGTGCCGCCGGCCGCGTTGAACGACAGTGCGCGATTAAGTACCAGGCGATGCTCGCCCGGATGATACTCCGCGGCGTAGGTCCGCAGGTCGTCAAACTCGAAACGAACAAAATCCGGGGGGATGGCGGTCAAGAATTTCGTGGGGAGATGCAGCCGCTGAGCCTCCACCAGCAGCCGTCTCCACGTCGAAGGTGATGCGGCGCCATCAGGCTCAGATTGTCGGGAGACAGCTTCGGCCGGCGAGAGCCCGCACCAGCAGCACCATACCAGGACGAGGCGGAGACCCACAACAGTCATCGCGCATTGCGGACGCACTTGAGATACACGGACGAAGCTTGAGCCGTCAGGCTTCTTCGACCGCCGGCTAGTACTCGTGGTAGCGGGACGCACTCCCGTCTTCTCGTCCGCCTTCCTCCACCAGTGCGAGCGTATCCAGAAGATCCGAGGACACATGATCCAGAAACCGGGAGGGTTTCGAGAGCAGCATCCCGCTCGTCTTGTCGTACACGTTGATCGGATAGGTCAGAAACAAGTGTCGTTTGGCTCTAGTGACCGCCACATAGAACAGCCGCCGCTCCTCCTCCAGCTCATCATCCGTCATGAAGGAATAGGCGGATGGAAATCGGCCGTCGACGACCCAGATCACAAACACGCATTGCCACTCCAGCCCCTTGGCCGAATGAATCGTAGACAGCACGAGTCGCTCATCATCCCGATCAGGTGCTTCCACATCGACGGCACTGCCGTCAGGCGGCTCCAGCGCCAGGTCGGCCAGAAATTCGTCAATGCCGGGATACCCCGCGGCGATCGTGTGCAGATGATCCAGATCCCTGGTGCGCTTGGGATAATCGTCGTACTGCTCTTTGAGGATCGGAAGATAGTATTCGTAGATGTGACTGACTTGATGTTCCGGCTGTCGATCGTCCGATCCGGCCAGGCTCTCGAGCGTGTTCGCCAGATTCTTGAGCCCCTGCCCGGACCGGCCGGTCGCGGCGCGCAACACGTCGAAAGGCCGTTCGGCCTTGACGATGGCGGCGAGCAGATCCTGCGCCTTCTTGGGGCCCACCCCCTCGACCAGCATGAGGACCCGGTGCCAGCTGACCGTATCCAGCGGATTGGCGATGACGCGCACATGCGCGAGCAGATCCTTGACATGTGCCGTCTCGATGAACTTGACCCCGCCGCGTTTGACAAAGGGCAGCCCTTTGCGCGAGAGCTCGATTTCCAGGTCGAACGCATGGAAGCTCGAGCGGAACAGCACCGCCACCTCGCTCAACGGAACGCCTTCTTCACGGAGTTCGAGAATTTTCTGAGCGATGAATCGCGACTGCACATTTTCACCTGCCGCCTCCACCAGAGCCGGAAGCGGGCCGTCGATTTTTCTGGTAAACAGCCGTTTGGTGTACTTTTCCGCCGCTTCGTCGATGATGCAGTTGGCCAGATTCAGAATCGGCTGCGTGCTGCGGTAGTTTTCCTCCAGTTTGTAGATTGACGTGCCGGGAAAGAGGACGGGAAAATCCATGATGTTCTTGAAGGTCGCCCCCCGGAACGCGTAGATCGATTGCGAGTCGTCCCCGACCACCATCACATTGTTGTGAGTGGTCGCCAGATGGCGGATGACCTCGGCCTGCAGCCGGTTCGTATCCTGATATTCGTCCACGAGAATGTAGCGGTACTGAAGTGAGATCATCGTACGGGCCGATTCATCCATCAGGAGCAGCTGCCGCAGCATTACGAGCAGATCATCGTAGTCGAGGAGCTGCTTCTGCCGCTTCGCGGCCTGATAGGCCTTTTGAAGCCTGGCCAACTCCTCCGAATGATCGGCAAAATGGCTGAACTCTTCGAGAATGATCTCGGCGAGGCTGCGGAGCGTGTTCTCGCTCTTGCTGAGCATCTCCATGATCGTCCCCTTGCGGGGGAAGCGCTTATCCTTTTCGTTGAGCCCGAGCTGCGAACGCACAAGCGCGATCAGGTCCTCCGCATCGCCGCGATCCAGAATCGTGAAGCCCGGCTCGATGCCGATGGACCGGCCGTAGCGTCGCAACAACAGATTCGCGACGGAATGGAACGTACCGCCGCACACCCGCTGGCTCCTCGCGCCGATCAAGTCGCCGGCCCTCGCCAGCATTTCCTGGGCCGACTTGCGCGTGAACGTGAGCAGCAGGATGTTCGAGGGGTCCACACCGGAATCAATGAGATAGGCGACACGATAGACCAGCGTGCGCGTCTTGCCGCTGCCGGCGCCGGCAATCACCAGCGACGGCCCCTCTTCGGCTGTCACTGCAGCCAGCTGTTGCTGATTCAACGCGGCGGAATAATCAATGGAAAGCGTGCGAGGCACGGCTTCCTCAACAGACCGCTTCAGGACATAGGTCTTAATTTCTCGTTCCATCACGTTGTGTGCAGGACGTGTCGGGCAATCCAGTCATCTCGGGGAGCCGCTGTATAACATAGTCCCCCGCACCCTTTCAAAGCCCGGAACGGCTCAGAAAGCCGCCATCGTCCAGAGCTTGAAAACCAGCCATACCACAAATATGATGGCCAGTAAGACGAGCAGGACCGTTCCGCCGATGATCCCACCCACATAGAACCAATCCGGTCGCGTCTCGCGCTCCGGCTTCTCGGCGGCCTCTCGGAGCAAAGCCGCGTTGCGCGCATGACTCCGGAACCAGACCGAGAAGAGATCCCCCGCAATCGGAACCGCTCCGACGGTTCCATTGATCAGCAGGTTCAGACTCATGCGAGCCAGCACGATCCGCGGAAGTCGTAATCGGGTTGCAATGCCGAGGATGATCGTCCCAAGAAGATTCGCCAGAGCGTCGCCAACGCCGGGAATGAGGCCCAGCAATGGGTCCAATCCGATGTAGAGCGACGTGCCGGGAATCCTGACTGTCGTATCCAGCATTTTCGCAAGAAGGTCCGCCACCTCGACCAGGTGTTCGCGCGCCTCATCGCGCAACGGAGCCTCTCCCGGCGATTTCGGACGGCTATGCGGCGCAGTGTTCGACAATGTAGCAGGTCCATCTCACCTGTCTCACTGTACCAGGTCCAGAAAGGTGTCAGGAACCACTATTTGACAGCATGGCCCGTGGCTCACCCTGGAGGCTGATCGTTCAAAGGCGCGTTAATCTGCCGCCACTGTTTCAATCAATGATTTCTGATAATATTTCTGTGAGAAATTGGTGAATCCCCCGCTTTGATCGTCCCGCGTGTCTTCGATATAATCCGGCGACGCAAGGAGCACCCATGGCTGCCGCACCTACGGAATACAATGACCAACTCCGCCAGCTGGCCGAACTCATGCTCGCCGTCTCAGGCGAATCGGTCACCATGATGAAGCGCCAGGCGCCCGAGCAAGCGCTGAAACTCAAGCGCCAGGACGAATGGGGGCTCTATCTGGAATTTCTCAAGATCATGTTCAACCTGACCGACCGGCTCGCTGCGCTGCACCTGCCTATGAAAGACCAGTTGGACTTCATGAACGGCCTCGAAGATGCAGTGTCGGCACAGCTCACGTGTGTCCTGGAGCCGGTCTTCGGTACCCAGGGGGATCAGATGGAAATCGTCATGACGATCGGCAGCGCCGTGGCGGACAGCCGACAGATCTACGAACCGTACAAGTTTCTAATCACCGAGGAGTCCAAGCCGAAGCAGGACATGTTCCATGATTTCGGCGAGAAGGTGGCCGAACTGCTCGGTGCATCGGGCAATGCGCAGCTCAGCTCCGCCGCCTCGCTCTGTGCCAGCGCCGTCGTGCCGGCGATTCGCGCGGTGCTGCAGCGACAGATCCCCCCGTCTGAGGCTGCCGCACAGCCGGCTGTTGCATCAGTCGGCGACCGACCGGACAGGACAGCCACGACGGGGCAGGAAATGAAGTTGGTCAGCCTGATGTCGAGCGTCTCCGGAGAAGAAGTCGAAACCCGTTGGGGCCTGCATCCGCAGTTCCGCCAGGACTTGACCCCCGCCGAGTTGCAGCAGCTCACCAAACTCCTCAACCGAGTTGCAAAAATCCTTGGCGAACGCTATGCCGCCGTGGCATTCTCCGAACAGTGGGCCTCGTGGCATAAGGCCGGACACGCCTGACACGGCGAAAGGAACCGGCCATTCCGCACCACGTTGCCCCGCAATCACACTGTTGCCATTTTCAGAGGGAGTCTGCGTGGAACATCCGACCCCGGTAAACGATTCGTCCAACCATCTGCCTCAGAACCTCAGCCGTCTCTCCGAGCTGGCCCAGAATCTCTGGTGGAGCTGGACGCTCGAAGCGAGGCAATTGTTCGAGACCATCGATCCCACACTCTGGTTCCTCACGCACCACAACCCGGTCAAGCTCCTGGCCGATGTGAAGCCGGACCGGCTCGCGCAGCTGGCCGAAGATCCCTCATTTCTCCGGCAATACTCAGCAGTGTTTCGCCTGTTCGACGAGTATCGCAGCAGCAGGAAACACTGGTTCGGTACGCAGCATGTCGATCTGGCCAAGACAACCGTTGCCTACTTCTCCGCCGAATTCGGCCTGCATACTTCGATCCCCATTTATAGCGGGGGACTTGGCATTCTGGCCGGAGACCATTGCAAAGAGGCCAGCGACTTGGGCATTCCGCTCGTGGGAGTCGGATTCATGTACCCGCAGGGTTACTTTCGCCAGCGCATCACACCGGAAGGCTGGCAGGAAGCGGCCTACGCACCGTTCAACCGGGCGGATTCGCCTATTCATCCGGCGCTGACCCCCGCCGGCGAACCTTGCCGGTTCATCGTCGACATGGGCAACCGCCACGTGACCGCTGTCGTCTGGCGGGTTCTGGTGGGCCGTGTGCGACTCTTCCTCATCGATACCGATGTACCGGAAAACAGTCCGGAGAACCGCGCCCTCTCCGCCCGGCTCTACGGCGGGGATCAGGAAATGCGGCTCTGTCAGGAAATTCTGCTGGGAATCGGCGGCGTCCGGCTGCTCCGCGCTCTGGGAATCTCCCCGTCGGTCTGGCACGCAAACGAAGGCCATTCGGCCTTCCTCACCCTGGAGCGGATCCGTGAATACATCCAGCAGGGTTCCTCGCACGCCGAAGCCAGTGAGCTGGTCAGTCAGAGCACAGTCTTCACGACGCATACGCCGGTACCCGCCGGCCACGACGTGTTCCCCCACCACCTGATGGACCGTTATTTTACCGGCTATTGGGAGCAACTCGGCCTCTCCCGCGACGAGTTTCTTCGGCTGGGCGACACACCGGAATCCCGCGGGCAGGGCTTCAACATGACGGCACTCATCATGCGTCTGTCGGCCCACGTCAACGGCGTGAGCCGCGAACACGGCCGCGTGACTCGCGATATGTGGCAGCATCTCTGGCCCGGTTTGCCCTCCGAGCAGATCCCGATCCGCAGCGTGACAAACGGTATCCATGCACCGACGTGGATTTCTCCAGAGCTTCACCACCTGTACAGCAAATCGCTCAGCCCGACCTGGACCCAGACCTGCGACGATCCGGCGATGTGGCAGCGCGTAATGGATATCCCGGATCACGAATTGTGGGCCGTGCGTCAAGCCATGAAGCGGAAGCTAATGAGTTTTATCCGTGAGCGGGCGCGTAATGGCTGGATGCAGGGCCACCTGCAACCTTCCCAGGTGCTGACGCGCGGCACCCTGCTCGACCCGGAAGCCCTGACGATCGGGTTCGCGCGGCGCTTCGCCACCTACAAACGGGCAACGCTGCTGTTTCAAGACCTCGAACGGCTGAAACGGCTCCTCCAGGACCGGTGGAGGCCGGTGCAATTGATTTTTGCGGGGAAGGCCCATCCCGCCGACGAACCGGGGCGTTACTTCATCCACGAAGTCCTGAATTTCTGCCATGATCACAAGCTGGGCGGCCACATTGCCTTTCTCGAAGACTACGAAATGCACATGGCGAAGTATCTGGTCCAGGGCATCGATATCTGGCTCAACACACCGCGTTTTCCTATGGAGGCCAGCGGGACCAGCGGGATGAAGGCCGCGCTGAACGGGGTGCTCAATCTGAGTATCCTCGACGGCTGGTGGGTGGAGGGTTATAACGGCGCCAACGGCTGGGGCATCCAGCCTCTGGCGGAGCCGGCCGACGTCCCGACCCAGGACCGCCATGATGGCGAGCAGTTGTATCGCCTGCTGGAGCAGGAGGCCGTGCCGTTGTTCTATCAGCGAGACCGCGACGGAATTCCCCGCGGCTGGCTCCAAATGGTCAAGGAATGCATCCGCACCATCGCCCCTCAGTTCTGCACCAAGCGCATGCTCAAAGACTATGTGGGGATGATGTACAGCGCTGCTACCCTGCGCGCTCCCTCGACATGGTGACCCGGTTCGATTGCCCGGCGGTTCACCCGCCACGCCTAGGCCTCCGTACGGTCTGTGCAGTCTTCCTGGGCGCCGCTGTCATCTTGTTGTGCCCGGTTTCACCTTGCACTGCCGGTACCGCACACACCACTGTGCCTTCGCGCGAGGCACGCGCTGCGGAACTCTTCAAGGCCGGTGATTATGCGGGGGTCGCAACGCTCTACCGGGAACTGCGTCCCGATGCCACAACCTCAAAACCGTTTCTGCGCCTGTCATGTCTGAGCTACATCCGCCTCGGGCGAACAGACGAAGCGCTCGCGATCTATGCGCAGTTGCACCCCTCCGGACAATCCCACGACGCCGCACTCCTCCGTCCCTTGGCCCTTGCCATCATCACCAGTCGCGTCCGTGACCGCCAGGAGCATGTCCGCATCGCCGCCTATACCGCCTTGGCCGAACTGGGGCTGAGGGAAACAGCGGCCATCCTTGAGGATGGCCTGCTGGACTCCTCGGTCCTGGTCCGGGCCCGCGCCGCCGAAGCCATCGGGAAAGCCGGGCTGGCGGCGAGTTCCGGCGCCCTCCGGCGTGCGCTCGGAGACGAGATGCCCACGGTCCGCATTGCCGCCATGATCGCCCTCGGAGAGGCGCAGGCCAGGGATCTCACACAGCGATTTGTCGAGACCAGCCGCACGAAGGAAGGGCCCGAATCAGTGTTTGCCGATGCCGCCCTCTATCGGTTGGGCCGATCGGAGAAAATTGCCGACATCGCCAATGCCGCCACGCTTCCTGATGCCGACGTGCGCATGGCAGCACTGGGCATCCTCGGACAGTTGAAGCGGCCGGCGAGCCTGGCAGTCCTGGCTCAAGCTGTGTATGATCCCATCCCGTCCGTCCGTGCCTTCGCCGCAGGTGCCCTCGGTGAGTTCGGCTCCCCTGATGGCGCGGCGGCCCTGACACATGCGGTGGGCGACGAGGTGGCCATGGTCCGCGCAGTGGCGGCAGGGAGCCTCGGACGGCTGGGAATCAAGGAGAATCGTCCCTTGCTGCAGGCGCTGACGAGAGATCCCAGTGTTCATGTACGGGCCAGCGCGGCCGAAGGGTTGCTCCGCCTGGGCGATCCGTCAGCCCTGTCACTCGTGACCGAACTGGCGCAGCACACCGATCCGTCCGTCCGTGGAGCCGCAGCTCAAGCGCTGAGTGTCGCTGCGGAGCCTCAGGCCTTGTCCATGCTGCAGACGCTCCTCAGAGATCAGCATCCGCTCCCCCGCCTCATGGCCGCGAAGGCCCTGGGGAAACAGTCAGGACTCGTCATCCCCGTGCTGACGAGCGGACTGCGGGATTCGGACGACGCCGTCAGGATTGCCGTGTCCTCCGGTGTGTTGCAACAATTGACTCGAGCGGGTTCACCACCGCGGCATCGCTAAGCTGAAAGGACTGCCATGAAGAAATTCTTGGGTGTGCTGCTGCTCGTCGTCGGGTCATTCGGGGGCGGCTACTACTTCGGACAGCGACCTGTCGGCACACTACAGCAGACAGTCTCGGATCTTCAGCAGTCGATGAAGGACCTGTCCCGGAACGTGCTCGACACAACGATGGGCATCGAGCGCGATCTCCGGCGGCGACAGGGGCTCGTCGATGCCAAGTCCAGGCTGGTGCAGGCCAAAGCGAACCTCTTTGACCGGAACTTCGGCGACGCGGCGAAAGAACTCGGCGAGGCGGTCGAAGCTCTTGAGGGTGCGGGCAAAGGGATCAAGTCGGACGCGTCGATCGATGCGGTACGGGATCTCGCCGGCTCGCTGCGGGAGGTGCGTTTGGAGATCGCGATGGGGAAATCGGTGCCGTTAAAGAGACTGGATGAACTGCAGCACCGGATAGATCAGCTACTGAATAAATAGCTCACGCGGTGGCCGGCTGCGATCCCGGCTGTTTTTTCCACTTGGCCAGGATTCGCTCCACCCGCATCTTCACAACCATATCGGGATCTTTGAGCAGCGGCTTGATGGCCTCGCGACCCCGCTCGTCGCCGATCGATTCCAGCGCCGCCGCCGCCGTCAGGCGCGTGAACCAGTCCTTGTCGCCCAACATCTCAACGAGCGGATCGATCGCATCGACATCCTTGATTCGTCCCAGGGCCAGCACCGCGCACTTGCGAACGTTTTCGTCCTTATCTTTGAGTGCCGCGATCAATTTCGGCACACAGGGGCCGCCCAGTTCGACCAGCGCGTTGACGGCATCGTCTTTGAACTCATCGTTTCGCAGCTGGGCCATGAGGGGATCGAGCACCCGCTCGTCGCGAATCTTGCCGAGGGCCGCAATGGCATACTTGCGTACTTCCCAGTCACGCAGCAGCTTGAGGAGTGTTTCGACGGCCGGGGAACCCACCTGCCCCATGGCCTCAATGGCCACCTCCCGAACCTGCCAATCCCCGTCGCGTAACGCCCGTGCCAATGGCTCCACACACCGCTCATCCCCCATCTCACCGAGCGTGATGACGGCTTCCCGGCGGACCACCCAGTCCGGATCGGTGAGCAGATCGATTTGGATATCGATCTCATCCTTGACCTGTTCCTCCTCCAGGGCCACCGCCTCCTGCGCGACAGCCGTCGTGCTATCGGCCACTGGAAGCTGCTCCGCCGTCAGACCGGCGGCCGCCCGACCGGTCACGTCCTCGCCGGCCGTCTGCGCAGGGAGGGCGATCTCTTGAGGCTGACTGTGTGGGTCCTGCTCCATGCTCTCATTCCACCGGGCTACGCAGGGGGCGGTCGCCGGACGATCACGCCGACGCCGGGGCAGCTGCCGCGCCTTTGCTGCCGGCCGCGTGTTTCCTGCGCAGTGCGAGGGCGCGCCGTTTGCGCTGTTCCCGTTTCAATCGCTTCCGTAAGGCCCGCAGGGCGGCATTGCCTTCAGTATTGCCTGACCCGGTCCGTTTGGCTGCCAGCTTCTTCTTTAAACGAGCTTCTTCCGACTCCGCTGTGGTTTTCTTCGCCATGCCCCCTCACTCCCTCTCCAATAGTGTACGCACCCATCGACTCCCGCGCCAAGAGGCGCAGTCTAGAGGAGAGGTTTCTGCACTGTCAACAGCGAGGGGCTTGCTACCGACTAGGACAGCAGAAGTGCCGGATGGTCGCGGTGGGTCGGATTGGCAGAGAGGATCGAGGGAGCCCATTTCCAGCGACGCTGGACGAGGACATCGGTCGGTGGCAGACGATGCACCGTGGCCATCGAGGAATCAATCCGGTCCAGGCGCGGGAAAGGAGCGGGGGAGACAGTCTCCGGCTCCAACCGGCGGAGAACCAGAAGAGGGGAGGTCGAGGCAGCGGCTTCCTCCGCCTCAACCACGAAGTCAGGCCGGTGATCGCCGATCACCTCCAGCTGAATGACCGAAATCCCCCCGTTGATCATCCCTAACTGAACCGCTGCAGCATAGGAGAGGTCCAGAATTCTCCCATTCACGTAGGGACCCCGATCATTGATTCGTACCCGGACATGCTTCCCGTTCACGACGTTGACGACCCGGACCATGCTGCCCAAAGGCAGAGTTCGGTGGGCCGCGGTCAACGCCTGCATATTGAACATCTCTCCGTTGGCGGCCAACCTTCCATGGAACTGCGCCCCGTACCAGGAGGCCACTCCCCGGTCCTTGATCCCAACATCCAGCCCGCTCTCACCCTTGGGGATCCACGAACAGGCCCCGAGTGAGAGACACAGCACTGCTGCAAGCAGACTGCCGATGGACTGTCCGTCAGACCGGGGCTGTCCGGGCGTCCTCCGTCGCATCATTGTCTGACTCGGTAGCAGTGAATTCATGATCCCCAGGGTACGAATGTGTCGCAACTTCAACAATACCGTCAGAGTATCCCTTTCCCCTACCTTGGTATGAAGGAGCTACACTCCGTCGTGTGATGAGCGAGAGTACGGAAACGTCCTGCGAAGTCTGTGCTCAGTGAAGGCGGTGTTCTTATATATAAGGAGGAGGGAACCTGAGTCAATCCCCCTGAGGACAGTCGGACGCGTCGCCGAGGCTTTACGCACATCAAACCCTTGCCCGCGCCACTGTTACGCGGGGGCGTCCGGTTGAGAGCCCGCTCTCGCCGCCTCCCCGTCGTATTGACTGCCTCGAACGGACTGAGTAAGATCCCCTGCGCGTAGAGGACACGTGCGGTTTCGAGAGCGGTGCCGTTACACCCACCACCGTTGAGCATACCGTCATCACATTCATGATCGACGTTCACAACATTACCAAGCGGTACGGACATCATACGGCCATTGACCGGGTGACCTTCTCGGTGGCCAAGGGCGAGGTGCTGGCCTTCCTCGGCCCGAATGGGGCGGGGAAAACCACCACCATGCGGATTCTCACCTGCTTCATGCCTCCGACGGAGGGATCGGCTCTGGTCGCCGGCTTCGATTGCGCCGATCAGCCGATCGAGGTCAAGCGCCGTATCGGCTACCTGCCGGAGACCCCCCCGGTCTATCAGGAATTCACCGTCGCCGAATACCTGACCTTCGTCGGTCGGCTGCGCGGGATGGCGGGGCGCAACCTGACTTCCGCATTGGATCAGTCGATCGGACGGCTGGAGTTGGGCTCAGTGCGACATCGCTTGATCGGTAACCTGTCCCGGGGCTATCGCCAGCGCGTGGGCCTGGCGCAAGCGCTGCTGCACGATCCCCCCGTCTTGATCCTGGATGAACCGACGGTGGGTCTCGACCCGAAACAGATCATTGAAATCCGGGAATTGATCAAGAGCCTCGCCGGCTCGCATTCCGTGATCCTCAGTACCCACATCCTTCCGGAAGCCACCGCGGTCTGCCAGCGGGTCGTGATCATCAGCGACGGACGCATCGTGGCGGAAGATACGCCCGAGCAATTGTCAGCCCGGCTGCGGCACTCGGAAAAGATCTCGGTCACGCTCAAGGCCCCCGCCGCGGACTGCGAGGCGAAGCTCCGCGCGATCCCCGGCGTGCTCAACATCTTCCCCGGTCAAAGTACGGGAACCCTTCTGATCGAATGCGCCCTGGGCCGCGACCTGCGCGATGAGATCGCCCGTGTTGTGGTATCCCATCACTGGGGGCTGCTCGAGCTGCGCACGGTCTCCATGACCCTCGAGGACGTCTTCCTTCAACTCACGCGCCACGAGGACCACCAGCCGCCGGCGCCGGACGGCACGACGGCCGAGGGAGCCGTCACCGCGAAGGACCCCGTCGCATGACCCCGGTACAGGCCGTCATCGCCAAGGAACTGCGCGGCTACTTCGTGTCGCCGATTGTGTATGTCGTCGGCGCAGTCTTCCTCCTTCTATTTGGCTTTCTCTCGTATCTCTACGTCGGATTCGCCAGTGCACAGGCCATTCAGTTGATGCAGATGCAGGGAGGCATGGCTCAGATCAACCTGAACGATCTGGTGTTTCGCAACTTGTTCGCCAGCATGCGGCTCGTCCTGTTGATCATCCTGCCTATCCTCACCATGCGGCTGTTCGCCGAAGAGCGGAAATTGCGCACCTTCGAATTTCTGATGACCTCCCCCATCAGCATCATGGAAATCGTGACGGGCAAGTTTGTCAGCGTGTTCTTGATCTACCTCGGCCTGTTGGGATTGACGGGGCTGGTTCCGACGGTATTGATGCTCTTCAGCGACTTCGATTGGAACCCGGTGTGGACCGGCTATCTCGGCATGGCACTGCTGGGCGCCCTCTTTCTCTCCGTCGGTGTATTTGCGTCGGCGCTCACGGAGAACCAAATCGTCGCGGCCTTTGTCAGTTTCGGCATTCTGCTCACAGGCTGGCTCGTCTCGGGGCTCGGCGCCCTCCTGGGCGACACCGCGGCGAGCCGCGTCATCACCTACGTCTCGTTTATGGAGCATTATGACCGCCTGGTGCGAGGGCTGATCGACACGAGCGACCTCGTGTATTTCGGCAGCGGCCTGATCCTCATGTTGTTCCTCACGCACCGGGTCGTGGAGTCGGCGCGATGGAAATGAGACCGCAATCGTTCCCTCTCGGCATTCTCGGACTGGTGCTCGGCATCGGCGGCATGATTGCCTACAGCCTCCGGCCGGATGCACTGTGGGCCGTCACGGTTGCGGAAGTTCTGGCCCTGGTCAGCCTGATTCTGTTTTTCGTGCTGCATTTTGAGACCGTCAAAGCCTTCTCCGGTCGGCGCTCGACGCGCATGGGGGTGAACAGCCTGCTCATGGTGCTGCTGTTCTCCGCCATTCTCCTCATCGTGAATTTCCTGTCCTCCCGGCATTCCGTCCGGTGGGACCTGTCAGAAAATCAGAATTTCACGCTTGCGCCTCAGACTCACCGGGTCCTCCGCTCGCTCCCCCACGAAGTCAAAATCA
>DASPGL010000036.1:0-10212 GCA_035620635.1 Nitrospira sp. | reverse complement strand
TGACGTGGCCGAGAAAACGCAGATCGTCGTAGATGCGCAGAAGAAGTTCGTGAAAAATCACATCGGCCGTTGGGTACCGTTGTTCTGCCGCATGTTGACCAAGAAAGCGGATTCCGGCTTCTTCCGGTTGATTGCGGACATGACTGCCGATTGGATGGAGTTCGAAACGGCCTATTTAGGCGTGATGCCGCAACCCTATACCGAAACCGATTATCGACCGGCGACCTTCAATTCCCCGGAGGGGCAGACCTACGAATGCGGTGCGCAGGACCAGGGCAATGAATTAAGCCTGTTGCTGAACGAGGTCGGTGCCCAGTCTTTTATGGAAGTGAAGGAAAACGACAACGACAAGGGCAAGTCCGAAGAGGGACCGGTCGGAACCGCTTAGAGGGCGTGCATCATATTGCGCCCCGAGTCAACGCAGACGCTGTGGTGTTGGAAACAATCACTTTATTGAGAGGAGGGATGAGGCATATGCGAGTGGTGCAGACGGCCAACAGGAAATTGGTGTTTGCGATTCTACTCTCTGCCCTCGTCGTCGGCATCATGCTGACGATCGGGCAGGTCCCGCTGGCGGTCAGCCAGCCGGTCACGATTCCAGCCAAGACGATCAAGGGCCCGATTCCCATGGACGGTGCCAATCCGATTTGGGAAAGCGTACCGGGTATCGTCGTCCCGTTAAGCGGGCAGTTGATCACGACCCCCATGCACCCGAACATCTCCGTCAAGTCGGTGTTTGTGAAGGCGATGACAAATGGCAAGGAGGTTGGGTTGCGTTTGGAGTGGAGTGATCAGACGAAGAACGATACGACGATCGGGCCACAGGATTTTCGGGACCAGGTCGCCGTTATGTTTCCAGTGAACACGGCCGGTGCGCCGCCGTTTCAGTGCATGGGGCAGTCCGGCGGGACCACGAATATCTGGCGTTGGAATGCAGAATGGCAGAAGGATCTCGGCAAGGACAGCGCGGGCATCTGGGATGTGGACGATCAATATCCCGGCATTTTCTGGGACTACTATTTTGAAGAGCCGGCCGGCGGCGTGACCTATCCGGACCGGATCGGCCGGAGCCTCGGCCCCTTCAATCCAGGCATCTGGTCCGGGAACATCCTGTCCGACCCGACCCTGCGTGTCAGTTCGGTGGAGGACCTGAACGCGAACGGCTTCAGCACCCTCACGACTCAGGCACACCAGGATGTGGTTGGGAACGGCGTGTGGGAACCGGCCGGATCCATCAAGGGTGGTGCGTATACTGGCCCAACATGGCGTGTGGTCGTGAAGCGGACGCTGGAAAACGGCGATGCCAATGACACGCAATTCAAGGCGGGCATGTCCGTGCCCGTCGCGTTTGCGGTCTGGGACGGATCGAACATCGAGCGGAACGGTATGAAAGCTCTTTCGACCTGGTTCACGCTGAAACTGTAATCGAGCGACGGTCTTCCGGAGGCTGGCACGCTCTGGTCTCGACAGGAGGCAGTCGGTAAGGATCAACGAGGAGCCCCGGATCGTCGTCAGGAGAGTGATCTGACGGTCCGGGGTCTTCTTTTTCAGGGACCAGGGGATACGCGTCTCTCCCGATGGGGACCCGGTTGCATTTCACGCCGTGCGGAGGGTATAACCCAAACGGAATATTTCTCGAAACCCGCTGATTTTCCGAAGCAATTGGAATAGAACTGGATGAAAGTCTCACTGCTTTTCCCACCGACCTGGCACCCTTCTCAGCCTTATCTGAGCCTGCCGTCCTTGACGGGGTTTCTCCGCCAGGGCGGCGTGTCAAATGTCTCGCAGCGTGATCTTGGCATCGAACTCCTGGACGGGCTGCTCACGAAATCCTATGGGGCGCAGGTTCATCGGCAGTTAATCGAGAAGCAGCGGGAGTTGGAGCGGGTACGGTCGGGGGAAACCGGCGCCGGCAGCCGCGAGCACTATGCCAAGGTTGCCGATTCGCTGGACCGCTTCCCCTATTTGATCGACCGGATCGAGGTGGCCAAGGAGACGCTGCGCAGCGAGAACTTTTACGACCCGGATGCCTATCGTGCCAGCCTGTTCATGATCGATAAGTGGCTGGAAGTGATCTCGTCGGTGTATTTCCCGACCCGCCTCACCGTCGTCGATAATCAATTCGGCAACTACTCGATCTATTCATCGAAGGACCTGTTGGCCGTCGTTCGCGACGAAACGCAAAATCCCTATCGCCGTCTGTTCCGCGACATGTTCCTCTTGTCGATTGTCAATGATCGCCCCGACCTGATCGGGGTGTCGATCACTGCCACCTCGCAGATCATCCCGGGCCTGACCCTCTGCCGGTTGATCAAGGAGGTCGCGCCGGAACTGCATGTGACGATTGGCGGGAGCATCTTCACGCGTCTGGTCGACAATATTCGCCGGTGCCCAGGCCTGTTCGAACTGGCCGATGACATCGTGGTGTTTGAAGGAGAAACGGCGCTGCTGGAACTGGTAAATCAGCTGGCTGGCAAGAAAGACTTCAGCAAGGTCCCCAACCTGATCCATCGGCAAAACGGGAAGGTCACGGTCAATCAGCCGTTCTATTCAGAAAACGTCAACCAGCTGCCCGCTCCCAACTACGACGGGTTTCCGCTCGGCCGCTACCTGTCGCCGGAACCGGTGTTGCCCATACAATTTTCACGCGGCTGCTACTACAAGGATTGCGCGTTCTGCGCGCTCACTCTTGATCACCAGAACTTCCGGCAGAAGGATCCGGGGCGAACGATCGAAGAATTGGAATGGCTCAAGCAGCGCTACGGGGCGCAGTATTTCTTCTTCACCGACGAATGCTTCGCGCTCTCGCCGACGAAGCGGCTCTGTCAGCAGATGATTGAGAAACGGCTCGATGTGAAGTGGACGTGCGAAATGCGGTTCGAGAAGAACCTGACCCGCGAACTGCTCACGTCGATGAGGGATGCGGGGTGTTTGAAGATCGTCTTCGGTCTCGAATCTTTCAACCAGCGCGTGATGGACCTCATGAAGAAGGGCATCAAGCAGGAATGGGTCCGGCGTATCGCGGGCGACTGCGTCGATCTCGGCATCGCGGTGCATTGCTACATCATCGTCGGGTTCCCCACAGAAACCGAAGCCGAAGCGATGGAAACCATGAGTTTCATCGTGGAAAACTCGAAGCTCCATGATTCCTACGGGTTTTCCTGTCAGCCCTGCCTCTTCGATCTGGAGAAGGAAGCGCCGATCATGAGCGATCCGGGCGAATACGGAATCAGGCGTATCATGCGACCATCGGCGGAGGACCTGAGTCTTGGATTTTTCTACGAAGTGCAGGGAGGCATGACGCCGGACCAGGCCGAGAAGCTCTACCAATACGTGTATGAACGGGTCAGCGAAGTCGTGTGCGAGCTGCCGTTCAATTATTCGATGGCCGACGGGTTGTTGTACATCGCCAAAGCAAAAGCGGAGGCCCGAGGGGCGCCTCAGCCGATCGGCTGAGCGCGACCCAGGACCGGCGGGTGACACCGCGTAACATTGACCCCGTTTTTTCGCGAACGATATAATGCCGGCGTACGGAGGGCTTGTTTGGTGGTCAGGACAGCAGGCATGGGTGAGCGATTGGCCGGACGAATCGGGGACTTCGGCCTCCTGTTCGAGTACACCGTCAAGCTCGTCCTGCTGGCGTCGTTCCTGGAACTGATCCTGTATCGTCTGGTGTCCCGGCTCGGGATGCATCTCAGCAAGATGGCGGCAACCCATCCGTGGATCACGCCGACGTTCACCGTCTTGACCGAGGTAGGGGCGTGGTTGCTCAATGTTGTGGCGGTCCTGTTGTTCCTCAGTCTCATGCTGGCGATGGCGAACCGGCGACTCGATCAGGGAAGAAGCCGCCTCACCGGCGCTGCCCTGGCGGGAACCGGGCTGCTGCTGGTGTTGACCGTCGGATTTCTGATTGTCCAGCCGGGGATGCTGGGGGCCATCGTCTACAACGGTGTGGCGCTGGTCACGCTGACGTTGTGGGGGTTGGACTATCTGCGCACCCATCGCGAGCGGGCGCAGCGCCTGCTCGTCGTCACGTATGTGCTGGGAATGGCCGGGTGGTTGTATTATCAGATCGTGTCGACGATTTACGGACTCTCCGGAACGCTAGCGGCTCCGCCCCTTGTCTATGAATTCCACCGGGCCGGCGAAGCGCTGATGATTCTGGCCAGTGTGCTAGTCTTCGCCGCCTACGGGCGGGGACTGTCCTTGAAGACGCGAAATCGACGGCAGCGCCTGCGGGCGATCTGGTTCTGGACCACGGCGGGCGCACTGTTTGCGACGCTGTTCTTCACCGACTATCTGTTGGACCTGTACAATCCGGCGCTGGCGTCGGCAGTCCGGCAGGCTTCCCAGGGGATCGGTTGGATTTTCCAGTTTGGCATGGGCTATACGTTCTATCTGCCGTTCGCGCTCTATCTGGCGGGTCTGCTCTGTTGGTCGTACACCGTCATCCGGCTGTTGGGGATGGGACGATTGGCGGGGTATGGGATCGGCCTGATGTTCATCGCCGGGTACGCGTTGCTGTTCTCGAATCTGACCCTGATGATGATCCTCGGTCTCATACTGCTCTCCCTCGATCGGATCAAGTCACCCGTCGAGGAGTCCATGCCGGCCACGGGCCATTCATTGATGGAATCACCGGAGGGCCTTCTCATCAGACAGGTCTAGCGGGGGACCGAAGCCTGGGATTGTCATCGTATGGATACACCATCGACACCAGCTCCGACACCGACCGGCGCCGCCGTTGATCCAGGCGATCAGCCTCTGTCTCCGGACGAAGAGATCGCCGAAATCGAGAAGCTGCTCGCAACCGAGCCTGACGATTTTCAGGCACGCTGTCGCCTGGGCGAACTGTATTTCAGCAAGGGACGGCTCGATGACGCCCTGACGGAAGTGAAAAAATCTATCGAGATGGCCGAAGCGCTGCGTGCCGAAATGAACCGCTCGCTCGCCATGTATTACTCGAACCTCGGGACCATCTATGCGACGAAGAACATGACCGATGAGGCGGAGGCCGAATTCCGGCATGCCTTGGACGTGTTCCCGCAGGACGTGCTGGCGCTGTTCAATCTCGGCCGAGTCTATGCGGACAAGAAGAAATACATGGAGGCGAAAACGTACTACGAGCGTCTCGTCGAGATTACGCCGGACGACCCGATTGCGTGGTACAACCTGGCCGGCGTGTATGTCGAGTTGGACAATCCGCAGGTCTCCGACTACAACACGATCGACATGGGTATTCAGTGCTATCTCCGGACATTGGAACTGGACCCGAAGCACCTGGAATCCAGCTTCAAGCTGATGGAAATCTCGCTCAATCATCAGAAGACGGATCTGGCGATCTCGGTCATGGAGAATGCCGTCGAGCACAATCCGGACGAGCCCCTGGCCTATTACAATCTCATCAGCGTCTACGATAAGTGCAAGATGTTCGAGAAGGCCGAGGAGGCCCGCAAGCGCCTGAGAGAGCGGTTCGCGAAAAAAACCAAAGACAGTTCCGGGGCCTGATTCACCCTTTACGAAGGAGCACACCATGTTTGGGAGTCTTGGGTTTACTGAGCTGATCCTGATCCTGGTCATCGTCTTGATCATTTTCGGGGCCGGAAAGCTGCCGCAATTGGGCGAAGGGTTGGGCAAGGCAATCAAGGGATTCAAGAAGTCCGTGCATGAGGCCGATGCGATTGAAGCCGAAGCCCAGGCTGCGGCTCAGCAGCAGGTTGCCACGCCGCCTCAATCGATCGCTGCCCAACCGGCCCAGGCCGTCAATGTGGATCAGCCGGCCGCCACCGTGCAGCCAGCGACGCGCGGGTAAAGTGCGTCGCGGACGCTGAGCAGAGGGATCGAGGTCGCGTCTCATGGAGACAGTACTGCGGTTGGCTGACGGCTATATCGAAACCTTTGCGGGCAACGGCAAGGCCCGCAGCACGGGTGACGGTAAACGGGCGGTGAAAGCGGGGATTCCGCTTCCTCATCACGTCGCTCTCGATCGTGAAGAGAAGTGGGTCTACTTCGCCGAGTCCGGTTCCGACCGCATCCGGCGTATCGATCTCGATACGGGCACGCTCCACAATTTCGCCGGGATCGGCGAGACCTGCTACTGCGGTGACGAAGGGCCTTGCGGCGAGGCCGGGCTCTACCTGCCGCTGGGCGTCGCGTTTGACTCCAGAAATAATCTCTATATCTGCGATTCGGGGAGCAACCGGATCCGCCGGGTTGATGGCGAAACCGGCGTCATCACGACGGTGGTCGGTACCGGCCAGCACGGGTTCAACGGGGATGGGCCGGGGCTGGAGGTGAACCTCACGTGGCCCGCGGCGATCGCGTTTGACCGGGAGGATGTACTGTATATCGCCGACACCCAGGCGCACAGGGTGAGGCGATATGATCCGAAGACCGGGCTGGTCACGACGATCGCCGGAACCTGGACTGCCGAGGATGAGGCGCGTGAACAGCCGTTGGTTGCCCGCAATCTTGTGGTGCTCTCGGGTGATGCGATCGGAATCGATTTCAGCGACGATCACGGATGGCTCATGCCGGTGTGTTCGGACGGCCTGGATCTGTCGATGTATCTGGATGACGGAAAGCCTGCCATGGAGGCGCGGCTTTATGATGTCGTCGGCGTTGCAGTGAGTCACAAGGGCGAGGTGCATCTGGTTGATAAGGGCAGCAACCGGGTACGTAAGATTGAGGCCGGCACCGGGACGATCTCGACCATCGCAGGTGTGTGCCGGTACGGGTATGACGGGGATGACAAGCCGGCGGTCCGGGCCATGTTACACGCTCCGGAAGCTGTGCTGTTCGATCGTAACGACAACCTCTACATCTCCGATACGATGAACCACCGGGTGCGGAAGGTCGATGCTGTCACAGGTCGTATCACGACGGTAGCCGGCAACGGCGACAGCGGGTACGAAGACCAGCACATGGGCGGCTGCGGTGCCGCACGATTCGTGGCGAAGGAATCAGCAGGGATGCTCAAGCACGGCGACGGTCTTCTCGCGGTCGAGGCGGTGGTGAATGCACCGGTCGGGTTGGCACTGGATCAGCACGGGCACCTGTATATCTGCGAACGAGGAGAGAACAAGATCCGACGCCTGAAGCTCGCGTCGTAACCGGCGGCAGGGTGTGTTTGCGCCGTCGGTTCCCGGACCTATTGCATGGTGCGAATGACCACCCTCTATCGCTCCCGTCCCTTTCTCCTGTTGTTCCTCTCCAGTCTACTTCTTGCAGCCAGCATCCTTGGCGCATTCGGGATTCCCCTCGTCAGTTCCGAAGGGATCAGTATCCGGTCCCATAGGGTCGGGGGCCAGCTGCCAAACGCTCCGGACGATGCGGCCTGGAGTCTGGTGCCGCCGATGACCCTCCCGCTCAGTGGGCAGGTAATTACGCGACCCGTGTGGCCAGAGCCGACGGCCCGGGCGCTGACGGTACGATCGATGCACAATGGGACGGATATCGCGTTCCTACTCGAGTGGCAGGACAACACGAAGAACGACCGGCTGACGCCGGGGACGTTCCGGGACGGGGTGGCGATCGGGCTTCCACTCGGCGACGCGCCGGCCTTCTTCTGTATGGGGCAGCTCGATCACTACATCAACATCTGGCATTGGAAAGCGGACTGGCAGAGCGACATCGATCGCCGAGCGGCCAGGACCTCCGAGAAAAAAGAGGGCGGCGTGCGGACGTTCGAAGTGATCCCGCGCCGGATCTCGTCGGTGGAGGATCTCATCGGCGGCGGGTTCAGCACGTTGACGACCAAAGAAAAGCAGGGGCGTGTGCAGGGAAAGGCGCTGTGGAAAGACGGGATCTGGCGTGTCGTGATGCGTCGGCCCCTTGCGAGTGAGGAACCGGAGAATGAAGCCAAGCTGATCCCCGGCCGGGTGCAAACCGTCTCGTTTGCCGTATGGAACGGGGAAAACAAGGAACGTAACGGTCAGAAGGCTGTCGCGCCCTGGCTTGAGCTGGTCATCGATGCGAGCGCCAAACTCTAGCGGAGACGGGGTAGGATTGTGAGAGGAGTGTTCCTTGGCATCGCGATGGTGGGCAGCTTCCTGTTCGCCGGTTTCGGCGTTGTGCAGGCGGCGGATGAGCCGAACGGGATGACAGAGGAGGAAGCGGCGCAGCTCGGGGAAGAGTTCGGCATCGTTGTCGGGAGCGTGGATGCGGAGATCCAGAAAGAGTTGAAATTGCAACAGGCGCAAGGTGTTGCCGTGTTCGAAGTCATCGGCAACTCCCGGGCGGATTATGCGGGCATCAAGGTGCGATCGGTCATCAAGGAGATCGATAAGCACGAAATCCGCAACATGATCGATTTCGGACGGACGCTCAAAAAGGCGATGAAGGAATGCAACTTTACCGTCGGTACCTATGCGGCGGCGGATCCTGGCGATCCGGTCGGCTGGGGCGTCAATTTTCATTTTGTGGGCTGCAAGCGGGATTAACCGGGCGTCAACGGAGCATGACAAAGGTACGGAGCGGCTGGACCATCTTGCCGGTGCTGCTGCTGATGATCGGCCTCGCCGCGTTCGGCCGCGAATACGCAGGCGCGGAACAATCCGCCGAGCGGGCGCCGGCCGACTGGGTGACAGAGATTGAGCAGGCGTTCATCCGCTCGGAGGAGTGCAAGCAGTGCCATGACCGCCACTATGAAGAGTGGAAGGGAGTCCGGGAGCAGACACCGGACTTGAAAACGTTCGGCCGTGTTGACGCCGCGCTCTTGCACGGCACCTCGTTGGAGTCTCCGGTCTTCCGGACGGTGCTGGGCCTTTGGTTGCAGACAGATCCCACGCCGGAAGACCGGCGTCGCTGCCTGACCTGCCATGTGCCTTCCATGACCGTATTCCCGCAGCACGCAGGGAAACTTACGGCACAAATTCTGGCGGGTACACCTCAGGTCGAAGGAATCGGCTGTGCCTCCTGTCACTTGATTCACGCGGTGGAAGGGAAGCCTGCCCCGCCGCCGACGTTCAAGGTGCAGCCGGGCCCGCTCCTCTACGGACCCTATGCCGATCCGGAAGAGAATCTGGTCCATCCGGCGGCACAGGCAAAGCTCTTTCGCGAGGCGGCCTTCTGCGCATCCTGTCACTTCGACAAAGTGAAGGATGTGACTCAGAAGGATCTGCCGGGGGAAATTCTCCAGGGTACGACCTGCCAGGATTGCCACATGGAGCCCTCGACCGGAAGTTCGACCTCACGGCGTGGTGCGATGACCAGGGCCATCGGTCGCCATTGGTTCCGCGGTGTCGTGGTCGCCGGCACCCTGCTGCGGAATCGCAACCTGCAGGCGGAATGGCTGCCGCGTATCGATATCGATGTGACAGGACAGACGGGCGCTACCCTGGAGGGAGTCGCGCTGGTGAAGATCGGAAGCCTGCCGCACAGCTTTCCCGACGGGGATCCGGTGTTGAAGCAGTTTTTCCTGACGGTCAGGACGAAAGATGCCAAAGGCAAGGTCCTCGCCGAAGAGACCAGGCAGTTCGGTCTGCCTTACGACAAGATCCTGCGCGGTCCGATTCCCGATCCGTTCATCAAAGGCGGGCACACGAGGAAAGTTCCTTTCGTCCAGACGTTGCCGCCTGGCACGGTCGGAGCGACGGTCGAAGCGGTCCTCAACTACGCGCTCATTCCGATGCCTGAACCTACCTTGAAGAAGAAGTACCTCGCTACACTGGGCAGCGACAAGGATCGCGAGGAGGCCGAGAAGATCCTCGGTGAGTATGCGCAGCCGCGCATCCTGACCTATCGTGTCAAGGCGTTGTAACGAGAGGAACGGAGTTCGTGAGGCGAGCCAGGTCGGTAACGGTTGCGGGAATCATGGCGACGGCCCTGACAGGCTGGTTGGCCCTGTGTGCTGGGGGGGCTACTCCTGCTCTGGCACAGGAGGCGAAGGCTCAAGCGCTCATTGAGAAGGCCTTCCCCCATTCCAACAAATGCAAACGCTGTCACGAGCGTGTCTATGAGGAATGGGAAACCTCTCCGCTCGCGAAGTCCATTCATTCTCCGGCATTCCGCGCCTCGCTCAACGCCTATCTGAATTCGCCCGCCGGGAAGGACAAGGCGGTATGCTTCCGTTGCCACGCGCCGCACGTGCGCGAATTTTCAGAACACACACAGCTCTTTATCGATCAAGCGCAGTCCGGCGACCCCACGCTCGACGGCGTGGCTTGTTCGCAATGCCACTTGATCAAACAGGTGGATCGCGCGAAGCATCCG
>DASPGL010000035.1:0-34665 GCA_035620635.1 Nitrospira sp. | reverse complement strand
AATCTCGACCGTCAGCTGGTCACCAATGTCCTGGAGGGCCGGTATGAGACCATGCGCCGGACCTATCAGGACCTGCCGGCTGTCGCGGCCCACCTCGCACGCGTCCACAACGACATCGTCCACCACTACAAAGATTTCCTCCCGCGCGAGGGGCCCGTTCTGCCGATTCCCGGCTTGGAACTCCGGCGTCCCGATATGACGCGATTCCTCGTCAATCTCATCGTGGAGCACGACCCGGGAGAGGGCGCTCCGATGATCGACGAATCCCACCCGACCTATACGAATCTGATCGGGAAGGTCGAACGCCGGGCCCACATGGGCGTCATGTATACCGATTTCACCGAAATCCGCGCCGGCGCCGTGTTGCTGGCCAACGGCGGCTACTTGATCGTCAATGCCCTGGACATGCTGCGCCAACCCTTCTCCTGGGATGCCTTGAAGCGTGTGATCAAAACAGGCGAGGTGAAGATCGAGGATCCCGGCGAGTTCTACGGGTTCTCCACGGCAGGACTCAGGCCGGAGCCTATCCCGGTAAATGTGAAAGTCATCATGGTCGGCCCACCCGTCCTCTACCATCTCCTCCAGGCGTATGAAGAAGACTTCGGCAAGCTCTTCAAGGTAAAGGCGGACTTCGACACCGAAGTGGTTCGCAGCGAGCGGCATGACCGCCAATATGCCCGGTTCGTCGCCAAACTCTGCCGCGAGGAGGGGCTTCCGCACTTCGGCGCCGATGCGGTTGCTGAAATTATCCGCCAGGGATTCCGGTTTGCGGATCGCCATGACCGGCTGTCGCTCCGGTTCAGCCTTGTGAGCGATCTCATCCGCGAAGCCGGATACTGGGCCAAGAAAGAAGGCCACCCCTTTGTCACCAGGGCGGATGTCGACGATGCCGTCACCCATAAGCGCTACCGGTCCAATCTGGCCGAACATTGGGTCCAGGACGAAATTCGAGAAGGTACCCTCATGGTCAATCTCGACGGCGAGGTCGTCGGCCAGGTCAATGGACTCTCCGTTCATCAGCTCGGCGACTATTCCTTCGGACGCCCCACGCGCATCACCGCCCGCACCTACGTCGGGACGAAAGGCGTGATCGACATCCAGCGGGAGGCGGAACTCGCCGGCATGGTCCACAACAAGGGAGTCATGACCCTGGCGGGCTATCTCGCCGGGAAATTCGCGGGCTCCCATCCCTTTGCCATGAACGCCTCGTTGACATTCGAACAGACGTACTCCGAGGTGGAAGGAGACAGCGCGGCCGTCGCCGAGCTCGCCGCGATTCTCTCCAGCCTTGCCGACCTGCCGATCCATCAATGGCTGGCCGTCACCGGTTCCATCAACCAATTGGGTGAGGTGCAACCGATCGGCGGGGTGAATGAAAAGATCGAAGGGTTTTTCGAGTCCTGTTCGCGTCGAGGCCTGACCGGCATGCAGGGCGTCATTATTCCCGCCCGCAACACCAAGCACCTCGCCCTTCGCCGTGAAGTGGTGGAGGCCGTGGAGTCAGGGCACTTCACGGTCTATGCGGTGAACACGATTGAAGAGGCACTGGAACTGCTCACCGGGGTCGCAGCGGGTGAACGGGGGCTCGATGGTACCTATCCACCCGACACGGTATTCGGCCGGGCCGCCCAGCGACTCGAGGAGATGGCACAGGCTGTGGCCGAATGGAGCGAAGGTGAGGAGAAACCCGGCGGGCGGATTATCACAGAATCATAGAACCTGTCGCCGTGCCCTACTCCAGCAGGCTCCGCAGCATCCACGCCGTCTTCTCGTGCACCTGCATGCGTTGCGTCAGGAGATCGATGGTCACCTGGTCGGACGCCTGCTCGGCCGTGGCAAACACGTTCCTCGCCGTCCGTACCAACGCTTCCTGCCCTTCGACCAGCTGACGAATCATGTCTTCCGCCTTGGGCACACCCGTTTCTTCGGTAACGGAGGACAGCTTCGAGAATTGGGCATAGCTTCCAGGAGCCGGATGCCCCAGCGCGCGGATCCGCTCCGCGACCAGGTCGACCGCGAGCGCCAGTTCGTTGTACTGCTGTTCGAACATCAGGTGGAGCGTTTGGAACATCGGGCCAGTGACATTCCAATGAAAGTTATGTGTCTTGAGGTAGAGCGTATAGGTATCGGCCAATACTTTCGACAACCCTTCGGCGATGGCTTTGCGCTGGGCCGGCTGGATGCCGAGATCAATTTGCGGGACATTGTGAGCTTCTGACCTTGCTGGACGTCCACCTTTTTCCATGATATCCCTCCCTCACTATGATTGTCTCCCGCTGCGGTCGCCCGCCGTTTCTTATGTCATGATTCGTGCCTGGGATTCAATTGACAGGCGATCATGAAATCCCGCTCATAGGGATAGGCCGCTGCCATCTCGTAGCCGACGCGATTGCGCTCGATCTGGCATTCCTGAGAGGTGGCATACGTCTGCAACACCGTGATCCTGTTGATGCCCGGCACGGTATTCAACAGCACGATGATTAATATCCACATGACGCCCCTCCTTTCAATGGGTCCAGGGCAACAGGGCTTTGAGATCTACCTGTCTGCCCCGGGCTGAGGAGGGACAGAGAACCCTCCTCAGCCCGATGCCTCGACGGACATCAGCGGCTCATCGGCTTGGTGTAGGGATACACTGGCCCTTCGGACCCGATGTCGCCGATGACGTCCACTCTCATTGATTCGCCCACGGCTTTCTTGCTGTCCAACTGCGTCACCGTCTCATTGAGGGTCTCAATGACGTCCACTCGACGCGTATCGGCGGCGAAGCTGTCGGACGCATTCACGACTGCGGTTGCGGCCATCACCGACAAGAAACCAACTGTCAATATGCTCTTCACTCTCATGGCATCCTCCTTATGGTTCGACATGTGCCGCGGACTCTCCCGCGTGCTTGAGTGCAAGGTAACTTCCGCCATGAGATAAGTCCAATTGATAGTATTGTGCATGTTAATAAGTTACACTTATCAAGTGAGCGTGGATTTCCTCCGTCATCATGAGCTGGGCTAGCGCTCGTCGGCAGGTGGGGCCTGGCCGATGATGTGCACTTTCGGGCCGTGCGGAAGCGGTATTACGTTGTCATCCTGCGCTTCGCCGCCTAACACCCACTCGAACAGCCGCTTCGCATCGTTCAGCTCCGGATCTTTGGGGATGCCGTACTGTTCGCGTTGCATCGGTTCGTCATAGAGCCCGATGCAGCCGTGCGACGCGGGATATCCGGGCAGGTCCCGCCCGTGGATCCAGTACGACACGCCTTCGCGGTTGATGTGAAAGCGAAGGGCGTGGTTCATGGGATATGGACGATCAGTGCCCTCGACGGTGTAGAGGCAGGACTGGCGTGCACGATGGGCGGCGGAAAGACGAAATTCGCCGGTGGGTGTTTCGTTGTGGCCGTTCCCCGATGCGATGGGCACGGCAACGCGCAGGGCTCCGTATTCATAGGCGCCGAGGAACTGTTCGGAGAGATCGATGAGAATGAACTGCTCGTCCCGTTCTGCAGGCGGATACACCAGCGGAAGCGGCTTGAAGGCCTCCAGATCCTCGATCCGTTTCGGGACTTTGATGGACACGCCGGCATGCGCATGGCGCCGGTCGATTCGGTTGAACCGCGCCACGTCGGTCCACTGGTCGCCGAAAATCTTTTCCAATGATTCGCCCGCACGAAGCGTGCGGCACTCCCACTCCACCGTCGCATCGCTCGGATAGGCGATATCGCAAGGCCCACGTGGCTTCTTGGGGGGTTCCGCCTGGGACGTGAACGGAACAAAGGTGCCCACCATCACTGTGAGGAGTATGAATCTGATGCGTCGTTCGTATTTCACAACTGCGGGAAATGCGAGCGCGAACGGCGAGGACTCGGTCTAACGCCTCCTCGACTCGTCGCGCGTTTCTCGCTCCTCTCGCTTCTCTCGCGAGAGGCGTCCCGAGCGGAGCCGAGGGATGCTTCACGAGAATTCACGACCAGTACTGCGCGGCTCTCATGTACCCGAACAGCAGATCGCGACGGGCGAGAACGCCCACCAGCTTCCGGTTCCTCACCACCGGGACGCGTGTGATATAGCGGTCCTGAAACAGATCGGCCACTTGGGCCAATGTCTGGTCTTCCGTCACCGTCACGGGATGAGCGGACATGATTTCCGTCGCCAGAATCTTCCGAAGATCACGCCCGTCGATCATGGCCTGCAGCAGATCATATTCGGTGACGATGCCGACCAGAGTCCCGTCCTCTTCCACGACCGGGAGGCTCCCGAAATTGCGGTGGGTCATCAAGTGGGCAATCGTCAGAGCATCGGTGCGCGAGGTGCATCGGGTCACCGCATCCTGCATCAACTGTTCGACGGTCAATGATTTCGGATCACAGCCTTTCAGGAAGAATTCGGTTTGTCGCATACAGGCATCTCACTTTCTGTTGGTTGAGCCGGTGGACAGATACGTGCGCAGCACGTCCCGCCTGGCGATGATGCCCACCAGGCGGTCCTTCGTATCGACCACCGGCACACGGACGAGGTCACTGGCGCGCAACACATGCACCAGTGTCCCGAGATTGGTTTCCGGACGGACGGAATAGGGATTGCCCGTCATGATCTCACCGGCCGTCAAGGCTCCAAGGCTCCCTCCATCGTCGATCGCGGCCAGCAGGTCGTGTTCGCTGACGATCCCGGTGAGTTTGCGGTGCTTGTCGACAACCGGGACGGCTCCGAATCCTTCGATCATGAGCGACGCAATCACATCCCCCTTCGTCCGCAGGTGAACCGACTGCACGCGTTTTTCCATGACCTGCTTGACGGTCATCGAGGGAAAATCCTTCGGCCTGTCGCCCCGCACCCGTTTCCTCGCCGGCATTGATTTCTTCTCCTTATGAAGCTGCACCCGTCACTCCCGGGGCCGGCACCATGTCTCGATCTTCATTCGCCCGCCGGATCCACCGGCCACGCTCGGTCAGTACCCTTCCCCCCTTCGGGACTGAATCGTGACGGAGCCTCCCGTCAGATGGGGCCTCCCCGGCGCCGTCAAGACCAATTTCAACGAGAAAGACGGAGACTCGGCCGCCCTGTCTTCAAGAGCCACGCCCTCGCTGAAATAACGGATGTTCCCGGCATGATGCAGGGAAACGTGTCGACCACGATGCCGCCGTCAACCGGATGACTCAACTCGAGGACCCCTCCGGAGGCCCCGATCCTGGCCGTGGTGGCGCTCTCCGCCATCCCGGCGTTTCCACCGAATCACGGCCCTAACGAGAACGCACACCAGGCCTCTCCCCCTGGCGGCCCTCCTTGTCCTCATGGACGCTCCGCAATAAACTGGCGCCAATCACCACAGTGGCCCCTCCGACTCTGCTGCAAAACGCCGCAGTCGCGCCCGCCATAGGGGCCTCGGATTTCCCTGTAACCGCTCGGAACAGGGCCGATTCTTGTGTGCACGTGTTATCTGTCACAGGCATATCCGATGCAGGTCTGATACCTGAGCTGATTCTGGTGATGGCATCATCGAGGAAGGGAGCCAGTTATGCGAATTCTTTGCACCGTTGATGGATCGGAACATTCACGGTGGGGCATCCAGGCACTGGAGGCGCTCGCCAGTCGGGAGCCGGAACATGTCGTGCTTCTGCACGTCGTCGATGTTCCAGCCATCCGGACAGCCAAAGGGGCACATCCCGTCGCGGAGAGGCGTGCCCTGGCAGCCATGGAGAAAGCCGGCAGCATCCTCCTTCGCGATGCAGCGCGATCGGCTCGACTGGCCCTCGGGCAGGCTGCAACGGGGCCCCGCACCAAATTCCAAACCGTCCTCGCGCATGGTCCGGTGTCTCAGACCATCGTGAGACAGGCCCGGCGGTTGAAAGCTGATCTGATTCTTATGGGCTCTCGAGGGTTGAGCGACATTCAAGGATTCCTGCTGGGGAGCGTCTCGCGTCAGGTGGCCTCCCTGGCTCCCTGTTCTCTCTTCGTCGTGAAGCAGCCCACGCCCAAGCTGACTCATGTCGCCCTGGCGGTCGATGACTCCAAACACTCGCGCGCCGCCGCCAGATTTCTTCGATCCCGCATTCTTCCGGACTCCGCCACGGTCACGATTCTGTCCTCGGCGGAGAGTCCCGTCACGGACTTTGCGGCGCGCTATCTGTCTGAGTCGCAGCTGGCCGAGCTGAAGCGACCGGCCATGGAACGCGCCACCGCGCTGGTCAATACCCTGCGTGACGAGTTCATCAAAGACGGCGTTCCCGTCGTGACGCAGGTCCAGATGAACCACGTGATCGACACCATCGTCAAAGGCGTCGAGGCCAATCACGACCAGCTCCTGGTGATCGGATCCCGCGACCTGACCAAGAACGAACGGCTCCACCTCGGAAGCGTTTCGGAAAGCCTGCTGAGGCACGCCCCCTGTTCGGTCCTCATCGTGCGAGGCGCGCGTGCCTGAAGTCAGCTATCACGACATTCACCGCCTTTCGACCGAGGACGCGCTGAAGCGGCTGGAGACCGGCAGCGGCGGTCTCTCATCGGACGAGGCGCAACGGCGGCTGGCCCGATCCGGACGCAATGTCCTCACCGAACCGGATCGTTATTCGCCCTTCCGAGGACTCATCCGCCATTTCACCCACTTTCTCGCACTCCTCCTCTGGATCGCCGCCGGCCTCTCCTTCGCGGCGGACTTCATGAAGCCGGACGAAGGGATGGCCACGCTCGGATGGGCCATCCTTGGCGTAATCGTGATCAACGCCGCCTTTGCCTTCCTGCAGGAATACAAGGCCGAGCGGGCAGTCCAGGCCCTTCACCGGTTGCTGCCGGACAAGGCCTGGGTCACGCGCGAGGGACAGTCGACCGAAATCGTGCGAAGCGAGATTGTGCCGGGCGACGTGCTGATCCTCGAAGAAGGCGAGCGTGTCCCCGCCGATGCGCGGCTCATCGAAGCCGCCGGCCTACGGGTCGACACTGCCGCCTTGACCGGAGAATCAACGCCGAAGCGACGAACGGCCGAATCCATGGAGGACGGGCACTGGCTCGATCACCCGAATCTCGTGTTCGCCGGGACCACGATCTTGTCGGGACACGGACGCGCAGTGGTATTTGCGACCGGCATGGGAACGGAGTTCGGAAAAATCGCGAGCCTCGCCTCCACGGTCGCACCGGGTCCGAGCCCTCTCCAGACCGAGATCATCAAGGTCACCCGTATCGTGGCGTTCATTGCTCTGGCTATGGGAGCGGTGTTCTTCGTGATCGGGGTCTCTACAGGGCTTGGCTTCTGGATCAGCGCCATCTTCGGTATCGGGATCATCGTGGCCAACGTGCCCGAAGGACTCCTCCCGACGGTCACGCTCGCCCTCGCGATGAGCAGCCAGCGCATGGCGAAACGCAACGCGCTGGTCAAGCACTTGCCATCCGTCGAAACACTCGGCTGCACCACCGTGATCTGCTCGGACAAGACCGGAACGCTGACGGAGAACCGAATGAAGGTGGACCGGCTCTATGCCGACAGGCTGGTCATCGAATCACACGAGGGCCATTTGGTTACCGGAGGCCGCCTGGTCACCACCGTTGACGCCGAGCAATGGCGATCCCTTTTCGACGTGTTGCTCCATTGCCACAACGCGAAGCGCGTTCGGCGGTCGGACGGAGGTTTCCTGGCCACCGGCGATCCCACGGAAGTCGCCCTGTTGGAGTTTGCCGTTGAACACGGCTTGTCCCACCGGCCTCCCCTGCGGCGCATGGACGAGCTGGCGTTCGACGCCGATCGGAAGCGCATGAGCACCCTGCACTGGGTGGAAGGCCGGCTCGTCGCGTTCACCAAGGGGGCGCCGGAATCGGTACTGGCCGTCTGTACCAGCACTCAGCTGCATGGCGAGACCGTGGCGATGACTCCCGATGAACGCACGCGCATCCTGCACCAGAGCAGGTCCTTCGCCGAGCAGGCCTATCGCGTGCTGGCCGTGGCGATGCGCGAGGTGGCCCACCGGCCGGAACACATCGAAGTGGACACCATTGAGAAGGACCTGACCTTCCTCGGACTCGTGGCGATGATGGACCCGCCCCACCGGGAGGTGCCAGAGGCCATCGCCACCTGCCGCAGAGCCGGCGTCCGCGTCGTCATGGTCACCGGTGACCATCCGCTTACGGCATTGGCCGTGGCACGTAAAATCGGTCTCGTGCCGGAGCAGGCGACGAACCAATCGGCCGCATTCGTTCCGGTGATCGAAGGAGCTGAACTCGAGCGCATGACCGAGGAACACCTGTGCCAGCTCTTGACGCCGGCGAGACCCGATGAACCAGACCCCGTCTTTGCCCGCATGGCCCCCCGCCACAAAATGCGAGTCGTCTCCGCACTTAAAGCGATGGGGCAAGTCGTCGCGGTGACCGGCGACGGGGTGAACGACGCACCGGCGCTCACGAAAGCCGATATCGGTGTCGCCATGGGCATCGCCGGTACGGATGTCGCCAAGGAAACCGCCGACATCATCCTGCTTGATGACAACTTCGCGACCATCGTGAACGCTATTGAAGAAGGGCGTACGGTCTACGACAACATTCGCAAGTTCTCCGCCTACATCCTTGCGAGCAACGTCCCTGAGATCGTACCGTTCCTCGGTTATGGCTTCGCCGGCATGCCCCTGGCGCTGACGATTCCGCAGGTCTTAGCGGTCGATCTCGGAACTGACATGATCCCCGCGCTTGCACTTGGCACAGAAGGGCCTCATGCCGGCGTCATGGACCTTCCGCCTCGTCCGCGAAGCGAGCGGCTGCTGAGCCTGCCCTTGCTGCTGCGGGCCTATTTGTTCCTGGGCGTTGTCGAAGCCGCCGTCGCCATGGGAGGCTTTGTGCTGTACCTCTACAGCCAGGGCTGGACCTGGGGCGTTCACCTGGATTGGTCCTCTCCATTATATAGACAGGCAACCACGGTCACCTTCGCCGGGATCGTGTTCGCCCAGGTCGCCAACGTGTTCTCCTGCCGGTCCGATCGTCTTTCGGTGACTCGGCTTGGATGGTTCACCAATCCGCTTATCCTATGGGGCATCCTCACCGAGTTGACGATCCTTGCGCTCATCACCTACACGCCGGCGGGAAACGAGATCTTCGGGACCAGCCCCTTACCGCTCTGGATCTTCGGGCCACTCGCGCTGGGCGCTCTCCTGCTGTTATTGTTCGAGGAAGGCCGTAAGATCCTCGTGGCCCGACTCCTGAACAGAGACGCCTTCGGGAACACTGGGGAGATGCATGGATGAAGCCCATTGACCCCCTCGAACCCACCCGCCCTGTCCCTTCGACAGAAGTCGTGCCGCCTCATGCCGCCACCCCGCCGGCCCATCATTCGGAATCGGCCCCTTGGCAGAGACTCCCTCCCGCGATCATCCCGCCTCCGGCCCACCCCCGACGGTCCGGCCTGCCATGGATGGTCCTTGGGATCGTCATCGTCGCGGCAGCCGGCGGTGGGGTCCTGTGGCACTGGTGGGACTCCGGCACACCTCCCGTGACGTACAAGACGGCGCTCGTAGACCGTGGTCCCATCACAGCGATCGTGACGGCAACCGGCACGGTCAATCCGGTTGTCTCCGTCCAAGTCGGCAGCCAGGTCTCGGGGAAAATCGCGAAGCTCTTTGCCGACTTCAATTCCGTCGTCAAGCAGGGGCAGATGCTCGCCCAGATCGACCAACAACCGTTCCAGGCTCGCGTGAGCCAAGCCCGCGCAGCCGTGAAGACCGCCCGGGGCAATCTTGCCAAAGCGGAAAACATGGCCGCCCAGCGCACACGGGAACGCGACCGCATGGCCGCGCTGCGCGGACAAGCTTTCGTCTCGCAGGCCGACCTCGATCTGGCCGAAACCAATTACCGCGACGCCTTGGCGCACGTCGAGGTGACCCAGGCCCAGCTGGATCAAGCGCAGGCCACCCTGTCATCCGCGGAGTTGGACCTTGGTTATACGACGATCTCTTCGCCCGTGAACGGCATCGTAGTCTCCCGCAACGTGGATGTCGGGCAGACCGTGGCGGCTAGCTTCCAGACTCCGACTCTTTTCGTCATCGCCCAGGATCTGACCCGGATGCAGGTGAATGCCAACGTCAGTGAGTCCGACATCGGCGGAGTCGCTGAGGATAAACCTGCCAACTTCCGGGTGGACGCCTATCCGAAACACTTTTTCGAAGGAGTGGTCACGCAGGTTCGGAACGCCCCCATCAGTATTCAGAATGTCGTCACTTACGATGTCGTGATCACGGTGGACAACCCTGAGCTCAAGCTCAAACCCGGCATGACGGCAAATGTCACGATCGTGACGGCTCAGAAGGACGATCCCCTGCGGGTACCGAACGGTGCACTGCGATTCCGGATGCCCAATGTCCCGATCGACAAGAAAACGACCAGAGTTTGGACGCTCGATCGGGAGAATCATCCGCGCCCGGTAGACGTCACCACCGGCATTGCTGACTCTCTCTCCACCGAAATCATGGAGAGTGCGCTCCACGAAGGAGATCGTGTCATCGTCGGGATTGAAACATCGGAGGAGCGGGCTCAGAAACAATTGCCGCCGGGCTTCGATGTAGCTCCGAGGATGAGATAAAGCAGGATCGGTCTATCTGGTCTGTCTCGTCTGTTTGATCTCTCTGGTCAGTTGGGTCGACGGACCTGAGGACTTGAGAGACCAGATCACCAGACAGACCAGACAGACTCCATCGACCAGCTATGTCCTTTCTCTGGCTCACGCTTGTGTCCGCCCTTCGCATCCTCCGCCGGAATCCGCTGCGGGCAGGGCTGACCATGCTCGGCATCATCATCGGGATCGGCGCGGTCGTGGCCATGGTCAGCCTCGGGCAGGGTGCGACGGCCTCTGTCCAGGCGGAAATCGCGAGCCTCGGAACCAATGTGTTGATTATCGTGCCCGGCGCGACGACCGTCGGAGGCGTGCGAGGCGGGCTCGGGTCCATTTCCACGCTGACCGTCGAGGATGCGGAGGACATCGAGAAGAAAGTCGCGGGGATCACAACCGTGATGTACGGAACTCGATCGGTTCTTCAGGTTATCCGAGAAAACAGGAACTGGAGCACGATCGTGTTCGGCACCACTCCGGTCTTTCCGGATATCCGGAGTTGGCCTCTCGCGCAAGGCAACTTCTTCACACAGTCGGATCTGGATTCAGCCGCCAAAGTCGCTGTGTTGGGCAAGACCGTCGTCCAGAACCTGTTCGAGCCGGGAGAAGACGTCGTGGGAAGCGAGATCCGGATCAGAAATGTCCCGCTCCGGGTCATCGGCGTCCTGTCATCGAAAGGTCAGTCCATTACGGGCCAGGACCAGGATGACTTCGTGGTACTCCCCTTCTCAACCGCCGAACGAAAGGTCCTGGGCACAAGATTTCTGGGAACCGTCGGAATCATCCTGGTTGCCACACAGACGCGGCACGATATTCCTGCCGCCGCGGAGGATATCAAGGACCTGTTGCGAACGAGACATCGGCTGCACCGATCGGAAGAGGACGACTTTACCATCCGCACCATGGAGGACGTCGCCAAGATGGTGGCCGGCACGAGCCGGACGATGATGCTCATGCTGATGGGCATCGCCTCGATCTCCTTGATCGTCGGCGGCATCGGCATCATGAATATTCTGCTGGTGTCCGTGACGGAGCGAACGCGGGAGATCGGGTTGCGCATGGCGGTGGGCGCAAAGCGCGCCCACATCCTGCTGCAGTTCCTCATCGAAGCGATCATCATGACGGCCATCGGCGGCGCCCTCGGCGTGGGAACGGGCATTGGCATCGCCCGGCTGCTCACGACCATGATCGGCTGGCCGACCATCATCAACACCGACGCTGTGGTTGCCGCCTTTCTTTTTTCTCTCATCGTCGGGCTGTTCTTCGGTCTCTATCCGGCGAACAAGGCTTCGAAGCTGAATCCGATCGAGGCGCTGAGGTATGAGTGAGCGCGCGACGCACGCGCCAAGACGTATGACCATCGCGCAGAACGTCGACATCGCCAGGAAACTGCGGGAGGTCGCGCTTCTCCTGGAAGAGCAGGGCGCGAATCGCTTCCGCGTTCGGGCCTATCGGACCGCTGCGGAGAGAGTGGAACGGCTTGACGTCCCCGCCGCCCGGATTATCGAGCAACAGGGCACCGACGGGCTCCAGGCCCTGCCCGGCATCGGCGTGAGCCTGGCACGGTCGATCCATACACTCGTCGTCACAGGCCGGTTGCCGATGCTGGATCGCCTGCGCGGGCATATGGATCCGATCGGTCTGCTGACGTCGGTACCCGGTCTCGGCTCAGCGTTGGCTCACCGTCTGTACAACGATCTGCAGATTGAAACGTTGGAACAACTTGAAATGGCGGCACACGACGGGCGATTGGCCGATATCGAAGGAGTCGGCCCCAAGAAACTGCAAGGCATCATCGACTCCCTCACGGCCAGGTTGGGACGCGTTCGGAGACCGCTTCCATCATCCGGGGCACACGCAACCGGTGACCCTCCTCTCGAGGAACTGCTGGATGTCGATCGGGAATATCGGGAGGCGGCCCAGGCTGGGAGGCTCCGCACGATCGCGCCGCGACGATTCAATCCCGGGAAGGAGGCCTGGCTGCCGATTCTGCACACCCAACGAGGTGTGCGACACTACACCGCAATGTTCTCGAACAGTGCGTTGGCGCACCAGCTCGGGAAAACGCGCGACTGGGTCATCCTCTACTACGACGACGACCATGGCGAGCGCCAGTGTACGGTGATCACCGGACGGAACGCGCCGTTCACAGGAAAGCGTATCGTGCGGGGGAAAGAACAGGAATGTGCCGCTTACTATGTAGGCCAACCATCAAAGGGGTGATCATCACTGGGTGGATCCCTCCGGCGCCACCGTGAGCAATTCTTGTATGTGAACATCGGCCCGCACGCAGGGTTTCCTCTATTGCCGGCCCTCAATCGAAGACAGACATGCGGAACACGGGGTGGCTGCGGACTCGATTGGGCCTTGGCCGACGACGGCCTTGACGCCGACCAGTCAATCACTTCGCCACTACCGTATCGCCGGGTACTCCTGGACGTCCAGGGTGAGAACATTTGTCGCGCTAAACACAATCCTATGCAGCCGACTCAGTGCCACAACACCTTTGCAGAGGACGACAGGCAATACGGTTACAAAGAAAAGCGGGAGGATGAAAGCGGGCGCTCCTTACCTCCCGAAACACTGGAGCCAGAAGAAATCACAGGCAACAGCGAGTCCGGCCGTTGTTGGCAATGCAGAGCCCTGCAAGCGGATCATCAGCCGTTGCGGTTTGCCCAGCCGGGGGTCCGCTATTATGCGGTGACGAGGACCTCTACATCGCCGTCACGGCGGGTGACCGTCAAGGACACCTCGTTGGGGTGCCGGTCGAGCACCAGATCGATCCCCCCCTTTCCGATTGCGAGGTTCCTGAGTTCAACCCGGTCGAGGAACGGAGGAAGCACGGGACGGACGAAGTTCACGAGACGTCGCTTCGCGTCGATGCGTAAGCCCAGGCAGGACTGCAACAACAGGAAGCCGGCGCCAGCGGCCCAAGATTGCGGAGCGCAGGCTGTCGGATAGAGCGTCGGGCTTTCGCCAGGACGCCGCGAGAATCCGCAGAACAACTCGGGCAATCGATGGAGGTCAAGGAACAGGCTTGCATCGAAGAGTCCGGTCAGAATCTTTACGACACCTTCCTTGTGACCGTACGCCGCCATGCCGGCAGCAATCATGGCGTTATCGTGAGGCCAGACGGAGCCGTTGTGGTAGGACATGGGGTTGTAGCGCGCCTCGGACGTCGCGATTGTGCGGATGCCCCATCCGCTGAAGCTGTCCTCGGTCAACAGGGCTTGGACGATCTTCCGCGCATGTTCGGGCCCGGCAATGCCGCCGAACAAGCAATGGCCCGCGTTGGACGCGCGAACAAGGCAGGGACGCCCGTTTCCATCCAGGGCCAGCGCGTAGGTGCCAAGCTCCTCGCACCAAAAAGCGCGTTCGAACCGTTCGCGGAGTGACGCGGCTTCCGCCAGTAACTTGTCGGCTTGACTGATATCCCCCGCTAGACGCGCCAGTTCCGCCGCAGTCCGTTTGGCGTGATACACGTAGGCCTGAACCTCGCATAGCGCGATCGGTCCGTCCGCGGCCGTGCCATCGGCATGGAAGATGGCGTCGTGGGAATCTTTCCATCCTTGATGCACGAGCCCGTTGGTGGACCGGCGAGCGTAGGTCACGAACCCCGCACCTGTCGGATCGCCGTAGTAGTCGATCCACTGCAGCGCCCGCTGAATGTTTGGCCAGAGTGTCTGAACGAATGTGCTGTCCCCGCTTCGATCGAGGTAGGCGCCAGCCAGAATGATGAACAAGGGTGTGGTATCGACGCCGCCGTAATAACAGCCAAAGGGAATCTCCCCGAGCGAAGCCATCTCCCCATGCCGAGTCTCGTGCAAAATCTTACCGACCTCCGCATCCTGTTCGAGGCGGACCTCCGTCGCCTGGGTCGTCGCCAGAAACCCCAGTACGCCTCGCGCGAGGGCCGGATTCACCCAGAGCATCTCGAGTGCGGTTATGATGCCGTCTCGGCCGAACGGCGCGCTGAACCACGGCACTCCCGCATAGGGATAGAGGCCCTCCGGCGTCTCAGAAATCAGCATGTGAAGGTCGGCAAGCGATCGATTCAGCCAGTGGTTAAACTGTTCGTTCGAAGTATAGACGTGGCAATCGCGGGCGTTGGCTGTTCGCAACGCATGATCCGATTCCTTTCGGGCTTGGTCGTAGGAAAACGAGACTGGAATCCGCTGCGGCCTGATTTCACAGGCGATGGCCATCTCCCAGGTCATGACGGCGTGTGGATCGAGGAACGAGTCGATGATGAAGCCATCGGAAGTAACCTCTCTCGGCGCCGGAGAACAATGAACGATGGTGTGACGAATGATCCGATCGAGCCCCTCATAACCCAGTACGAGTCCTTCGTCGGATCGGATCGTGTCGAGCCGGTGCCCACGATGCGGCCGCGTATTCCCTCTCGCCTCGAAGAGGTCCGCATAGTCGGCGTCGAGCGTGATCCCGAGACGGAGTGGGATTCCCGCGAGACCGTAGTTCTGGATGCGGATGCGCTCATGACATACGCCCCGCCAGAGAAATCGTGTTCGCCAGAGATGGAGCGTCCCTCGTGGCACAAGCCTCTGCCCGTCCAGCATGAGATCTGGATTGGTCAGATCGATCGTCAGGAGCACATTGTCCTCCTTCACCGTGGTGCTGAGAAGCATCGGCCGCTGCGCGTTGATCGTGAGCTCGAACCGAGACAGGAAGCGGGTCCCTTCATGGTAGAGACCTTGCGATCCTGGAAGGACCGGATGGATGTCACCGTAGCGATCGAAGACGGCGAATGTCTCGCCCTGTTTCAGCACTTCCGTGCGATGGTCCATCAACGAGGACGATGCAAGGATGTAGAATTGATCATCCCGGTGGATGACATCATCCATAAATGATTCCCTTCACGCATGGGTGCTTGCTCGGCTCATTTGCCCGCCGACCAGCCCTGTTGCCAAGAGCACAATCCCAATTCCCAAGAGACCGGTTTCGGGGCCGAGGTGCTCCGTGATCCATCCGAAAGCGGAAATCCCGGCAACAGCGGCTGCCATGGCGCCAGTACCGTAGAGCCCCAAAATCCGACCGATCATCCGGTGCGGCACCAGTTCCTGAATGATACCCCAGGCGACCGGTGTAAAGGCACCCATACCGCAGCCAATCAACAATATCAGGCCGCCCGCCTGGTACGGATCCGGCGTCCAGGTCAACACCCACAGGGATCCGCCGCTCAGCGCGCTCGTGCCGATGATCAGGCGGATCCGGTCTTTGACCGTCCAGTCCGTGACCCACAAGAGGCCGATGGACGTGATCAACAACCCGCCGCCGAGCGCTGACCACAAGTATCCGATCTCGACCGGGCCCAGCCCCAGCATTTTCCTGGCGAAAACGGGGAAAAGCGCGGTCAGCGCACTGGTGCCGAACGTATACAGTGCCGCGGTACCGGTCAAGAGGAGAATCACGGGTTGACCGAACACGCTATAGCGCAGTCCGTCGATCAAGTCCTGCCGCATCGTCGCCGTTACCCGGGAAATGGGTGTCATCGAGGGGGGATCGGCAAAACGGGCCAGCATGAGACAGCCCGCCGACGCGATGTAGGTGACGGCGTTGAGGCATAAGACTTCCTGAGATCCGTACGCGGCGATCCCCAGTCCACTTAACGCAGGGCCAAAGATGATGCCGAGACTCGTGGTGGCTTGGAGGAGAGCATTGGCTGCCGTGAAGCGTGTTCTTGGCACAAGGGCCGGCACCGCTGCGGTAAGGGTCGGGCCGAACACCGCTGTCGCGATGGCATGCAGGAGGACCAGCCCGTAGAGTACGGACACGGTGAACGACTCCGCTGGGATGAGACAGGGAATAAAACCGATCAGCAACGCGCGAAGCAGATCGCTGACGATGAGCAAGAGTTTTTTCGGTAGGCGATCTACATACACGCCGATGAGTGGACCCAGAACGATCGGGGGGATCGTCTGCAACAGCCCGATCACGGAGGTTTTGAGCGGCGAACCCGTGACCGCATAGACAAACCACAAGAGGGCCAGCTTAGAGATGCCATCGCCTATTTGAGAGATAAGCTGTCCAGACCACACCAGCCCGAAATCACGCGTGAGCAGAGGACGATACCCAATCGAGGCGCGCTCCGCTTCGCCGGCTATGGAGCGGGGAGACAAGAGAGGGCCTGAACGGCCCTGCATCACCCGTCGCCCTCCAGCCGGACTTTCTCGGTCTTGACGGCTCGGACACCCGGCACTTGGCGGGCAGCTTCCGCCGCTTCGAGGGCGAGGACCTGAAAACGTACGGTACCGCTGAGCAGGACGATGCCGTTTTCTATCTTCACCTCGAAATTCGCCGCTTTCAGCGTGGCGCTCTTGGCGAAACGTTCTTTGACCATTGCGGTGAGGATTTCGTCTTGCTTCTTCATCAAGGTCTTGGTCAGCTCCTGTTCCACGGCAAGTTTGTTCACGACGCTCTTAACACCGAGAACAGATTGCGCAACCTCTGTCGCAGCCGATTTCTCCTCTTCGTTCGCGACGCGGCCGGTCAGAGTGATGGTCTGTTGATCATCTTCGGCCTCGATCTCATAGCGGAAGAGCCGGGAGTCAGCCATGAGCGCAAGCTTGACTGACAGAATCAGCGAGCCCAGCGGCTTCTTGAGAGCCTCCTGCCCTTTGGCCTCCCGGTCCGGAGGCGTGTCGATCTTTATCGCTGGAGCCGGTTGAGACGGCGGCTTGGGCTCCGTCGACAGTTTTGGCGGGGCTGGCTCCATGTTAGGAGCCGGCGGAGTCTGGGAAGGAAGTGGAGAAGATTGTTCCACTACCCGCTCATTGCCCGGCTGGTCGGCGAACGCTCTATTGACGTGAATCGGCCGCAGTTGGAGGATGTCTATGCCAAGAATGATCAGCGCGATAGACGATCGAATCATGGAGGAGGTTCGACGCCCTGGACACTTTGAGTGACCGTCCACTGATACCCTTATGATCCGGCGACGGCCGGTCAAGTCGTGAACGATGCGGAAACGGGAATCGCCGGACCGCACGTCTGCAACTTGCATCGGCTGAACAGCCCGGCGACGGTCGCCGTCGTGAGGAGAATGATGCTGATTCCTCCCAAGCTGGCGCCAGGGCCGACGGTGTCGGCAGCCCATCCGAACCCGGCCATCCCCGCCATCGAGGACGCCATTCCCCCCGTTGCAAAGCTGGTAAAGACGCGGCCGAGAAGATGCTCCGGCGTCAATTCTTGGAGCATGGTCCAGACGAGGGGTGTGAACACCGCGGTGCTCCCTCCGATCACCGCGAGCACAGCCCCCGCCGTCACGGGAGCTTCAAGGAACTTGAGTGCGGCGACGGCGAGACCGCCGACAGCCAAGGCACCGGAGATGAGCCGCAGTCGCCGCGCCAAATCCCCCTGCGAGATCGAAGCGAGACTCAGCGAAGCGAACAACATGCCGACACCAAGCGATGACCAGAGCCAACCCAATTGGATCGGCCCCGCACCCAGCATCTCTTTCGCGAAGACCGGCAGTAGAAAGACAAAGGCGCTGACGCCGAAGCTATAGAGGGTGGCGGTCAGCAGCAGCAGCAGGACGGTCTTTTGTTCCAGGAACACGAAGCGAAACCCCACATGCAGATCATGCGCGATATCTTTGGTCCACCCTTTCGCCGCGGCGCTTCCGCGAGCGAGCGATTCGTGTACTCGAATGGGCATCAAACAGACTGCGGAAAGAAGAAACGTTGCGGCGTCCAGGTAAAGCACATTCTGAGCACCCAGAACTGCGATACCGATGCCGCTGAAAGCAGGACCTATCAGAAGCCCCACATTGGTCGTCGACTGCATCAAGGCATTGGCGGCAACCAGCCGGTCTTTGGGCGCGATCAATGGAATAGCGGAGGCCAAAGCCGGACCAAAGACGGATGAGACGATAGCGGTCACAAAGACAAGAATGTAGAGCCTGCCCAAGGTCAAGGCTTCCATGGAATATAGCAGGGGAATGAGCAGGATCATCAGGGTGCGGAGCATGTCGACCGTGATCATGATCGGTTTTTTTCTGAACCGGTCTAGATAGACTCCGATCAGCGGTCCGAACAGGAGCGGCGGAAGCGTTTGAAGCAGTCCGACCATCGTCATTTTGAGCGCTGACCCGGTCAGATCGTACACGAACCACAGCAGAGCCACCTTATTGAGACTGTCGCCGATCTGGGAGATCGTCTGGCCGGCAAACAAGAGGCCGAAGTCTCTGGACGTAAGCAACGTCCAGCCGGAGGCGTGGGCGCTGGGAGAGCGCATCTCCCTCGCTTCAGGAGAAAGGTCGAGCATGCCGGCCTCCCCTGGTCACAAGGATCTCCTCGCTACGCCGTGGTGGGAACGTATCGCCATTCAACACCCGGGAACCGATAGCATGCATGTTCGGCGTGTTGCGCACGGCTCTCTCTTCAACAATCCGTCTGTACAACGCGACGTAGTCGCGTGCCATCCGGTCGGCAGTGAACCGTGCTTCAAACGCCGTCCGACAGTGATGCCGCTCGATGAAGGGAATCCGTGCGACTGCGTCCACCATCTCCGACAGATCGTCGCAGACGAAACCGGTAGTCCCATCATCGATGACTTCCGGAACCGACCCCCGCCGGTACGCCAGCACCGGAGTCCCGCAGGCCAGGGCTTCGATCAGAACCAGCCCGAAAGGTTCCGGCCAATCGTAGGGGCAGACCAGAGCCATGGCATTCCCCACGAATTCATCCTTCTCGGCATCCGAGATTTCTCCGATGAACTCGATGAGGGGATGGTCGAGCAGCGGTTCGATCTCGGCGCGGTAGTACTGCTGATCCGCCGGGTCCACCTTCGCTGCGATACGCAGGGGAATTCCGGTCCGTTTAGCGATTGCAATGGCATGGTCCGGACGCTTTTCGGGAGCGATGCGCCCCAGGAACGCCAGGTACCCTTCGGCTTGTGGATGAAATGTGTAGAGGTTGCGGGGCAGTCCATGGTGGACCGTGGCCTTCCAGTTGGCCCAGGACAGCGGTCGGCGTTGTGCATGAGAGATCGATACCAGTGGCATCTCGGCGTATTCACGGAAGACCGGCTCCAATTCCGGGAGGTCCAGTCGTCCGTGCAGCGTCGTCACGACCGGGACAGAGTTCCGCCGGCCGAGCGGGAATCCGAGGAAGTCGAGATGCGAGTGGATGATGTCGAAGCCTCCCGCTGCTCCCAAGGCGCGCTCCTGGAGCATCGTCATCGGCGCGTCTCGGTTGAAGATACCGGTATTCATCCGGAGTGCCTGCGGGCACACGCCTTCGAGCCGCGCCCGCGTTTCCGAATCCCCGCTCGCGAAGAGAGTGACGTCGTGTCCCCGGGTGACCAATTCCTCCGTTAGGTACGAGACGATCCGTTCGGTCCCCCCGTAGAGCTTGGGAGGGACGCTTTCCCACAGCGGAGCCACCTGTGCGATTCTCATGAAGTTGCCCTTTCTTCGGCAGTTTCAACGGTCGCTTTGCGTAGCCGTCGAGGCCATTCTTGCGTTATTGTGTTGGCTTGATCGCGATCGCTCGATGATCGGGCGACAGTTGAACCTCGATTCTTTCCCCCGGCACCACGAGCCGTTCGCGCTGCGTGTCCTTATCAACTCGGAACTGAACAAATCTCCCGAAGAGATCCTGCATCATATAGACATCTCCCTTGATGTTGGTCAGGACCCCTTTGATCGTCGTTGTTCCAACGTCGGGCACCTGGGCGTACCCTGGCAGTATTGCCGAACACAGGAGCGTCACTACAATCAGGAGGCATCCCCGGTACCGCATGGTCCACCTCGTCTGAAAGACTCCTACCCAAATGGCAGTCCCACAATCGGCGACTACCTCTCCTTTTATTCATGTGATGATCGTACGCGCGGCACCCTCTTCGGCTCAACGGACAAAACCCGACCGACGAACCGGAACGCGTCCAATACACGCAGCTAGACATCCGGCAGGGTCAACGATAACACCCGATCCGGGAGCTTGATTAAGTCACAGCGGGCGATTTCTTCATCCCATATGAACGCGTGCGGGTCGTGAAGAAGACCCGGATGGGATCTGGCGAAGGAGGGCCAGCTGAGGTCGATGGCACTCAGGGATGGTTGAGATTCACGTTCTTCGAGGTTGGTGAGAGCGATCGCCGTTCTACCGACACACTGGAGGAAGGAACGTCACGGTCAATCGTGAGAAGAAACGTCCAGAAGGTCCCGCGATAGGCCGGCCCTTGCCACACGCGGACGTCTCCTCCTGCATGCTGTATTTACAGCGCCACCATTTATCGGCTGACCCGTACGGCTTTCACGATCTCTGCCCCCTTGACCTGTTCCAAGAATCGATCCGGCGGGATTGGCGGCTGCACGATCTGGACTTCCTGCCAGCCTTCGTTTAACGCCCCTTTGTGCCCCTGCATCTCATTCACCCACTGGTCGATCTTTTCCTGGCTGGTTCCGTCACTGAAGGTGACCCAGAAAAGGAAAGGCTGTGGATGAGCATTCGACCGGGCTTCGGCAAGCTGCGGAGGTGAGGTCAATTGCTGCACTTCAGTCTGCTGTGCCATCAGCACATTATCCTGATGCGGGGCGGTAGCTTTCGACACATCCAGCCCCGCTGATTTCAGCTTTTTCTCGAGATCTTGGTTCAGCTCCGCCAGCCCAGCCATTTCTTTGGACAGTCGTTCGTTCGCCATGGTCAGGCTATGGATCTCGGCTTCGAGCTGCTCCTGATCCATCTGCGCCTTACTCATGAGCAAACGGGTCATCCGCTTTATTTCACGGCCGCTGCCCTTCTGCCGCTTTTCCATTTCCTGCCTAACGGTCAGCATGCCGGACGCGACTGTTTCCTGGGTCGATGACAACTTGGCCATCGCCAGTTGCAACTGAGCCATGCCTTGTTGTTGCGACTGAATCGTGTCCACAGCTTTCGCTTGCATCCGTGCAAGATCGCCCAGTTGTTGTTCGAGCTTTGCCACTTCGGCGAGCGGAGCTGCCCATGGGGCCTCGGCTCGTGTGACAGGAGGCGGGGTACGCTCCGGGATCATCCAGGCAGTGATTCGGTCGGCTGCCAGCCCCAGCACGATGATTGCCAGCACTGCCTGCGTGAAGGCAACGATCCGCATGCTGGGGGCGATCGCCGCGGCAGACGGGCGCGGGACCACGGCCTGCGCAGATCCGGCGATGGTCCTCCAGATCTGGCGCCAGCCACGCGACGCAGGGATGAAGCTGGCGTTCACTGATCCGCCTTGGGCGGAATTGTGAATGCTAAGTTCGACCGCATCCCGCGACAGCGGAATGCGGGCGGCCCTGAATCCATACTCAGGAGCCGAAAGGCCGCCGAGGAGGACGCCGTCCTCCGATCGGAGCTGCACATTATCGACGCGGCCTTGGCGCTGGAACTGGAGCGTGGCTTCAATCCCCCTTCCGTCTAGAAATCCGACACGACGCTCGTTGACAAAGACCTGGATCGGATCGGATGGGTCGCAGGTCGTACGGCCAGCACTCACACTCAACCCGTCGAGCAGGCGTGCACGATAGTCCGCTAGATCTTTTTCCTGTTCCATGCTTCCTCCATAGCCTCCTGTAGGAAACTCGCTTGACGCGCCGCTGTGCTTAAGGTCGCACACGGAGTTCCACTCTCGGCTTTTCGACAGTCGACATTCTATTACGGCCAAGATCCCATGTCGTCTGAACGCAATCCATGCAGAGCACCAGGTGCCAGAGCCGGTAATCGCAGCCATACCCCTCCGAGAACATCGCTTCCCACTGGCTGCGGGAGAGGCAAGGATAGTGGTCCGGTTCACTCTTTCGATAGTGGTCTTGCGCAAATCGGATGATCCGTTCGGCCTCATGGTTAAATTGTTGACGATGACGTTCTTGGTGGCCGATGAGCTCTTCCAGTTCCGCATCGGTCATGCCGATCTCGTCCATCGTCCGTTGCCAGCCGGATTCCCGCCAGCGGCGAAAGTTTTTGTAAATGCGCTGGCTCTCCGATTCATTCAGACCCGTCACCGAGATGACGTCCCGCGGACCCATTCCGTAGCAGTGATGATAGAGGGCGATCAATGCGTCACGGCTGATCACAGACCGTGCCACGAGCCCGTCGAGAAACCGGCCGAGCGGGGTGAGCAACTCCGGATGATAGCAAAACGGTTCTGGCTGGCTGTGTTGTTTGGCGACGAATGAATCCAGCAGAAACAGCGGCCGGCATGGCACCTCGCTGCGCCCGCAGAGCATAAATCGTTCGAGGTATTCGGCGCTCCAGCGGAGCACGAATTTCTCATGCGCCGTATCCTCGCTCCACTGGCCGGTTTCTCGCAGAAACCGCTTCGTGCAGTTCCTGGCTCGTTCGAGGAGAATCGGCAAGGCTTGGGACACGACTCGATCGAACTCCTCGGGAGTCGATACCACGTGCTCAAGTCGTCCCAGGGATGTTGTGCGGTCAGGCATCACCTTTTCTCTGTTCTTGATACTCTGCTCCACGGTGGGAGTCATTGTGCCTCCCCTAGGAATACCCCTGCATTGGACAAATGCTCACGGACGTAAGGCATTTTTGTCTGTTGTTCCTGTCGCCGCTTGGTTGGTAAGTACAGAGCCTCGGGTTGTGCGATCATGGCCAATAACATTACTCTCACATCACTTATGGAGGTTACCATGAATCGACTGAGTGGGTTAATAGCGTTGTTTGCGTTCCTTGCCTTCAGTATGATGTCCCCCTTGTCGTTTGCCGGCGATGAGAAGAAGGAAGAAAAGAAGGGCGGTAACGTGGTCGTGTTCGGCGACGACAAGAAGGACGAAAAGAAAGAAGGCGGAAAGTAACCGCGGCGCCACACAGGGGCGCGGCAGATGGTCGCGCCCCTGTTTCTCGTTCATTTAGCATCTCCCTATGGCCGATGTCGACGCTGTCAACAAGAAGCCCACGCGACCAGCCCGCTCGAAGTATCATAGCGTTAAGAAGAGTGACTCGCCGGTGTTGTTGTCAACTCATGCTGATCGCGAGCGTCATCCTCTCTTGTTCTCCTGAAGCTCTGCCACAATCGAGTTCCTCATCATCCCAACCGACTCAGGTTCAGGGGGAAGTGCTCATGCTGACCAACGTACTCGTCGTTGTGAAGTTGACGGATGGCACGAGTATTTTATTCCGCCTCGAAAAAGACGCGACCGTGGATCAAGGTTGCTGACCGAGCGGACGTGCGTTTCACGCCCGATCATCACGTCATTTCGATCAAGAAACCTTTCACTGATGCTGAATCGCCTCGATTGCACACCGTCTCTCCAACGACTTATTGACGGAACAGTGGCCAGACAGTTCTACAGGCCTTTCGTATACTTCAGAACCGTTCTCGCAACTACGGGATGAGCTTTCTTCCAGGACAGATTCAACCTGCTGGCGACTCGCTTGCCTCGCACAAATCAGGTATATTGCCCCCGCGAGACCGGTGTTCATGAGCCGACAGCGCGCAACTCCCCCATTCCTCACTGCGGAAGGACTCCGCATGGCAGCGAAGCGGATCGCCCTACTCGTTCTACTGTCCCTGTTCACCGCAGAGTCTCTGCTGGCTCAGACTCCGCGACCAGACCCGACGCTTAGCCAAGGTCAAGTCGCTCCTGCACAACCCGTCAGCGCCCCTGTTGTCTTCGGAGGCGAAACCCTGTTCGTTCTCTACGACAAGATCGGACCCTTTACACCACAGGATCGGGCTCACGCCATCGTCGAACGTCTCGCGACGCTGGCCAAAGATCCGTTCACCAGAATCTATCCCGTCACAGCCGCTGATCGAGAGACGACGAGCGAGCTCGTCTACGGCGAGACGGTGGTGATGACCGTGACAGACCGTGACGCCCAGCCGACCGGTAAGACTCGACAGGAAGTAGCGGCGGAATACGCACAGAAGATCCAATCGGCGCTCGCGAAATCCCGTCAGCAGGCGACCTCCCGTACATTCGTTGTCGACGCGGTCTTGGCCCTGCTGGACACCGTCATTCTCATTGGTCTTCTGGTCCTGTTCGGCAAGATGTTTCCGAAGGTCTACGCCAGGGTTGATGCCTGGCGGGTGACCCGCATTCGCCCGATCCAGATCCAACGGGTGGAACTCCTGTCAGCCGACCAGATCGCCGCGACGCTTATCGCGGCAGCCAAGGCCGTTCGTTTCATCGCAACCGCGGCATTGCTGTACGTCTACCTCACCTCCGTCCTGGGCATTTTCCCGTGGACCCGTGGCATCTCCGCCTCGCTGCTCGACGCCGTGCTTTCGACTTTACGGGCTATCGCCCAGGCCTTCACGACGTATGTGCCGGATGTGGTGTCCATCGTCGTGATCGTCGTCATGACCCGGTATATCATCAAGCTGATCCATCTCGTCTTCGACGGGATTGAGCGGGGCGCGATCACCTTTACCGGATTTCACCGAGATTGGGCGATGCCGACCTACAGAATTGTTCGATTCCTCGTCATCGTCTTCGCGGCAATCGCCTGTTTTCCTTATATTCCTGGGTCTCGATCCGAAGGCTTCCGCGGCATCGGTGTGTTTCTCGGCCTCCTCATATCATTGGGATCAGCCGCGGCCTTCGGCAATATCATCGCCGGAGTGGTCCTCACCTACATGCGGCCGTTCTCCCTCGGGGATCGCGTCAAAATCGCCGACACGACCGGTGACGTCATGGAGAAAACCCTGCTCGTCACGCGTTTACGCACCATCAAGAACGTGGATGTCACTATTCCCAATGCCATGGTCCTTGGAAGCCATCTCGTCAACTTCAGCGCGTGCGCCCGCGATCAGGGCCTGATTCTCCATACCAGCGTGACGATCGGCTACGTTGCTCCCTGGCGGACGGTCCACGAGCTGTTGATCGGTGCGGCTCGTGCGACGACACACATCTTGCCGAAACCGGAACCCTTCGTCCTTCAGACCAGCCTGAACGACTTCTATGTGACGTATGAGCTCAATGCGTACACGGATCAGCCGAATCTTATGGCGACGATCTACGCGGAGTTGCACCAGAATATCCAGGACAAGTTCAATGAAGCCGGGGTTGAAATCATGTCACCGCACTATGCCCAGGTCCGTGACGGAAACAAGACGACGATCCCGGATCAGTACCTGCCAAAAACGTATCGCGCGCCAGGTCTTCGAATCGATGGGCTCGGAGAGTTGTCCGGACCGTCTGGACGGTCGGGGGCGGTCAATGAGGACCCCCGTCCGTGATGCTCTCGACCGAGCGATGCATCGGAAGGCGGCGGTTTGATCAGACCGGCAACACGCTGACCTTCACCATGTGCACCGTTCTCATTGTCATGTGGCTTGCGAAGATTGTTCGAGACGACGTCATGGTCACCGGTCTGTTGGGACGGCCATGATGGAAATCGGGCAGTACGACACCGGGCACTCGAGACACTCCTATGTCCATTGAAATGGTATTCGCACTCCTCGTGGTGCTGGCTGCGGTGCTCCTCTTCGTCACCGAGAAGCTCCCCGTGGATCTGGTGGCGCTGGTCATCATCGCCATCCTGCTCCTCAGCGGAATCATCACCCCGGAGGAAGGCCTGGCCGGCTTCAGCAATACGGCGACCGTGACAGTCGGCGCAATGTTGGTACTCAGCGCCGGGCTCTTCAAAAGCGGCGCCATGAATCTCCTGGGGTCCTGGCTCAGTAAGCTCAGCCGGCACGGTACCGCGGTCATGCTGCTCTCGATGATGATCGCCATCGGAACCATCTCCGCTTTTATCAACAATACCGCGGCAGTCGCCATGCTCATGCCGGTCGTCATCAGCATGACCCGTGAGATGCGCGTAGGCCCCTCGAAGTTCCTCATGCCGCTGTCGTTTGCGTCCATGTTCGGAGGCGTCTGTACACTGATCGGCACCTCGACGAACATTCTCGTCAGTTCCATCGCCGAACGGTACGGCCAGCCGGGACTCGGCATGTTCGAAATGGCGCCGCTCGGCCTGGTTTTCTTCGCCGCCGGCATGCTCTACATGATGCTGGCCGGCTTGCGCCTGATACCGGACCGACGAACGGAAGGCGATCTGACGCAGCGCTTCAGCATGGAGGACTATCTCACGGAGATCGTCTTGTTGCCGGAGGCTAAATCCGTCGGCACCACGATCGCGGACTGCCCGCTGGTACAGGAGATCGAACTCGATATTCTGGAGGTCCGTCGCAACGCCGGCCGGTTACTGTCTCCTGACCCTCTTACCGTACTGCAGGCGGGAGACGTGCTGCTGGTCCGGTGCAACGTCGCCCAAATCAAGCGATTGCAGGAACGGGTAGGGATTGCACTGAAACCGGAGATGCAATGGCGGGATAAGGACCTGGAATCCGGCCACACACAGCTGATGGAAGCCGTTGTCGCTCCCTATTCGGTGCTGGACGGGAGATCGCTGAAAGGGATCAGATTTCGAGACAACTTCGGGGCGACCGTCCTGGCCGTTCGGCATCATGGCAAAGTGGTGCATGACAACTTGAACACGCGAACCCTGCGCGGGGGCGATGTGCTGCTGATCAAGACGCGAAAAGACACGATCGAGCGGCTCAGAGACAGCCCCGCCTTTGTGATGATCTCCGACGTGGGGCTCCCTGCCTTTCGAACGCACAAGCTCCTGATCGCACTGGCCATCGTCGCCGGCGTGGTGGGAACGGCGACACTCAACCTTGTGCCCATCGTGGTCAGCGCAATCACCGGATGCGTACTGCTCGTACTGACCGGGTGTCTGACGATGCAAGAAGCCTACAGCGCCGTCGAATGGAGGATCATTTTCCTGCTGGCCGGCGTGCTCACGCTGGGGATCGCCCTGGAAAAGACGGGCGCGGCATTGTTGCTGTCCAACTGGCTGATCGCAACGGTTGGCGTCTGGGGTCCTGTGGCGCTTGTGTCGGCATTTTACTTCGTGACCTCATTGCTGACAGAGGCCATGTCGAACAACGCCACTGCCGCGCTCCTCGCGCCCATTGCCATCGCCGCGGCACAGTCAATGGGCCTGGATCCGCGTCCTTTCTTGATGGCCATCACCTTCGCGGCCTCAGCAAGCTTCATGACTCCTGTCGGCTACCAAACGAACACCCTGATCTACGGTCCGGGCCAGTACACGTTCGTAGATTTCCTTCGCGTCGGCACGCCCTTGAACATTCTGTTCTGGCTGTTGGCCACGTTGTTAATCCCGGTCTTCTGGCCGTTTCAGCCCGCGTGATTCGTGACCGCCGCCACGAGTGAACGCCAGGAACCGTCACGACTATTGTCAGTTCACGTTTTCGCTGAACCACGGGGGATACGATGGACACTCTGCAAGAGGGATGGGAGTCGATCAGAGGATGGCTGAGCATTCCGCTGTTTAAGGCCGGCGCAACGCCGGTGACGCTCTGGACAATTGTTTCCCTGGTGGTTCTCTTCGTCCTCCTGCTGTGGTTGACGAAGAAGCTTAAGGACTGGATCGTCCTGAAGCTCTTGGCACACAGCCGGATCGACATCGGCGTCCGTCAAGCGGCCGGTTCGATCGTTCGCTACGTCGTCATCGCGATCGGGTTCGTCGTGATCATGCAAACGGTCGGAATCGATCTCAGCACGGTGACGGTGCTGGCCGGCGCGCTGGGCATCGGGGTCGGGTTCGGTCTGCAAACGATTACAAACAATCTCGTCAGCGGCTTGATCCTGCTGTTCGAACGACCGATCAAAATCGGAGACCGCATCGAGGTCGGAAATGTGACAGGGAACGTCGTAGACATTTCGGCCCGCGCCACAACGGTGATCACCAACGACAACATCGCCATTATCATCCCCAACGCCGAGTTCATTGGTTCAAAAGTCACGAATTGGAGCTATACGACCAGGGACATACGGTTCAATTTTCCCGTGAAGGTCTCCTACCGCGAAGAGCCCGAGGTCGTCCGGAAACTCCTGCTGGAAGTCGCTGACAATCATCCCGGAGTGCTCAAGGACCGCAAATCTGACGTGTTGTTCCAGGAGTTCGGGGACAGTTCCTTGCAGTTCACCCTCCGAGTGTGGACGCGGGACTACACGGACCGTCCCGGCGTGCTCCGGAGTGAGCTGAATTACGCCATCAGCCGGAAGTTTCGCGAGCACGGCATCGAGGTCCCGTACCCTCAACGCGATATCCACATCAAAGATGGCAGCTTGACGGTCGTGACGTCCACGCCATCTCCCGTTCCATGAGGGCCGTGCCTGTTCTGGCGGTGTCGAAGCTGCCGGTTCTGTGAGTCGTTCCTGCCTCCACTTCACCGGTGAGGCCTCGCCCCTCTGGGCCTGCAAACGGCCAGGCATCACGTCATCCGCGGAAGAATACGATACGTGCCAGCGCCAACGGTGTCGTGGCGGGAGTTGCCTAAGCCCCCCGATGCGCAGTATGGTGACACAAGGATCGGGATATGGAGAAGGTTTCCAACGAGATCGTGGCTCCCGGTGAGAAGATCACCGGAGTGGAAAGCGATGGAGAAGCGGGAAGGCGGTATCGGGAGGATCTTCGTACCCTGGCAGGAAAGCTGCTCAACGTCCAGGACGAAGAACGGCGCCGCATTTCACGCGATCTCCACGACGATGTGAACCAGCGTCTTGGCGCGATCGGCCTGCAACTCGACTCACTCAGCCGACATCTTCCGGACTCTCCGAGCGTCGTTCGTCAACGGATTCGCACCATCCGCCGCCATGTCACCGAGTTGTCCGACGACGTCCGTGAACTCGCCTATCGATTCCATCAGACGACGGTGGAAGATCTGGGTTTGGTCGCGGCACTCCAGCGCTATCTCAACGATTTCGTCAAACGCACCGGCATCAACGCCCGGTTTACGAAGCCCCGGTCGTCGGATCCCGTCCCGCTACGCCTGGCCACATGCCTGTACCGGATCGCCCAGGAAAGTCTGGGGAATGTCGGACTGCATGCGAAGGCCTCCCAGGTCACCGTGGTCCTGACTGTGTCATCCGGTGCAGTCTCGCTGACCATATCGGACAACGGGATTGGAATGGATTTCGAGGAGGTCCGGAGACGCAAGGCGGGGCTGGGCATGCTCAGCATGCAGGAACGCGCGAGGCTATTGAATGGAACGGTGAACTGGGACTCCTCGCTCGGTGAGGGAACGAGAGTTACCGCTCATTTTTCGATGGGACCGGAGTCATCATGAATAAGCCGCGGGTGCTCTTGGCTGACGACCACACCCTGTTCGTGGAAGCGCTGCACAAGGTCCTGGAACCGGAGTTCGATCTTGTGGGAGAAGTGGCAGACGGCCGGGATCTGTTGGAGGCCGCACCCCGCCTTCGGCCGGATGTCATCTTGTTAGATCTCTCGATGCCGCTCCTCAATGGCATCGACGCGGCCCATCAACTCAAGCGTCTGGTCCCCGATACTCGATTGGTGTTTCTGAGCATGCACGGGGACGTCTCCTATGTCACTGAAGCCTTCAGGGCCGGCGCTGCAGCCTATGTCCTGAAGCGATCCACCGCGACGGAACTCCTCCAGGCGATTCGAGCCACGCTGCGCGGGCAGTTCTATGTGTCTCCCATGCTGGCCAAAGATCTCCTGGATCCGCTCCTCCATGGGGGACGCCCTGTCGGACAAGCGCGCGTGCAACTGACGCTGCGCCAGCGAGAAGTCCTGCAGCTGGTCGCCGAAGGCCGATCATTAAAGGAGATCGCTTCGATTCTTTGTGTCTCGGTCAAGACCGTCGAATTTCACAAAACACGTATCGTGAAGCAGCTTGGGGTTCATTCGACGGCGGATCTCACCAGATACGCAATGACGCACGGATTAGTCTCTTCCTGACCGATCCGTCAGGCGATCCTCCAGGGATCACAAGAGCCACAACCAGGTATTCGCCCAGTTCCCCTCCGGCCTCTTCTTTCGGACAATGCCATCCATGAAGTCTTGCACATAACGATTGTTGGAGTCGGCATGCCTGATCGCTCGCCTTCGCCTCGTCGCAGGGGCCATGTGAAAGAAGGAACAAACACCATGAGCGTTTCTCGTATGACCGAGCTCCCGGCGCATGATCTTGCCGTCCGCCGCGTCCGAGTGGGAGACACGATCCGTGTGAATTTTCTCGCCTGGTCGGAAGAAGGAACGCTGGTTGATTCATCCCTGTTCGGCGAACCGTTGGTCTTCACCGCGGGACAAGGCACCGTCATGCCAGGCATGGAGCATCTGGTGATCGGCATGGCCGTCGGAGAATCAAGGACGGAGGAACTCGCAACCGAACTGGCCTTCGGTCCTTACCGGACGGAACTCACCTGCCGGGTCTCTGCCGGTTGGTTCGAGGAGCAGAAGGTATCTCCGGCAATCGGGTTAAGCCTGGACATCCGCGCGACGGACGGAACCCGCATTCGCATGGTCATCACCGATATGGACGGTGACCAGATTACGCTCGATGCGAATCATTGTCTGGCAGGAAGGAATCTGATCCTGCAAGTCGACCTGTTGGACTTTGTCGAAGCCCCTGATGTCGGCGTGCGTCGGCACCCTGTTGCCACATCATGATCGTAAAGATGCAAGGCGGTGCTGGATGGAAATACTTTTGTTGGTCGTTGCCATTGCGATTGGGATCCTGGTCGCGTGGCGACGCCGGTACCGACGGTCAGCCCGCGGGAGGAAGAACAGGCCGGTGCGGCATCTGTCGTTCCATTGAACAAGCTTGCCGTGAGCATCCCGACGTTCGAGGAGACCGGCGAAACCGGTTGAAGTGCACCTGAGCGCGGGCCACAGCGGATCGCCGCCCGTTGAAGGGGAAGGCATCGATGATCTCTGCAGCACTCTTGCACATGAACAAGCCATTTCTGGTGACTGTAGCGTTAACCACCGGTTTATGGTCCATTTCCCAAAAAGGCTGCGTCCCCGATAGCGATCTCCGTCCGGATACCGCCACGCCAGTTGTCGCTTCCCCGCATTTGTCTGACCACAGTCTTCCCGCACAGAGTGAGAGCATTCGCTCAGCCCTTGGATATGTCGGATACTCGGAATTGTCAGAAACACCAGGCCAATCGCTGAAGAAGGCTGCGGCCCTCCTGCGCAAAGCTGCAGATGTCCTCGACAAGAACGAACTCGTGGCTGTTCAACTCATCCGTCAAGTCATCGCCATTCTGAAACATCACGTGATTCCCTCGCTCAACAGGCCCGATGCCGTCCTAGTCCCCATTGCTTCGCCGGCTGCCGGACTCGATCAGGGATCGCTCAGCGAGGCAATGGTCGCCCAGGGCCTCCCGCCTTCTCTTTGTACACATCAGAGCCCTGAAGAACATTCTGACTCACCGATCTAACGAGACGTAAGGACGCATGAACGACCACGACGAGAGAACACCATCACGCCACCGCTCGCAGCTTCCATGCATGTACTGCGGGCTGCCGGCGGATCTTGATTGCCGCGATGTGGTCCTCGAACATCTTCCCAACCTGCCTCCTCAGGGCGCGATCTCACAGGCATGGCATCGCCATTGTTACAACGACTTTCTCGATGAGGGAGAAGAAACCTGATGCGGTCATTCCGCCGAATGGAAGATTCTGAGTTGATGACATGGAAGAGGCGGGTGGCCCGTCTCGCCAAGATCGCCGTCTTGAACACCGCATGCCTGAGCCTCATCGGCTGTGATTACTGGCCCCCGGCCCTTCAGTCGGAGATCGAGATGCTTCGCGCCGAGCTCAATGACGCATGGGATGATCGGCAGCGGCTTGATCAGGAAGCCCAAGACCTTCGCGCACAACAGACTGCGCTCCAACGCGAGGTGGATGAGAAGACACGCTTGAACGCTGAACTCCAACATCGCGTCGCAATACTGACGGCGTCATCTCAACGAATAGCTGCACCAACTGGAAGACCCGAGCGTCCGAGCGAGAGGTTGCCATCGCCCGTTACACGGGGCTCTTATACGCTTCTGCAACTAAGACATCCCCTGACACGGGGACCACGTGTGGTCCAGCTTCAGCGACTCTTGCGCCAGCATGGCATCCCGATTGGCATCGATGGTCTGTATGGCCCCACAACCGCAGCCGCGGTCAGGGGCTTTCAGAGAACCCATGGATTGTCGGCGGATGGGATCGTCGGCGCCGCGACTTATAGGTTGCTTTGGCGAAAGGAACCGATGGCCCGACTCACCCGGCAACTCTGGCTGCAATACCCACCCCGGAATGGACAGGATGTCATCCTCCTTCAGCGTGCCCTGCGCCGCGCCGGATATCGTCTGGCGGTGGATGGGCACTTCGGAAAGGAAACGGAGGTCGCTGTGACCCGATTCCAGCAGAAACGCGGCATTGAACCTGACGGCATCGTCGGACCGCAAACGTGGAACGCTTTGCATCTCGGTCGATAGTCGTGTGAAGCGTTACGTCTCGATTGTAATTCGCACGCCCTCCCGATAGAGTTCGATCATCGAATCCGACTATCGGAACCCTCTTACATGCCTGCTCGAACACCCTGGTGGAAAACCGCGGTGGTGTATCAGATCTATCCGTGGAGTTTTCAAGACTCCAACGCCGACGGATCGTGGATTTGCCAGGGCTTATCTCTCATCTCGAGTATCTGAACCACGGAACCCGCGGATTCGTTGGGTATCGACGCGATTTGGCTTTCACCTATCGACCCTTCCCCGATGCACAATTTCGGGTATGACGTATCCGACTACTGTAATGTGGATCCGAGGTTCGGCACCTTGACCGATTTGGATCCGCTGGGGTGCGAAGCTCGGCGGCGTGACAGCAGGACCATGACGGACCTCGCGCTGAACTTTACCCCGCCCGCGCACTCCTGGTTCCAGCGAACCTGCGCGTTAAGGCCGTCTCCGACACGGGATTGGTATTACTGGGCGGACGGTAAGCGACGGTGACGTCCGCTTATCCCGATGTAGTCCTGATCGGCGAATCCTCGGCCGATCCACCAGAAAGACCCCCCGTTATATGGAAACGGATTGGACGAACTGCACACGGTCTTCGACTGCCGTCTGCTGAAATCACCCTGGCGGCCGATCGATTGCGCTCTCGCGACTTGCGGGGTCCATACACGAAACGATATTGGCCCTTTCGACGCGACCGGGCTCGCACACCGATGCGGTGGAATAGATCGCCACAGACCGGATTGACAGCGGGAGAACCCTGCGGCGAGTTCCGACAATGCGTTCCGTTTCAACGTTGAAGCGGAATCAGCCGATCCTTCGTCACTTTTGAATTCCTTCCGGCGGCTGATCCGACTTCGGAAGACTACCACGACTTTAATTGGAGGAACCTATACTCCGATCGAGTCCATGGACTCCGACTGCCTGGCCTTCCTCGGCAGGGCAGAGATGATACCGATAAGGGCAACACGATCCTCATCGCCGTCAACTTCTCCTTTCGCAGATCAATCTCCGACCTGCCTACACTGGTTCAAGAAGGGAAGGTGCCGCTTCCGATGCAGGATTTAACCACCGACGGGCGTCCCTGGAGACCCGGTCGACTTGACCTTCTACCGAACGAAGCGGTGATCGTTTCCTTGAGCTCACAGAATGGTGCACGTTCCTGCTGGAGACTTGTCTCGTCGCTCTTCAATCCCATGACGTTCGATCATGAAGCGGATCCTCGTGGAGGGCTGATCGAAGCGCTCCCGTTTCATCGCACGGACATGAGGATGGCCTTTTGAACAACTTGTTGACCTACTCTGTGTGGTGATCGAAAAGAGTAGCCTCCGACCATATGCCGGCTCTCACATTTTCTGCTGAAAACTGCAGTCGTCGCCCACCATTTGAGCCATGAACCGTTCCAAGGCCTTCCGAGTCGTCAGGTTGGCCAGACTTTCAAGATCGTTCCGTTCGAACCAGAATGCCCACCGAGACTCGATGCCCTCGGCCACGGAGCTGAACGGGCGTCGATCGGCGGCGTGTCGGGCATTGATTTCTATTCGTACTGTCGCCACAAGTTCAGTTCCCCAAAAACCTGGAGCTGCGCTCAACTCAAAAAATGCGATTGTCCCGTGAAGCTCGACATCCGTCTCTCCTTCCGGTTGATGAACTCCTGGCTTTGCAACCCACGCGTGCCACCCGCATCGATTCTTCACCTCTTCCACCAAGACTTCGGCGATGCTGCCTCCAAGATCGCCTCCCTCAACCGTCAAAGATGTTCTCCCGCCAAACCAATCGCGACGGGAGCCGACGAGTCTCGGATCGGCGCGCCG
>DASPGL010000034.1:0-13454 GCA_035620635.1 Nitrospira sp. | reverse complement strand
CACGAGGGGCTGCCATCGTGAGATGGCAGCCCCCCTTCGCGCACACCACGCGCTGTCAGTTACCAGCGATCACGTTTTCCGCCCCCGCCGCTCCGACCTCCACCTCCACCGAATCCCCCGCGGCCTCCGCCGCCGGTACGTGGTTCCTGAGGACGGGCTTCATTGACCGTTAAGGTCCGGCCACCCATTTCGGACCCGTTCAGCGCCGTAATGGCCGCCTGGGCTTCGGAATCAGACGACATTTCCACGAAGCCGAATCCCCTGGACTGGCCGGTGAATTTATCCGTGATAATCCGCGCCGACGCCACGGCTCCGTGGGCTGCAAACAAATCACTCAGTTGCTGTTCGGTTGCCGAATAGGGCAACCCGCCGACATAGATCTTCGAACCCATCTGGGCTCCTCCTTTGAATGATGACATTGTCTTGAACACGAGGAACGGGGGGAAGGAGCGGGCCGAAGGCGCAGTCGACACAGCGACTTAGGTCTGACTTCCGACGAGATTCCCGGACAAGGCAACATCGACGTTGTGGGCCTGCACTGTTGAACCCCTCCGCCGCGAGGCCCCTGCGATGAAGTGGCTAAAGACTAGCATAGCAGCCTCCGGATTACAACATTACCCCCCAATTACTCCCCGACCCGCACCAGCAACCCCCGGTCCTTACAATAGGCAAAGGTACGATAAAACCAGGCCACCACGGCGACCAGCAACAGGGCGTTGAGCCCCATCGCCCATGCCAGATTCGTGAGCGGAGCATGCCCGTTGCCAAGTACCGCCCGCATGCCTTCGAAGACGTGGGCGGCCGGGTTCATCCAGGCCACGGCTTTCAGCCACACGGGCAGGACTTCCATCGGATAGAACACGCAGGAGATGGGCTGAAAGAGAAACACCATGCTCCACGCCAGCACCTCCGCCTCTTGCCCGAACCGCATAATCAGCGACGTCGTGAACACACCGATCATCCACCCAGTCAGAACCAGATTCAAGACAAACGGGATGAGCCAGAGTCCGATCATCAGGAGGTTGTACGAGTAAAACATCCCCGCACAGATGGCCATGACGATTGAGACACAGGTGACCTTGAACACACTCATCACCACGGTGGCGGCGAGAAACTCGCTGGGCCTGAGCGGGCTCGCGAAGAGATTCATCAGGTTTCTCGCCCAGAGCTCTTCGAGAAATGAAATCGTGACTCCCTGCTGAGACCGAAAGAGCATGTCCCACAGGATGAGGGCCCCCAGGAAGAAAGCGACGAACCCAGGAACCTGGCTTTGGTAGCGAGCCAGATACAACGTGATAAACCCCCAGATGACCAGGTCCAGAAAGGGCCAATAAAAAATCTCCATGATGCGGGGCAGGCTTCTCCGGTACAGGTACAAGTGCCGCATGATGAGGGCGATGATGCGATGGATTTTCATCGACGGTCCGTCTCGTGACGATGCCCCTGGCCGCAGCCGGCACAGGCCTGGTGGCGGCCGAGCAATTCATCCATCAACTGTCGCACCCCTTCGAGCATGTGGACCCCTGCCCGTCTGCCGTCCGGAGCCCTTCTCAGACCGAATCCGGCGAGTACCGTCGGCATGACCGGAAGGCCTACCCCGAAAGCAGGAGGAATGTGGGCCGTTCCGCCGAGCGACCACAACAACCCGGCGATCAACAGGAGAGGTACGGCGCCGACCGTCAGGCTGTTCAGCACGGTGCGCCAGCCACACGTACGGCGGATGAGACCGGCCGTTCCGATGACCAGCCAAAAGACGCCCCAGCAGGCGCTTAGGCCGAGCCCCCCCACCGCCAGACCGATACCGAATGCGAGCCATGCGTGAGACATTCCCGTCCTCTCCCTCACCCGCCGATATCGCGGGCCAGCTTCAAGAACACCTCTTCCAGATCCCCCTGGCCGAATCGTCGGATAATTTCCTGCGCCGTGCCCTCCGCCACAATCTTGCCACGCTGCAGAAAGATGATGCGGTCCGACATTTCCTCCATTTCCCGCATGTTGTGGGAGGTATAGAGAATGCTCAAGCCAGAAGATCGACGTTCTTCCTTCAACAACAACCGGATCTTGTGCGCGATATCCGGATCGAGGCTGGCAGTCGGTTCATCGAGAAACAGGATCTTCGGTTCGGTGAGGAATGCCTTCGCCAGCGTCAGCCTGGTCAGCTGGCCGGAAGAAAGGTGCCGGGTGACTTTCTTGCGGAACTCCTCCATCTCGAGTTTCTTGACGATTTCATCGATGCGGCGGGGGATCTCCGACAGGCCGTACAATCGCGCGACCACCCACAGATTCTCCTCCACAGTCAGGGACTGCGGCAACGCAATGTAGGTCGATGAAAAGTTGACCTGCTGGAGGATCGTCTCCCGATGCGTCAGGAGATTCAAGCCGAACATGTGGACCGATCCGGCAGTGGGAGTGACCAACCCCAGCAACATCTGGATCGTGGTCGTCTTTCCCGCTCCATTCGGACCGAGCAGACCGAGAATCTCGCCGGGTCTGATTGCAAAGGAGATGTCGTCGACCGCGGTGAATTCCCCGAAGCGCTTGCTCAGATTCGTGACTTGCAGAACGGGGGAGATCATCGTAAGACGTCGGATCTGTGCGCCGTTAGAACGCCAGCACTTCTTTGATCTTCTCGGGAAGGTGGCAGGTGTCGCACTTCCGGTCGAGCACCTTGCCTTGGTACTCCGTCGTTCCGTCATGGCACCGGAAACAGTCGCTAAGCGCCCGGGTGCGCAGATGCGAGCCCTCCGGATAGTCCGGGTACCAGGGCTTGCTGTCCGCCGACACATGTCCGCGGGGGATGACGATGGGATATCCCTTGATCGGTTGATCGTGCACCACGCCGCCATGACAGCTTGTGCACCCCTCCCCCTGCCTCCGCGCCCCGAACGCCTCCATATGCTTGCGATGGCTGATGACGAGGCCGACGTCCTTGACTGGAGGAGGCAGATCGCGCGGCGCCACTTCGGAGACGCGCAGGATGTTCCGGTGACATCCGAGACACACTTCGGAGCCGACGAGGCCTCGAAGGTTATGCGGCTCCGTCGGCGTTCCGAACAGATAGATGGTGAGATCACGCACACCCGCCCACGCTTTGTCGTGAATCCAGCCTTCCATCCCAGGCCTCACGTGACAGGCGGTGCAGGTCACGTCCTTGTGCGAAGACCTGGCCCAACTGTCATAGGACGGCGCAATGGTATGGCACCCGGCGCAGAATTGCGGATGGTCGGTGAGGGGAACAGCGATTCCACCGAGCACGAAGGCTGCGGCCACCAAAACTAGGAAAAGCGTGGCGCTAGACTTCCGGCTCATGCTCGGATCGAGCACGTCGTGGGAATTGCTGCATGATGAGCGCGGCCACCGCAGACACTTCGTTCAGACCGAAGATCGGAACCTTGAAGTCGACCGGCGTATCTGAGACCACGGCCAGCAACCCCTCGGGCGAGATCGAAATCTCCCCGACCTGGTCGCGAACGATGACGATTTTCGGATACCCTTCGTTTTTCCATCCCTCCGCAATGATCAAGTCGTAGGTCTCATCAAGGAACCGATCCCGCACCTGCTCGACACTCATCTGATCCGACACATCGGCGAACATGGCCATGCTGCCCTTCGACAGAACGACAACATTGCTGGCCCCGGCCTGTTTGTGCCGCCAACTGTCCTTGCCTTCCGTATCGAGGTCAAACCCGTGCCCCGCGTGTTTCACTGTAGCTACCTTGTAGCCGGCACGCACCAGCTCAGGAATGACCCGCTCGATAAAGGTGGTCTTGCCGCTGTTCGAGCGCCCGACAAAACAGACGATGGGGATGGGCATGACAATCAATCGTCAACCGTCAATCGTCATGGCTCGAACGGGCATGATTGAACTCTGCGCCGTTGACGCACGACTCTCGACCATTGACTCCTCTTCTCATTCGCAACAGGAGTGGCGATGACTGGTCGATGGCGCCATATCGACGTGTCTGCGCCACGCTTCGCCGCTCAATAATTGGACCGTCACCAGGTCGCCGGGATTCAGTCGTTCCACTTCGACCGGAACATCGATCAGGCAATTGGCCTTCACCATGGAGGTCAGAATCCCCGACCCTTGATCGCCGGTCGTGTGGACCTTGAACAGGCCGTCCTCGCGCGTGAGGATCCCGCGCAAAAAGTGACGTCGATCCGGCCGCTTGCTGAATTTCTCCTGGAAGACGGCCTCCATGACCGGCCGGCCGTAGCTGCGGCGCCCGCTCATCTTGAGTAAGGCGGGACGGACCAACTGTTCGAAGGTGACCATCGAAGAAACCGGATTGCCCGGTAGCCCGAACGCCAGTTTATTGTGAATCTTCCCGAAGGCGAGCGGCTGCCCCGGCCGGATCGCCAGCTTCCAGAAATTCATTTCCGCACCGATCGAACGAAAGACCGCCTTCGTGAAGTCATAGTCGCCCATCGATACCCCGCCGGACAACACCAGAATATCGGCATTCAAGCCATGCGAGATCTTTTCCTCTAGCGCCGCGGGTGTGTCCCTGGCGATCCCGAGCAGCAGCGGAATACCCCCGGCCTCCTGCACCGCCGCGGCAATCCCGTAGCTGTTGGAGTTGATGATCTTTTCTTCGCTGAACCGCTCGTCAAGATCGGCGAGCTCATCGCCCGTGGAGAGAATCGCCACGCGCGGACGTTGGTACGCAAAGATAAACGACTTGGCCAGGATGGCCAGCATGCCGGCTTCCCCCGGACGGAGCGTGGTGCCCTTCGCAATGATGCAGTCGCCTTTCCTGACATCCTCGCCCCGGGGACGAATGTTGGCGCCACGAGGTTCCGGCTTGAAGACACGTACCGCATCCGCACCGGGCTCCGTATCCTCCACCTTCAAGACCGTATCCGCCCCCTGCGGAATCGGCGCCCCGGTCATGATCCGAATGGCCTGTCCTTGGCCTATGCTTTTTGCCGGCATCCGGCCGGCGGGAACGTCCTCGATGACCGCTAGCACGACGGGCTTCTGAACCGGATGCTCCTGCTTGATGTCCTCCCACCGCACCGCAAAGCCGTCCATGGCCGAGTTATCCCACGGCGGGTTGTCGCGTTCGGCCACGATGTCCTCACCCAACGTACGACCGAGCGCGTCGAGGATGGAAATCTTCTCCAGCCCCAGCACCGTCGTCGCATCCAGCACGACTTTCTGCGCCTCGTGAAGGGGAGTCAGGCCTTGCATGGTTCTCGCTTTCGGCTATCGGCTGGCTGCGGTCAGCCTCGTCGTGGTGCCACGTTCAGAAGTGATTCGCTTCTCTTGCAGAACTTCTCGACCTGGTTGGCGATGTGATGGTATGCCTCGGCCGTCGGCGTGTCTGAATTGAAGAGGGCGAAGGGCTCACCCGCATCGGATTGCGTTACCACATCGGGATCCAGCGGAATGCGCCCCAGGAACGGTACCCCCATGTCGAGCGCCGACGCTTCACCGCCCCCTTTGCGGAACACTTCGATATGCTGATGGCAATGCGGGCATTCCAACCCGCTCATGTTCTCCACAATCCCCACAATGGGCACCTCGCTGTCCCGGCAGAACGTGACGGACTTCCGTGAATCCAGAAGCGCCACTTCCTGCGGCGTGGTGACGATGACCGCGCCGCTGACGTCCCCCAGGAGATCGATCGTCGTCACGGACTCATTCCCGGTCCCCGGGGGAAGGTCGATCAAGAGAAAATTCAGATCCTGCCATTCAACTCCGCCGAGGAGTTGATTCACAAACTCGTATTTATACGCGTCGCGCCAGATAATGGGGTCATCGGAGTTCTGCAGCAGGAAAGACATCGACGCGATTTTCAGGTTGTAGGCCTGAAAGGGAATAATGCCGCCGGAGGTGCTGATCTTGAGCTTCTGCCCTTCGGCGCCTACCATCTTGGGAATGTTGGGGCCATGAATGTCCATGTCGCAGATGCCGACGTGCCACCCCTTGAGCGCCAGACTGACGGCGATGTTTGTCGTGCACGTGCTCTTTCCCACCCCGCCCTTATTGCTCATGATAAGGACTTTGTATTCGATCCGCTCCATCCGCTTGGCCACCAGCCAGCGACTGTGGCCTTCCTTATCCTTCTGGCAGCGCTCATTCTCGTCGCAGATCGCGCAGGCCCACATGAAAGTGCAGGCGTCGCTACCGCCCTGATTGTTGATCACATTGAGCTCACGTGCCATCGGATCGTTCCTCAATTCTTCTACGGGTGCCCGGCTATCGGGGCGGCCCCGACGACGGCACACCCACGTACTCGTCCCCTGACGATTTCGGCATCGCCATCCCCGAGGCGCTGCTTCCGGTTCCAACCGCCGCTACCGCTGGAACCAGAGTCTCCGTCGCAGACGGAGCCGAGCGTTTATTGAACACGCTGGCACTCACGATCCCGACTTCGTAGAGGATATACATCGGGAGCGCCATCAGGCACTGATTGAAGGGATCGGGTGTCGGCGTCAGAATCGCCGCGATGATGAAGGACCCCAGCAGGGCCCACTTGCGATAGCGCCGCAGGAAGGGCGCATCCACCCATCCCAATTTCGCCATCAGGGTAATCACCAGTGGCACTTCGAAGACCAGGCCGAAGATCAGCAGGAACCAGAGGGCGAACCCCACGTATTGCGCGATCGATAACTGGGGTATGAAGCCGGCACCGACTCCGTACGAGATCAAGAAGTTGAGCGCAAAGGGGAGCACGAAGAAAAACGAGAACGACACGCCGGCAAAAAACGCCAGCAGACTCAAACCCACGAACGGCCCGACAAACCGCCGTTCCTGGGCATGCAGGCCGGGCACGATGAAACGCCAGACCTCAATCAGGATATAGGGTGTGGCAAGAACGAGGGCGAACAGTCCAGCCACCTTCACGTTCTGCCACAGAGCCTCTGCCGGCGCGAGAAATACGAAGGGGACGGTCGGCAGATCGGTGGGCTCCCAGGACAACGTGCTGGGCACGAACATGTTCTGCAGCGGAATACGCAGCCATTTGACCAGCCCGTCCGCATAGAAGAAGGTCCCCACGAACACCAGCGCCGTGACGATCACCGCGCGCGTCAGCCGGACTTGAAGCTCCACCAGGTGCTCCATAACCGGCATCTTTTTGTCTTCCAGCGGCTTGAAAATCGCGTCTTGAAGCCACTGATTGAAGTTGCTCAACACGGGACCTCACGGAGTGAACAATCCGTCGAACTGATGATTTGAGGATTCAGGCCCAGAAAATCACCAGCTCAACAGGCCACAGACCTCACCACATTTCTATTTCGGGTTGATCGCCACGAACAGGCTGTTCCCCTGCCGATTCACCAGCAGGACGGCCAATTCTTCTCTCTTAATCTTCATCGCAGCCTTCTGGTAATCGTCGAGCGTTTTGACCGGCTCATGGTTCACTTCCTGGATGACATCGCCGCGCTGCAGCCCGGCCGCTTCCGCCTGCCCGCCGGGGTCAACCGAGGTGATCACCACACCGGTCGTTCTCGCCGGAATATTCAGCTGGCTCATCAACAGGTTATCCAGCGCCTGGACATGAAGCGAGGCCAGGACGTTGTCCGGCGGCTTGATCGTCTCTCCCTGTTCTTTCGGAGGTGCAGACTCCTTCTTGGCCAACATCTCATCGGATGGCCGCTCCGCCACAACCACACTGATGAGCTGCTCCTTTCCCTCGCGTAAGACTTTCACCTGTGCGTTCTTCCCAACCACCGTCCTGGCCACGAGGTTGCGGAGCTGGCTCACTGTCTGGACTTCTTTGCCGTTGAACGCCACCACCACATCGCCGCGCTTGATCCCTGCGGCATGGGAGGGGCCGTTTTCGTTGACGTCGCTGATCAGCACGCCCTTCCGCTGTTCGGGCAGTTTGAAGGACTTGGCCAGCGCCGGAGTAATTTCCTGGATCGCGACACCCATCCATCCGCGAACCACTTTCCCGGTCTTCTGCAGACTCTCGACGATATCGATCGCGATGCTGCTGGGAATCGCGAACCCGATGCCTTCGGACCCGCCCGTCCTCGAAAAGATCGCCGTATTGATGCCGATCAGGTCGCCGTTCATGTTGACGAGCGCCCCGCCGGAATTTCCGGGATTGATCGCCGCGTCAGTCTGAATGAAGTCTTCATAGTCCGCGATCCCCACATTGCCTCGTCCCAGGGCGCTGATGATCCCCAGGGTGACGGTGGAACTCAGTCCGAACGGGCTGCCCACTGCCAATACCAAATCTCCCACCTGCAATTTCTCGTATTCCGCCCATTTGAGCGAGGGGAGGTCCTTCGCCTCGATCTTAATGACGGCCAGATCGGTCTTCGGATCCGCCCCGACGATCTTTGCGGCAAACTCGCGCCGATCGCTCAGGGTAACGGTGATCTGTGTCGCTCCATCCACCACATGATTGTTCGTGACAATATAGCCGTTCGAGTCGAAAATCACGCCGGATCCCGCACTCTGGTCCGGGCGCCCGTGCGGAGCGGGAGGCGCGTGGGGAATCGGCGGCGGGGTGGGCCCCTCGCCCCCGCCCGGCTCTTCACCGGGAGGGGGCCCACCGAAGGGTCCCGGAGGAAGTCCGCCGCGCCGGCGTGCGCCCCCCTCTCCGCCGGTCACCGCGATATTGACGACAGCGGGGGTCGTCTTCATCACAATTTCCGAGAACCCCTGGGCAAATGCAGGAGGAACTCCGCTGGCGGAGACTGTGGACGCTCCCCCGAATCCTGCGAACCCTGCAAGCGCGCAGGTCCCTACCATCAGCCCGCGAAACATTGATAACCCCGTCGCCTGTCGACTTCGATTGACCATAACCGGCGTCCTCCAGAAATTTGATCGCGTCACAATTCGAATCCGTGTGAACATCGAACCCGTGACCTCGGCTTCGGCGAGGTTCCTGCAACCCTGCTCGCATCAGTCGCCACAGGCCGAATGGTGTATCCTACACTAATCATTCCTTGAGCTTCAAAGAGGAAAAGTCCCCGACGGCCGTGCAGAGCGCCGCTCTTACCGGGTGGCCTCCGAGCGGCGCCAGCCGGTTGCTTTCACCCGATGTTTCCGGTACGGTGACGCGCGTCCATAGCGACATGGTCTCCATAGGCCCAGCGTTGAGTCCCTCCGAGCAGAAACCGACCACGACCAGATGGTGCACGATCCGCCGGATCCTCTCCGGGCTGGTCGGACTCCTGGCCGCTGGATGCGCCGGCTCTTTGGAGTTCCCGCCCATGGGAGAACCGCTGCCCTATACGGCCAGACTGGAGATCGCTTCGCCGATCAAGAATCTGACGGCAGACTACACCGACTCCTGTGGCCAGCCGATTCAACTCCCCGTCGGCGCCCACATCGAGGAGGCCTTGATCGACGGGGCCAAGCGGACCTACAAGACCGTCCTCTACGAAACAGACCAGCGAAGCGGACTTCAGCCTGATCTTGTGCTCGTCATCGACCTGCTCGGCTGGTCGTTCGAGCTCGATAAGGACGCGCTCTACGACCGCGCCCCTGCCATCCTACAGCTCAACGCAATCGCGCGGGTTCATAATGCGGAGGGCACCGTGATCCGCGAAACGGAAATTCAGGTGGCCCGGCGAGAGCGCCTCCGGCTTGAGCAGCTCGCCAGGAACTGCAACTACCTCATCACCCCTTTCATCAGGGACACCGCAGTCGAGGTAGCGTCCAGAATACTCCTGGACAGCAGGCTCGCCTCTCAGGGCCGGAAGAATCCCCCAGTCGCAACGCAGATGCCAGCCTCGGCGGGAGAATCGACGGTTCGTGCAGGCGCGGCACCTTCGACCTCGTCGACCCTGAAGTTCAAGGCGATGCTGTTCGACGAGAACGGCGACCTGGTGCTGGAAGGCGGCGAGCATGTACGCATCCGCGTCGATATGATCAACACCGGCACGACCCCGATACAGAATGCCTCGGCTTCCCTCACGGGGGCCCCGTTCATCCTCGGACAGTTCCCCGCCACCACGCTGTCGGTCCCGCCGCTGCAGCCAGGCGAAACGAAGTCGCTGGAATTCGTCGCCACGGTGCCCCCCGCAGCCCAAGCGCAACGGGCTGAAATCCATGTCGTCGTGGTGGAATCCGACGGAGCCACGGCGGCGCCGCCCCAGACACTCTCACTCACGATCGAACCGGGCGGCATCGGCACAGACGAGGTCGATCAGATCCCCTTTCCGACCACGGGCTTTCGTCGCCCTCACACCTACCTCATTTCCATCGGGGTCGGCGCCTATCGCGACCCGCAGCTCCAGCCTCGAAAGTATGCGGCGGTGGATGCCAAGGTGGTGGCCGGCTATTTCCGGGCTCTCGGCGGCGTACCACCCTCCAATATCCGGCTGTTGCAAGATTGGAAGGCCTTTCGCTATGAAATCGACGAAGCATTGCATGACTGGTTGCCTTCCGCTGCAGGGAAAGAGGCGGTCGTGATCATCTATTTTTCCGGCCAGGCGCTGGTGGACCAGACCGGCAACGTCTTTCTGGTGTCGCACGAGAGCAGTACGACCATTCAGAGCCTCCTCTATCCGCTCAGCGACATGGACGCGGCGCTGTCCCGGATCAACGCGAAACAGGTTCTCTTCCTGTTCGATGTCAAGGTGTCGAAGCTACCGGGCGAAGCCGGCACGAAACCGGTCGTGCCGAACTGGACGCCGGGCGGGGCGCACATGTATCGAATGGTCGGCGGTGACGGGTTCACAAAGGGAGTGGAAGACGATACGCACCGCCATGGTCTGTTCACCTACTACCTGCTGAGGGGACTCCGAGGCGATGCCGATACCAATCGGGATCGAGCCGTCACCCTCGGAGAACTGGCCGGGTATGCGCGTCAGAAAGTCGCCTGGGCCGCCAAGTCACAGTTCAGTGTCGAGCAACGGCCTCAGATCCTGCCGGGCCTCAAGCCGGGCGATAAGGCCTCCGGACTCGTCCTTTCCAGACTAGCCGCCCTCACGGCGCAGTGAATCCCTGACCGGCCTCTCGATCCGCACCGCCTCGTCCAAAAAAAGAGGGTGGAGAGTTGCCTCCCCACCCTCTTCCGACTCAGCACGGACGTCGTGAGACGATTACTCGCTCTTGCAGAAGCTCCGCTCGTAGTTGATGATCGTCCAGGCTTCCTCTTCGTTGATCGCGGCCGGAATCAACGACACCATGCCGGTTCCGGCACTGCCGTTCTTGATGACCCAGAACAGCTCACCGTCTTTCCGCTTCTTGTGGAACTTGCAGTTGGTGAAGTTGCGCGGGCTCGGATTCAGGATCTTGCCGGCCTCGCCCTGGCCGTCCCCATTCTTCCCGTGGCAATTGAAGCAGGTACCCTTGCCTTCGAAGAGCGCCTTGCCCTTGGCGATGCTCTCCGGAGTCGCGGCAACCGGATTTTTCATGGCTTTCGCTTCCGCCATCTGATCCGGTGGGACGCGAGGCTTCAGCGGATCCTTTTCCTCGGCTCCGACCACCGAAACCGACAGCAGCATGATCGCCGCACTAACCCCCAAAAACTTGGACAGATACCCCATCACACTTCCTCCTTTGTGTTGAACTCACCGCGCGTGCACTCAGCTCCGGTCTCCTAATTTACACACCAAATCTTCAAGCAGCCGCTAAAACGCTCGAACTATATCAACGCCCCCAAATTCCTGTCAAGAAAGCATTCCTCGTGGGTCCCGTTCATTCGGGGCGTTCAGCCTGGAGGAAGATCAAACCTCATGCCAACCAGGGCGGGAACCAGAGGCGAGATAATTTGAGGATTTAGAGGCATACGGAAGTGCATCCTCCCCCCTGTATCCATTTCTCGTGACACCATTGTGCCCCAGCATTATCTTCTATGCCTCATTCTCCGCGCGCGACCCCCTCCCTACCCCCTAGCGCACCCACGTGGGAACTGATTCCGCAGAACCGAAACCGGTTGGTCAGGTTGGTCAGATGGAGATGCGATGGGTGCGGTGGAGGGAGAACGCTCCAGGAAGGAACTGAGAATGCGCGTATTTGTTGAACGTCTTCCGGTTGCCCTATCGTTTGAGGACGATGTCGCGGGCGACTTTCCCGCTGGGGCCGAACGGTTTCTGCGGCTTCCCGTTCAGCTCGGCCTTGACCCCGCCGGCGTTGCCCAAGGTCAGGATAAACTGGTCCTGCCCCGTCCAGTGGGCTTTCTCTCCCGGCCGCAGCAGTGCCTCTTGTGGACTCCCGTTGTCGATCTGCACGACGACCCAGCTCAACTCGGTGGCCTCAAGATCCAGCACCAGCTGGTTGTCGGACGAGGGGGCCCCGCCGTCGATCGACAGACCGCCTAACGGCCCATCGGTTCCTGGAGAAGAGGTCGAGACCGGTTCGGCTTCCGGCTTAGCCACCGCCGCGGTCGATGCAGGTGTTTCCGAATGATCACCTTCGTTCACCGGCCCCGGCGACACCGCAGCACTCTCGCTCGGCTTCACACTTTCCGCCGCCGGCTCCGGCTGTTGTCGCACCGGGGGCTCAGGTGATTCCTTTCTCGTCTCCGCCGTCCGCTTTGTGGAAGACGGTTCGGGAGCCCCGCGACGGAGCACGGATGACTGTTCGCGACTCAGCAGAAAGACCAGAGTGAGCACCGCAATCCCGATGGCCACGGCCACCGCCCTCCGATTGGCCTGCCGCTTTCGTTCCTCTTCGGCCTGGCGGACTTTGAGTCGTTCCCGCTCATCCTGTTTTTCATAAAAGGCCCCCGCCGACTGGATGAACCGGTGGATCGCATCCTCTTCGTCCAATCCGAGGGATCGGGCATAAGACCGCACAAACCCCCGGGCAAACACCTGGTCGGGCAGCTTGGCGAAATTGCCGTCTTCGAGCGCCTTGACGAAGTCGGATCGAATGCGGGTCTTCGAGGCCACTTCATCGACAGTCAGGCCCTTGGTCTCCCGCACCTGCCTGAAAAATTCTCCGACGGATTCCATCGATCCCCTGCTACTTCAATTGCGCCAGCAATTCCGCGGCGGCCTGCGCCAGTTCCCCGCCCTTCTCCATTGTCGCCACCTTAGTGAGCACTTCGCGGGCTCGCGTGTGATAACCCAGCTTGTAGCATACCTTGCCCAATTCCAGATACGTGAGAGCGGGAGGGACGTTCGGCGGATTCACCGTCAGCGCGTCCTCGAACATTTCCATCGCGAGTTGGAGCTTGCCCTCGTGTACCAGCGCCAGGCCGAGGTTGAACCGCGCCTTGTCCGGCGTGGCGTAGAGCGGGTTCGAGAGCGCCTGCCGGTAGGCCTTGATCGCATCCTCCCATCGATTCTCGGAGACCAGCACCTGCCCCAGATAATTGTGGGCTTCGGAATAGGCCCCATCGATCGCGATCGCGGACCTGAAGGATTTTTCGGCATCGGCCAGCTTGCCCTGCACGGCATAGACATGCCCCAGCGCGTAGTGGGCGTCCTTGTTCTCGGGGTTCATTTGAATGGACTTTTGAAAAGACACGAACGCTTTCTGGCGATCCGTCGGAAGGCTCGCAATCCCCTCTTGATAATAGCCATCAGACTTCTGC
>DASPGL010000033.1:0-21999 GCA_035620635.1 Nitrospira sp. | reverse complement strand
GAATGGTCGGCCTTCGTGCTGGATATGGGGGTTGCCTACCGAGAGGACACGGATCGCGTAGTCGGAGTGATGCGTCAGGTAGGCGAGGATCTCCGGCAGGATCCGGATTTCCGCGATAAGTTTGCATCGCCGATCGAAATTATCGGAGTGGATGATTTTTCCGATTCCGCCGTTGTCATCCGCATCCGGATCAAGACCAAACCGCTGGAACAATGGAATGTCGGACGGGAATATCGACGGCGGTTGAAACAGGCTTTTGATGCCCACGGCATAGAAATTCCCTTCCCGCATCGGACGATTTACTGGGGAGAGCCTACGCGAGGTCAGCCCTCGGTCCTGCATGTGGCCGATGCGAGAACAACCTAGAGTCGGCGCGCCGCACGGGGACGTATTCCCGACGGGGCAGGCCGTCGGAGTGACCTGCTCGCAGGCTGTTGACAACGTCCGCCAGCGGCGTGCTCACGTCGCGTAGAAGCTCAACGTGCGGCAGAGAGTACGATTCGTCTCTTCGCTCGCGGCGGCCTTGCTGGACGGCCTTTCTGAACAGCCTGCAGAGCCATCTGATCACGTCCGTGGCCTCAGATACCACTGTGGTTTCGAGGTCATCACAGGGTGTGTCTACACACGGCTAGGCGGTGGGTTTTAATAGCACCAGCAGGTCTCCCCGCTGGAGTGGGGTTCCAGCCTGAACCTCCGTCATCGAAATGACGGAGGTTCCGCGATACACCCTGAGTACGATCGACGGCTTGAGATCCGCCGCAGTCTTACCGATCTCGTCTTCTCCCACTTGACGCTCGAGGAGATTGACTCGCCCGCCTGCCGTCAACAAATCCTCCAGATACTGGACCATGTGCGACTGATCCACCGCGGCGGCCAGGGCGTAGCCGCCGAACGTGGCGGGAGCGACGATGCTGCTTGCGCCTCCCTGACGAAACAGTTTGACGTTCTCCTCTTCCTTGGCGCTGACGATGATCCGAATCGTCGGGTTCAAATGCCGCGCCGTCAGCAGGATGAGGGCACTCGCGTCGTCCCGACCGGCCGCAATGATGAGAGCCTTCGCCTTCTCCAACACCGCGTCCCTCAAGGTCGCTTCCTGGGTACAGTCTTGCTGCAGAGCAACGACCCCATAGCCGGTCGCGGCCCGCGCCCTGGCCTCGTCATGCTCGACGACGACGATCTTGGCGGGGTCGGTGCCTTTCGCTAACAACTCTTTGACCGCCGCCGCTCCCGTATTGCCGAAGCCGCACACGATGATGTGTCCCCGGAGACCGGCTTTCAGCGTCGCCATACGGTAATCCTCCATATATCGTCGAATGATGAGTTGATAGGCAGTGCCCAAGAACACCAGCCATACGGCGATGCGCGCCGGTGTCACGACGAGCGCGTCGATGAGCCTGGCTCGAGGGGTGACCGGGGTGATGTCGCCGTACCCCACGGTGGTGATCGTAATCATCGTGAAATACACCACATCGCTGAACGAGACCTCGCCATCGTGGTGATCGACCAGTCCGTCACGATCGAACCACAGGATGGCGATGACCGCACAGAGGAGGAAGAGGACGATGCCGAGCCGGGCGACCAGTCTCCGGACCGGCAGGAGATCAGCTGGCGTGTGAAGAACGCGCCCCGCGCTCTGTCGGGGGATTGGCTGTCGCATGCGGGGGGTACAGTAACAAGCCGGACACAGTGAGTCAAAGTCTGAATGAGCGCCGGCAGGCTGGGTCGGCGAAGCTCGGGTGGCGACATAAAGTCTGAGTGGTCGGGCGAGCCCCTTGACAAGGGAAAGCAAATTCTTTAAAGTGACCGTCAGGTCACTTATGACCATATAGTCTAATATGGTTGTACAGTCTCTCGCGACACGCTGTTGAATGGAGGTGATGATATGGAATCACGGATCATGGGGGTAGTTGGAAGACAGAAACGACGAATCGGCGAAAGGGCCAGGGCCACACGTACGAGTACCTTGTGCCTACAGCAGGACGATGGAAACCTGATCAGTTCTCGCCAAGTCAAGAAGGCAATCGAAGCGGAGCGTTTTGAACGAACGGAGACCAGTCAGCCTATCCCCTCCGTGCACGGCTACAGGGGGATCCAGCTCGGTTATCACACGGATGACGGGATAAAGGGCCAAGCGACCGGATATGTGATCGCGCACGATCGATTGTTTCTCGCCACGCCCTCGATACTGGCCCCGGGTACGTCCGTCATTCTCGCTGTGAGCGAAGAGGCTCCGTCTGCCGAGGTCAGGACGATGACAGGAAAGGTCACGGCGGTCTTCCCGGAGGTGGACGAGTTTGGATTTCCTCCCGGGATTGGGGTGTCGGTGATCCAGGAGTTCGACGTGCTTGGCGGATTGACGACGTGTGCAGAGGCACGTCCAAAGTGCTGACCAGGAAGGAGGAACCATGGAGCGATGTCGAGAACATCCACGGTCTGTGGACCGTTGGTGGAGCGGGAAGCCTCTCCCGTCCGCAGGCATTCTCAAAGAGCTGGGTGGCCAACCCTGTGCCTCTTGTGGAGCCCGGTATTACTATCTGGTCCTTTGTGTGAGTGCACGAGGTCATGGGGCCACGTTGGCGGCCCGATGCAGTCGCTGTCATGAACCGAAGCGGTGCCTTTCGGAAGACCGACTCGTTCAAGACGTCGAGGAGACAGCGCGCCTCCCGCCTGCCGGTTCTGTCGGATCGAAGAAGGAATGAATGATGCAGAATCCGGAATGGAATGGATGGAAAGGAGCGATCATGATGAACAACAGAATGAGTGGATCAGTCAGAGGAGGATTGCTGTTCGTGGCCGGGGTGATTGTCGGAGGAGGGGCCGGCTTGTTGCTGGCGCCTGCTTCCGGCGCAAGGATCCGGCGTCGTCTCACGGCCGTGGCTCAGGACTTAGGAGAAGAGATCGGCAATCTTGCCGCAGATGCTCGTACGAAGATCAATCAAGTCATCGAACGCGGAAGACGGCTGGCTGCCTGACAGGAAGTTTATCCATATCCTCCATTGATCGGGAAGCCCTGACAGGAAAAGGCGATGGCTGAACAGAGGAGGCGAGTATGACGTGCACGCGATGTCAAGGTTTGATGGTACGAGATCAATTCGTGGATCTGCGGGATGATACAGGCCGGCTTGAGTTTCCCGGGTGGCGCTGTCTCAATTGCGGGGAAGTGGTCGACCCGGTCGTTCTGACGCATCGGATCAACGGACCGATCGCGCCGTACCGAAGCCGGACCCGGAGTCGACGCACCTGGGAGAGCCGGACAAGCCCGGTGGCTGCATGACGCGCGAGGTCGGCGGCTTCCCACGCCTCCGCGGGACGGACGATGCCGATAGCGGTCGGGCGCGCTGGTTCCATTCGGAACGACTCCGTTCAGAAAGGGATGGGCCTCGATCCGTAAGCGGCCACTGTCGCTTCCGTGTGAGCGTATGGGGAGAGGAAGGAGAATTCCATGATGACGACGGACCGATACGCCAGTGCAAGGTTGCAGAGCTCTCATTTGTGGTCAATCGTGTTAGCAGGAGGTGAAGGGAAACGGCTGGCTCCGATGGTCAAACAGTGGTTGGGAAGAGAGCGGCCCAAGCAGTATTGCACCTTCACCGGCACCAGATCCATGCTGCAACATACGGTGGATCGCGCGGATCGTCTCGCTCCTCCGGAACAGCGCATCACCGTGGTGGGAGCGCATCATGAAGAGCAGGCGACGCAACAATTGTATCGACGTGGCGGCAAACTCGTACTCCAGCCCGTCAACCGCGATACCGCTGCGGGCATCTATCTCCCCCTGACCTATGTGCGAACCGCTGCACCTCATGCGACCGTCGCAATCTATCCTGCGGATCATTTCGTTCATCCCGAGGATGGATTCATCGAGGCCGTACGCCATGCAGTGCAGGCCGTCGACCTGTTGGAGGATCGACTGATCCTATTGGGCATACCGCCGGAGGGAAAAGAACTGGAGTACGGGTATATCAGACTGGACCGGCATCTCGCCAGGTGCGGAGTCCATTCTTTGTGGAGCGTGGATCGGTTCATCGAGAAGCCGGGATCTCGGACGGATCGCATCCTGATGAGTGAAGGTGTGTTGTGGAGCACCATGGTCATGGTCGCAAAAGTTGAAGTGCTCTGGCAGTTGGGCTTGAAGCTTCTCCCCTCGATGATGCGGCTGTTCGAGACATTTCAGCCGGCGATCGGGTCGCCGCGTGAGTCGCAAGTGCTGGACGGGCTCTATGAAAGGATGCCGGTTCGTAATTTCTCGTTCGATCTCGTTGAACAGATGCCACAACAAGCGGCGGCGCTCGAAGTGAACGGAGTCATGTGGAGTGATTGGGGGCGACCTGAACGGATTGCCGAAAGCTTGCGACGGATCGGGAGGTCCCCGGTTTTTCCAGCTGAACTCGCAGGGGTTGCATAAGAATCGCCATGGAATGACAATGGCGGTCAAGCTGAGGATTTCAGGGGAAGATTGTCACCGGGAAGAAGGATTATCCAGAATGGTCCTACGAGTCTTCCTCATCAGGACTGGCTGCAACAACCGTGCGAAAGGGAATCTTGTCCAAGGAGAGGAGTTGACGATACGCCATGACAAAAGCGCTGGCGCCCGCAGACATTCCACTATCTCGCGTTGCTAGACGGAAAGAGAGGACGAAACGCCATCTGTTGGAGGTCGCTCGGCGGCTATTTTCAGAGAAGGGAATCTATTGGGCCAAGGTCGAAGACATCACGGAACTGGCCGATCTCGGGAAAGGGACATTCTATAAATATTTCGATTCCAAAGAGACTCTTATCCGAGTGGTGCTCGAAGAGGAGCGTGGCGGCTTGCAGTTAAAGACGGAGCAAGCCGTTCGGGACGCTCCTTCCCAGTCAAAAATCCTTTCGGCCGCGATCGGCGCCCGCGTGGACTTTTTTCTGGACCACCCGGACTATTTGCTTTTCTTTCACCAAGTGCGAGGCCTGATGCAGCTTCAGGGCGATGCCGCCAAAGACCTACGTGAAGTCTATGATGCTCATCTTCATCGTCTGACGGAGTTGATCAGGCCTGCTATCCGACCCGGCATGGCCGTCGGCGCACGTGATGTGGCGATTGCGATCGCAGCCTATACGTCGGGTCTCCTGACTTACCACATCCTCTTCGAAGGATATGAAGCGATCAGACGAAAGCGCGACTACTTTGTGACCGTACTTGACCAGAGCATCCGGGCGCTGACGAGAATCGGTAAAACGAGCCCACGCGCGCCGGGGCTCGGACGGTGAGTCGAAGCGGTCGACGACAATGTCAAGAAGCGAGACCGTGGGAGTTTCGCCTACAACAGAAGGAGGGTTGATTATGTCGATGTTACGCCAAAGATTCCCGGTGTTGCGATTTCTGAGCCTTGCTGCAGCGATGCTGATCGTCGCGGCCTGCGCCGTTCCGCAGACGACGAGAACCGGTGCGGTGCATGACATCAGAGTCGTCGAAGGGCCTGAACCTGCCGACTTGATTGTGAATCCCGGCGACGAAGTTCGCTGGGTCAACATGCGGGCGCTTCCCATGAGAGTGGATCTGGTGAGTGTCAAGCCGGAGGACCTGTCGTGCGAGCGGGGCTTCTCAAATGTACTCGGGTCGATCCAGGAGTCGGCCACAGCTGCGGCAAACCAGAGCGTCAGCGTCTGTTTCACGAGGACCGGTGTGATCAACTATAACCTCCGAATGGATTCCGCACTCCCGGGCGGCAAGAATATCGTTTCGGGTGTCGTAAGGGTCGGAACTAACCCGTGAGCGTCGTGACCTTGGGCGCCTACTTCGGATTTTCTGATTCCTCCGTGATGGTGGAGAAATCTGATTGGGTCGCGAGGGACGGCGGGGAGGATCACGCAGATATGATGAGACGTGCCTCCCATACCGAGCTCATACAGGAGGATCCTGGAGTGATGCGGCGCTGATGAACTGGGACCGATTATTGGGCGAGACGGAACAGGCCGTTCGGAATGTCCGGCTGGTTTCAAGATTCTTTCAGCGGACATCCAGGCCCGTGTGGATTTCTCCTGGATCACCCCGAGTACCTGCTCTTCTTTTGCCAGGTCAGGGGTGTGATGCCGCCGGATGTCGATATAGCCAAGGAGTTGTGGGATAACTATGACGGCCATCTTCGCCGGCTTGCACATCTCGTGGAATCGGTGTCGGAGGGGATCGGCAGCACGCGAGACATGGCCACGACGTTTGCGGCCTACACCTCGGGCGTGCTCACTTACTCATGTGCACTTTGAAGGGGCCGCTGGGATCAAACGTCGGCGCGATTACTTCCTACAGGCGCATCAGCAGAGCATACAGCCTCTACTGAAGAACGGCTGCGGCTCCCGTTAGGCGGCGGTGATCGAGATGAATCTGAAGGAAGAACGGGAAAAGGAGGACTGCTCAATGGCTCAGAACCCAATCGTTTCGGTGTTGAAACGTAACCGCTTTCTGCTTCTGGGAATCGCCTTGTTGTTTGTGACGGTGGCAAGCGGATGTGTGTCGAGTGGCACTCACAGGGAGACCCTGGACGAACTCAATGATGTTCGAAGGACTGCGGCCCTGCAAGCCCAGGCCGACAAAACGACGAAAGACCAACTGTACACAGAGCTGATGAATGCTCAAGAAAACAATAGACAGCTGCAAGAGCAGATTCGGCAAATCACTGAATCGTCCGAACAGGTCCGGCTCGATCGGGACGGGCTGAGGACGAAATCGGACGACTTGGAGCGTAAACTTGAAACGGCCAAACAAGATCTCGCCCACCGTGCGGAGCTGCTGGATAAGGCGTTGGCGCGCATCGGCGCCTTAACGCAGAAAGAGCAAGATCTCAACCAGACTCTCAGCTCGACCCAAGGCGAAGTTCGCGAATTAACGATCAAACTCGAGGCCGAACGTGCCCAGGTGGCCGCGTTACAAGAGGATAAGCAACGGCTATTGGGCGGTACTACCACAGCTCAAGGCGAAATCGCGCGTCTACAAAAACGAGCCGGTGAGTTGGAAACAGAGGTCGCGCGCGCCAAAGATTTAGAAAAGCAATTGGCGGAGCGGGATCAGGAGATCGGCCAGTTGCGACATTCGGTCGCCGACCGCGATGCGGTGACGGCCGCCTTGGCATCCCAGGGAGAGGAATTGAAGAACACCAGGCAGCGGGTGGATCAGCTGACCGATGAACTTGCAAAGATGAGCGAGGAGTCTGCCGCTCTCACGCGGGAACGAGACAATTTGACCGAGCATGTCGCCAAGCTCGAGGCGACGACGCTCTCCCTGAAGAAGAGCAAGGACGAAACCCTGGCTTCGCTGGAGGCCCAACAATCGGAACTGAAGCGGGTGGAACAGGAAAAAGCGGAGAAGGAGGCGGAGATCAGGCGCTTGACCGGCACATATAAGGATCTGGAAAACTCGTTGCGGTCCGAGATCGCCCAAGGTGATATCAAGATCAAACAAGTACGGGATCGTCTGACGATCAACGTTGTGGATCGCATTCTCTTCGACTCCGGAAGCGCCACGATCAAACCGGATGGGCTTAAGGTCATGAAAAGCGTGGGCGACGTCCTCAAGAAGGTCACGGGCAAGCAGATCCGTATCGACGGCCACACGGACAACGTGCCGATCTCCGCGCGCCTCAAAGATCGATTCCCCTCAAATTGGGAGCTCTCCACGGCGCGAGCCACCAGCGTGGTCCGATACTTGATCGATGAAGGCGGCATTGCCCCTGAACTGTTGACGGCAGCAGGACATGCCGACACGCAAGCTGTGGCTTCCAACGACTCGGAAGAGGGCCGTACTCAAAACCGGCGGATTGAAATCGCCTTGTACCCGAAGGACCTGGGAGAGATATTGCAGAGTCAATGACGTCTGCACATTGACGCAAACCGAAAGATAGAGATCTGTGGAGCTGAAGAGGATGAGAGACCGAACTCCCTGAAGCAGGGAAGAAGTCGGCGCAAACTTAAATACTGAGGGGTGTTTCCATGATGCAGAGAGCAAGTGCGCCCATCGTTGGTGTAGTGGTGGTCGTTGCTGCCGTTGCAAGCGGGTGTGTGTCCCAGACGAGGCATGAGCAGGTGCTGGACGAGCTGAAAAAGGTCCGTCAAGAGGCGGCACAGCAAGCGGTGGAAGATGAAAACCGCCTCGCCGAAGCACAACTGGCAAATAAGCGGATTGCCGCCCAGTTGGAAGACCTTGAGAAAGGCAAGATCACGATTCAACAGCTCCGCGATCGCCTCACGATCACGGTGGTGGATCGCGTGTTGTTCGAGTCGGGGAGCGACGCGATCACACCGGAGGGGAGAGACGTGCTGAACAGGGTTGGTGCTGCGTTAAAGGATGTGCGAGACAGGCAGATCCATATCAGCGGCCACACCGATAACGTGCAGATCGGGCCGAGTCTGCGAGGGCGCTTTAAGACGAATTGGGAACTCTCGACGGCACGCGCGACCAGCGTGGTTCGATACTTGGTCGATCATGCAGATGTCGTTCCCCAATTACTGACGGCGGTCGGGCATGCGTACACGAAACCGGTGGCTGATAACGATTCGGAAGAAGGACGTTCCCGCAATCGAAGAATTGAGATCATCTTGTACCCCAAGGACTTGAAGAACATCGCGGCCGAACTCGACCGGTAATGGGCTCGGCTCACCCGGATGAGCATCGACCCCCTGCAACGTCAACGCAGACAAGCAAGGGAAAAGGAACCGGAGAATGTTCGATACGGGAAAATACTTTGACCGCCTCAAGGGGCTACGGAATTTTAGCGGTCGACGATCGAAAGACCATCTGGCTCTCTACCCGGAACAGACGTGTTCGAACACGCGTATCTCCAAAACCGCGGATTCGATCGAACCGCCTATGGACAGGCCTTGATGAACGCCATCGATTGGGCTGTTGTCGAACAACGACCTGAGGCACTCCCGCGTGATCCTGATCATGTCATCGCGATGTGGAGGAGAGCATCATGAAGGAATACATGCCACGAACGTTCGACTACTTGCAGGGTTTACCGGGATTCTCGAAGGAGACGGTGCGTATGCACCTGACGCTCTATCAAGGCTATGTAGACAATACCAATTTGCTGGCCGAACTGATGCGGGATTCGCTCAGAACCGGAACAAGTGGGGCAGTCGAATGGAAGGAATTGAAGCGACGGTTTGCCTGGGAGTTTAACGGCATGCGCCTCCACGAGTATTACTTCGAGAATCTGACCCCGACGCCGACCCTCATGGGCCCGCTATCGCCGGTGCGCCGAAAGATTGACGAAGACTTCGGCGGGTATGACCTCTGGGAACGCGGGTTCAAAGGAACCGGTGCAATTCGAGGGGTCGGCTGGGTCATTCTAGTGTTCGATACACAGACCGGGAGATTGTTCAATGTCTGGCTGGATGAGCATGACGCGGGATTGTTGGTGGGAACGTATCCGCTCCTGGTCATGGATGTCTTCGAGCACGCGTTTCTACTGGATTATGGTCTGAAACGACAGGAGTACGTGGAGGCCTTTTTCAAGGTGATCAATTGGAAGATGGTCGAAGAGCGTTTAGAGGCCTGCCTCAAACCACAGCTGCGACCGGTTTAACTATGAGTCAACTCGATCGCTGGCTTCAGCCAGCGGATGAACAGAATAGGGAGATGACGTGAGGAAGGACGGCAATCGAGTGTTGGCGATTATCATGGCCGGGGGAAAGGGGGAGCGGCTGATGCCGCTGACGGAATTACGGAGCAAGCCGGCGGTTCCGTTCGGGGGCAAATATCGCATTGTCGATTTTGTCCTCAGTAATTTTCTGAACTCCAGCATCATGGCGATGTACGTCCTGGTTCAGTATCGATCGCAGTCCTTGATCGAGCACTTGCGGAGGGCCTGGCGGATCGGCGGGCGCATCAAGCAGCATTTCATCACGGTTGTGCCGCCGCAGATGAAAGCCCGCGGCGGATGGTATGAGGGAACGGCCGACGCCGTCTATCACAATCTCAACCTCATCAGAGACTTCGCCCCGGATTTGGTGGCCGTGTTCGGAGCCGACCACATTTATCGCATGGACATCAATCAAATGGTTCAGTTCCACCGCGCCAAGAAGGCTGAGGTCACGGTCGCAGCCTTGCCGGTTCCACTGCATGTAGCCACGGGGTTCGGAATTATCGAAGTGGACCGCCAGGGTCGGATCGCAGGATTCGAAGAGAAGCCCAAGCGTCCGAAGCCGATGCCGCAGGATTCCGAGCATGCGTACTCCTCGATGGGCAACTACCTCTTCGACACGGACCTCTTGATCAAGGTCTTGGAAGACGATGCCTCGAAGCCGGGAACCCACGATTTCGGGCGGAATATCATCCCGCATTTGATCAAGAAACATCGGGTGATGGCGTATAACTTCCGTCACAATACCGTGCCGGGGATCAAACCGTATGAAGAACGAGGTTACTGGCGGGATGTCGGAACGTTGGAAACCTATTGGCAGGCCCATATGGACATGGTGGGGTCCACGCCGTTGCTCGACCTTCGCAATCAAGATTGGCCGATCTTGACGGACACCTTCGACGGACCGACCGCGAGTTTCGCCCGGGCGACGATCGAGGATTCATTGGTGGGGCAAGGGAGTCTGATAATCGATTCAAGAATCCGCCGATCGGTCATCGGCCGTTATGTGCATGTCGAGCACGGCGCGGAAATCGAAGAGTGTATCATCCTCGACGGAGCCAGGATCGGGTCCAAAGCCAGACTTCGCCGGGTTATCGTCGACCGCTTCAACACGATTCCGGAGTCCACGGAAATCGGGTTTGTACTGGAGGTGGACAGAAAACGACATCAGACGACCGCCTCAGGGCTGGTTGTGTTACCGCGAGGTTCATCGGGCTACGAAGGCGTCCATGGCATATCAATATCTCGGAGGTAGACATGCCCATTCAGCAGGCATCTCGCCCAGGCATTCCCGTTTGGACCTATCGGCCCCCGCTCAATCGTACCCCGCACATTGCGAGACGTGACCAAGCCCGTGTCTTACCTGCTTCGCCTCTTGAATACAGATCCCTCTTGCTCCCCGCTATGGCGGAAGGCACGAGCTTTCGCAACCTCTTCGTGGGCGCTCTGCCCAAGACGGTAACATGCGGCGACCAGCAGGCGCTCCCTGTGGGCGAGACTCTCATGTTCAGTCCGGTGGATTGGCGCGGCGAAACGGTGGCATGAAATGCGACATGTTGACGATCGTGAGGGGTTACAGTGGCTTGGCGGTGAGGCACATGTCGGTCCCTACGGCGGCAGGCCGAAACCGGCAGCTCTGTGCCGGCTGTTCTACGGAAGCATGTTGCTCGTAGCCGGCATCGGGCTTGGAAGTTTCCGTACGGTTGGCGCCGTGAAGCGAGCGGATGGGGAACGACGGAGACGAGTCGGCAACTTACTCGGTCGGACATCGAGCGGAAGGGGAGTAACCATGGATGAGGAACGAATGGATGAGCGGCGGGGACGGGACGGAGAAGTCGAGGCAATGGGCGTCGGGACGATCTTGGCCGCGTTTGGACTCGGTCTGCTGGCCGGTGCTGCGGTCACGCTGCTGACGACACCGGAATCGGGCGCGGCGGTTCGTAACCGGCTGAAGAGAGGGATGGAGACGGCCGAACAAGAGCTCGATGAGATTGCGGGAGAGATCAAGGAGGGATTGAACGCCGTGGACAACGACGTCCGCGAAGCGGTCAAACGGACGGCGACAAGGGTTAAGCAAGCAGCCGAGGTCACGAAGGAGGCGTTGGCCAAGAACGAGACCTCAGTTCGGAGTGTCCCATGAATCATCGTCCTACGGAACCAATCCAGCAGCGTGCCAGTCAACCCAACGAGGTCGCTGGCGAAGGGTGGATGAGGGCGGAATCGAAGCCCGCGACCTCGTCATCCATCGTAATCGAGCGGGTACAACCTGAAATCGACGGCGGCCGCTGGCCGGTCAAGCGAGAGGTGGAGGATCGATTCCAAGTCTCGGCCGATATCTTTAAAGAAGGTCACGACGTGCTGACCTGTGTGCTCAGATATCGGACGTTCAAGGAAACTTCGTGGTATGAAACGACGATGTCGCACGTCGATAATGACCGATGGGCTGGCCACTTCGATCTCCATGAGAACACACGCTACCTCTATACGATCGGGGCGTTCGCGAACACCTTCGAATCCTGGCGTCAAGAGGTGGCCAAGAAAGCAGGGGCTAGTGAGGCCATTGAGAGCGAACTTCTGGAGGGACGGGCACTGGTCGAGGAAGCGGCGAAACGGGCGAAGGAGCCGGACAAGACCAGATTAGGAGAGTTTTTAACACGATGGCGGTCATCGGATGCCCAGGAGGTCCAGCTTACCATCGCGCTCAACGAGGAACTTTCCGAACTGGTCGAACGTCACCAGGAGCGCAAAGCCTGGACTCTGTACGATCGAGAGCTAGAACTGGTGGTCGATCGAGTCCGCGCCCGGTACGGGGCCTGGTACGAAATGTTTCCTCGCTCCCAGGGTACGATTCCTGGGAGGAGTGCGACTTTCAAGGAATGCGAGAAACGCTTGCCGGCCATCAAGGCGATGGGGTTCGACGTCGTGTATTTAACCCCGATCCACCCGATCGGTCGTACAAACCGTAAAGGGAAAAACAATTCCGTCATCGCGGAGCCGACCGACCCCGGCAGCCCTTATGCGATCGGGAACGAGCGAGGTGGCCACGATGCTGTGGAGCCGAGCCTGGGCACGATCGATGACTTCGACCACTTTCAGGAAGCCGTGCGGACTCAGAGTATGGAAATTGCGCTGGATTTCGCCATCAACTGTTCCCCCGACCACCCGTATGTCAAGTCACATCCAGAATGGTTCGCTCATCGGCCGGACGGCACGATCAAGTACGCAGAAAATCCGCCCAAGAAATATCAGGACATCTACAACCTTGATTTCTACTGCGAAGACTGGCGGGGGCTGTGGAACGAAATGAAACGGGTGATCCTGTTTTGGGTGGACCACGGGGTAAGAATCTTCCGCGTCGACAATCCCCACACAAAGCCGGTGGCCTTTTGGGGCTGGCTGATCCGCGAGGTGCAGGACCGCCATCCCGACGTGATCTTTCTCTCCGAAGCGTTCACCAGGCCCAAAATGATGAACGCCCTCGCCAAGGCCGGCTTTACGCAATCGTACACGTACTTCACCTGGCGGAACTTCAAGCAAGAGCTGATGGACTACACGACGGAATTGTCACGGAGCGAAATGAAAGAATACTTCCGTCCAAACTTTTTCGCCAACACGCCGGACATCCTCCAGGAAATCTTGCAGCACGGAGGAAGGCCCGCCTTCAAGTTCCGGCTGGTCCTGGCAGCGACCCTGTCGCCGTCGTACGGAATCTACAGCGGTTACGAGCTGTGTGAAAACCTGGCGCTCCCAGGGAAGGAAGAATATCTCGACTCGGAGAAGTACGAGTTCAAAGTGTGGGACTGGAATCGACCGGGAAACATCACCGACTATGTGGCGACAATCAATCGAATCAGGCGGGAAAACCCGGCATTGCACGAACTTGAAAATCTCGAATTTTATGAGGCCGACAACGAGCACGTGGTGTTCTACGGTAAGCGGACGTTCGACGGATGCAATACCGTTCTCGTGGCGGTCAATCTGAATCCCTTCCAGGTGCAGGAGGCGAGAGTCAGAATTCCGATTTCATCGCTGGGCATCAAACCGGATGAGATGTACCAGTTGCATAACTTGATTACCGACCGACGGGATCTCGTGCGAGGCGAAGCATATTCGGTGCGCTTGGACCCGCAGGTGGAACCGGCCGCGATTTATGCCGTGCGGCGCTGGACGCATCGGGAGCAGGAGTTCGACTATTTCTTCTAGAGGAAACGTGTATGAAACAAGCCGTGCAACACGCATGGATCGACTGGGTCTACTCCGCCATCGAGGGAGGGGGGCGGCGCCTGTTGATCGAGTTTCTTCAACGGCAGCGATGGTTCGGCGGCAAAGGCAAGCTCGTGGCCGACGTACGTCTCATCGACGCGATTGAACTTTCTCCCGGCATGGAACGGAGATTGCTTGCGGTCCTGAGCGTGGAATATCGAGACGGAGTCCGAGAACAGTACGTGGTGCCGTTGTCGGTCAGGTCGGGAACTAAACGGGACGAGACTGCCGCGATCGTCGAATTATTGGATTCCTCCGACCGTCAATGGGTCTGTGATGCGACGAGCGAGAACGATACCTGGAGATCGTTGTACGACATCGTCGCCAAGGGCAAGGAACTGGTCGGGCAGGCCGGTTCTCTGGCGGGGAGAACCGTGGCTGGGCGGCAGGAAGAATTGGCCGGTCCGGCGAAGTGCGTCAGGGTTCTGTCGGCCGAGCAGAGCAATACTTCAGTCGTGTTCGACGAGCGGGTGATCATGAAGTTGATTCGCAAGGTGGAGATAGGCATGAATCCCGACAGCGAAGTCCTGGAGTTTCTCACGACGAAGACCCTTTGCCAGGACGTGCCCCCTTTGATCGGGCTCCTGACATACAATGAGATCCAAGTCGAAGGACGCCCCCAGGGGACCGTCGGGGTGCTCCAACGGTTTGTTCCGAATACGGGAGACGGCTGGAGTTACACACTCAGACGTCTCAATGAATTGCTGGACAAAGGACAGGGGTCAGCTCGAAACCGTGGCGCCACCCGTTCGAAGCCGGTCCGCGACAGTTGCGATGACTTCCTCGAAGAGATCCAGCACCTCGGGGTAATTACCGGCAATCTTCATCTCTTCTTGTCGTCGAAGACTGAGCCGGAAGCGTTTCGTCCAGAGCCGATCACGAATCACGACGTCGCACGATGGCACAGGAAGATGACTCAGTTTCTTGCCCAGGTGTGCCATGACCTCCGCGTCTTGTCGGCCGACCAGCGGGCCGTGGTCGGTCTGTCCCTCGCCGAAGTGGACGGCTTGGAGACGGCATGCCGCGATCGATTCGGCGATCTCCGACTCTTGGCGAGGGAACAGACGGTGAAGATCCGTCATCACGGCGATTACCACTTGGGCCAGGTGTTGAAAACGGACGACGGATTCGTCGTGATCGATTTCGAAGGGGAACCGGCCAGACCACTGGAAGAACGTCGTGCCAAGGTCTGCCCGCTGAAAGACGTCGCCGGCATGTTGCGGTCGTTCAACTACGCGGCCCAGGCGACGTTGAAAAAGCGCGGGCCGGTATCCGCCCCGGAGGCCACCGTCATGATGGATTGGGAAGGCGCGGCGCGTGCGGCGTTTCTCGACGGCTACCGGTCAGCTGCAAAGCCGAGTCAGGCGACATTCCTTCCGGCTGCGTGGAATGACACATTGCGGGTTCTTCAAGTCTATGAACTGGACAAGGCCCTCTACGAATTGTGGTATGAAATGAGGAATCGTCCGGAGTGGGTCTCGATTCCGCTTGCCGGCATTCGAGCGATGATCACGCACGGCCGAGAAAGATAGTCAACTTGACGCGATGAGGACAAAAGAGAATTCCGATGCCGGATGGTGACGCGGGTTTTCGATTCATCGCCTGTAGCGAGATTCAGGAAATTCTCGGGAAACAGGCCGAGGACGAGCGCGCTCTGGCGGAGTTGCTCGAAGAGGTCCCGCTCGACTCGGTGTATTTCCATACGCACAGCTATTTTCTGCGGCATCGATTCATCGAACGCACCTATCCCAACGACTTTGCCGAGTGGGTGGGAGAACAGGTGCGCGACCATGTATTGGCCGAGCGGTTGTCCGTCGTGGACCCGTTCGATTTTCCAAGCCTGGAGGCTCTGCGGGAGGAGTTGATTTCCGTACTCGACGACCATCTGTCCGCCATGACGACGGTGCCGCGCGCGGGGTTTGGGACACCATTCTACTTCAACCGATCACGCATCCTGGAGGTCCCGACCGGGTTGGAGGCGCGCACGCTGCGGGAGTTCCGCGAGGGGATCTCCGACGTGGACGTGAGCGCGATCTATTTCCACGTTTTCGAGGCGCACCTGCGGTTGCAACGGGAAGAGAACGACTTTTCCGCCTGGATCAGGAGCGGGCTTAAGCTGCCAGAACTGGCCGATCGCATCAGGGCTTTGAACCCCTATCTCGGCAGCCTCGAACGGCTGCGATCCAGCCTCTTAACCATGTGCGACGAGCATCTGGCCAAGTCCGAGCGCGCATCATGAGCGAGGAATCGAGTATGTCGACCGCGGATCCGCTGTGGTACAAAGACGCGATCTTTTATGAAATTCACGTCAGGGCGTTTGCCGACAGTAACGGGGACGGGATCGGTGACTTCAGAGGTCTGATCGGCAAACTGGACTACCTCGAATGGCTCGGTGTCGACTGTCTCTGGTTACTTCCGTTCTATCCCTCTCCGCTGAGGGACGACGGCTATGATGTGTCGGACTTCTGCGCCGTGGCCGAACAATACGGGACGATACAAGATGTCAAGCAGCTCCTGGACGAAGCCCATCGGCGCGGTATGCGGGTCATCGTCGATCTGGTCCTGAACCACACGTCCGATCGGCATGCTTGGTTCCAAGAAGCCCGGCGTTCTCCTCACGCGCCCAAACGGGGCTTCTATGTGTGGAGCGACAGCGACCGCAAGTACGAGAAGGCGCGGATTATCTTCATCGACACGGAAAAATCGAACTGGACGTGGGACCCCGAAGCGAAAGCGTTCTATTGGCACCGCTTCTTCAGCCACCAACCGGACCTGAACTACGACAACCCGGCCGTCCGGCAGGCGATGTTGGAGACGATGGCTTTCTGGCTTGATCTGGGGTTGGACGGGTTTCGGTGCGATGCGGTGCCGTATCTCTTCGAGCGAGAAGGCACGATCTGCGAGAACCTGCCCGAGACGCACGACTACTTGAAGGAGATCCGCAAGTGGATCGACGAGGCCTATCAAGGGCGAGTCCTTTTGGCGGAGGCGAACCAATGGCCGACGGATGTGCGGACGTATTTCGGCGACGGCAACGAGTTCCACATGGCATTCCACTTTCCGCTCATGCCCCGGTTGTACATGGGCGTACGCAGCGAAACGCGCGATCCGATCATCGACATCTTCACTCACACCCCGGCTATCCCGCCGAACTGTCAATGGTGTCTGTTCCTCCGCAACCACGACGAGCTCACGCTCGAAATGTGTTCCGGCGAAGAGCGGGACTACATGTACTACACGTACGCACGCGATCCCAGGATGCGGCGGAACATCGGCATCGCAAGGCGGCTCGCGACGTTGCTGGACGGAGACCGCCGCAAGATCGAACTGCTCAACAGCCTGGTCTTCACCCTCCCCGGCAGTCCGATCATTTATTACGGTGACGAGATCGGCATGGGAGACAACGTGCAACTTAAAGATAGGGACGGGGTGCGCACACCCATGCAATGGACGATGGACCGGAACGCGGGGTTCTCAGCCTGCGACCCCTCGCAGCTTTACTTGCCCGTTGTGTCGGACCCGGTCTACGGCTACCAGTCGGTCAACGTCGAGTCGCAGAAAGAGGCGCCACATTCACTCCTCCATTGGATGAGACGGATGATCGGGGTGCGGAGACGGCAGCCGGCTTTCGGTCGAGGCGCTATCGAGTTTCTGCGGCCGGCGAACGAAAAGGTGCTGGCTTATGTGCGACGGCACGAAGGTGTGACGTTGCTGCTGGTTCATAACCTGGCCGAGTCGGCGCAGTCGGTGGAATTGAATCTGATGGGATTTGCCGGTTCGACTCCGGTTGAACTATTGGGCGGGTCACGTTTCCCGACGGTCACGGAGCGCCCCTACATCCTGACGCTCGCGCCCTACGGGTATTACTGGCTCACCCTCCTGCCGGAGGACGCAGAAGCAGAGTCGTACGGCATAGAACAGACGGCCTTATAAGGGCTAGACCGTCGAGTCACTATGATCAGAGAACTGGAACAGTATCGCGAGGTCGCCCCTAAGGGAACCATCGACTTCTTGCACCGGCTGAGCGATCTGGTGCGGGGAAGACGATTTCTCCACATAAACGCGGTGCGTTACGGCGGCGGGATGGCGGAGATCCTGCGACGGCTCGTGCCGGTTATGAAGGCCTTGGGAGTCGAGGCGCGTTGGGAGGTCATCGCCGGGACACAGGAATTTTCCGAGGTGACGAGGCGGATCGCCCGCGGATTACAGGGGGGGGCAGAGTCGATCAGCGCGGAAATGTACCAGACCTACCTGGATATCAGTGCCAGAAACGCCAAGTCCTTGGATCTTGATGCGGATCTCGTCTTCATCCACGACCCGCAGCCCGCCGCGTTGGTCGAGCATCGCAAGGGAGGCAAGTGGGTGTGGCGAAGCCATCTCGATGTGGGGCACCCCAACCGATCGGTCTGGAGCCTGTTCCGCCGGCATGTCTTGAAGTACGATGCAGCCGTGTTCTCGCATCCGAGATTCGCTCAACGGCTGCCGATTCCAAAGTTCTTGATCTATCCGTCGATTGATCCGTTGGCCGAGAAGAACCGGGATCTCTCGCGTTCCGAAATCGGGCAGGTGCTGGATCGATTAGGGATTGCCAGGGGAAAACCGATGCTGTTGCAGGTCGCGCGATATGACCGGTTCCAGGACCAGCTCGGCACGATCCGGGCCTATCAGATGGCCAAGAAACATCATGACTGCCAGCTCGTGCTGGCGGGCAGTGGGGTGCTGCACGACCTCGAGGGAGAAGCAGTGCTGGCCGAACTGCAGGAGGCAGCCGGGAACGACCCCGACCTTCATCTCCTTCAGTTGCCGCCCGAAGCCGACAGCGAAATCAACGCCCTGCAACGGGCCGCAGCCATCGTGGTTCAGAAAGCGCTTAAGGAAGGGTTTGGGGTTGCCGTGTCGGAGGCCATGTGGAAGGGCAAGCCGGTAATCGGGGGGATGGCCGGTGGCGTCTCAGCCCAGATCGTCGATGAGAGGACGGGTTTCATCGTCCATTCTGTGGAGGGGGCGGCGTTTCGTATCCGTTTCCTCCTGAGCAATCCTGGGGTAATTACCAGAATGGGCGCGACGGCCAGGGAACATGTGCGACGCAATTTTCTTATCACTCGCCATTTGAGCGACTATCTTACGATGTTGAAGCTACTGTGCTCTGACTAGCCTCCTGCGTTGTGTGCACCGTAGTTCTGGCGCAATGTTCGCTCCACTCCGAAGGATGCCCACGTGGAAGAGCTGTTTTTGCCGAATTCGGTTCGCGAACGTCTGGAGGGGGCCGAAGCGGCGGACATCATCCTCGGTTTGGTCACCTTCAATGACTCTGCGACCGCTCCGGGACTTGCGCGCACGCTCGCGGAGGCGACTGCCCGATCCTTTCCCCAACGACGCATCCTCGTCGTTAATTGTGATGCAGGCTCGCAGGACGGAACGCCTCAAGCGATCGAACAACACCTGGGAAGGGGCAGCCGCTTCTGGACGTTCCATCACCCTGTTCACGGAACCTCGCTGAAGCTCGTGTCGGAATCCGGCGTGCCGGGGCGGGAGGCAGCCGTCCGAATTCTGGCTTCCATCTCGGACAGGCTGAACGCGACCGCCTGCCTGATCGTCGACGGCAATCTGAGATCAGCCTCGCCGACTTGGTCGCAATTGCTCGTCGCGCCGGTGCTCGACAAAGACGCCGACCTGGTGCTTCCGTGGTTTCATCGGAACCGCTATGAGGGGACGTTGACCAACACCCTGCTGGCTCCGCTCACAAGAGCGCTGTACGGAAAACGTATTCCGTATCATCTGGGAGGGGTCTACGCCTTGTCCGGACGATTTATCCGGTCCGTGCTCCTGGCGCAACCATGGGACGAAGAAATCGCGCAGTACGGGATTGACGGGTGGATGGCGACGTTGGCGGCGGCCGAACAGGTCGAAGTTTGTCGAGCGGCGTTGGGACCACGAACGCACCAGCCGAAGCCGATGGGTGAACTCTCGACGATCGTGGCCCAGGCGGTCGGCTGTGTCTTTCATCTGATGGAGCGCTATCAGAGCATGTGGGAATCCGTCAGAGCGTCGTCGGAGGTCCCGACGGTTGGAGATCAGGCTGGATTGGGGATCGAAACCGGATCCATCAATGTGCAACGAATGGCGGGAGGATTCCGCCAAGGGCTCCGGGATCTGCTTCCAATCTGGCAGCTCATCATGTCGGCAGAGACGTTTCAGCAAGTGTTGGAACTTGGTGTCGAGGAAACGGATAGCTTTCGCTTCCCTTCCGATCTGTGGGTACAGATCGTCTACGATTTTTCCTTGGCCTATCATGATCGGCTGTTGCATCGCGAGCATCTGCTCAAGGCCTTGACGCCGCTGTACCTGGGGTACACGGCGTCATTTGTGTTAGCGACGCGCGCAGGATCTGTGGAACGAGTGGAACAAGAACTTGAGCAGCTGGCCGGTCGATACGAAACCATGAAGCCATACCTGGTTCAGCGATGGAGGTGGAGCGATGAGTAACGTATGGGGCGACGCCATGGTGGAAGCGTTTCGTGACATGATGAAGCGAATAGCCCTCCTGTTGCCAAAGTTGCTCGCGCTGATCAGCTTCGTCCTGTTGGGCTTGGTCGTTGGGTTGGCGATCAAGGCGATCCTGACGCGGGTGCTGAAGGCCGTCCGGATCGATACGCTCAGCGAACGGTGGGGACTGCAGGCCGCGCTGAGCAGGGCGGGGATCAAACAGCCCCTGTCTCAGACCGTCGGTCGGATGGTTTTCTGGACGGTGTTCGTGATGTTTGTGTTCATGGGGGTGGACGCACTGGATCTGCCGACCACCGCTGGACTGATGAGACAACTGTTGAGTTTTTTCCCGAATGTCATTGCGGCCGGATTGTTACTGCTGGTGGGCGTCCTTCTGGCGAACTTTTTTTCCGAAGCGGCCTTGATCGCCACGGTCAATGCGCAAATTCAAGAAGCCAGGCTGATCGCCAGCCTCATACGGTGGGCTATTCTTCTGTTTACCGCAGCCATGGTCCTGACGGAACTCGGCATCGCCAAGGAAATCGTGGTTGCGGCCTTCTCGATCCTGTTCGGCGGCGTCGTCCTGGCGCTTTCAATCGCCCTCGGCCTGGGGGGGCGGAACATTGCACGGGACGCCTTGGAGCGGCGATGGAAGAAGACCAACAAGGAGCGAGACGAGGTAACGCATTTGTAGCGCTCCCGCGCGATCAGAACGAGATGCGTCCATCTCGGTACGATGGGCCCCAGGAGCCAAATGAGGAGTCATGTGATTCGGTCGCAGTTGATGACGCAGTGGGCGAACCGTCCGGGAAACAGGGCTCTGTCCGTCGCGCTACTCGTCGGGGTCATGCTTGTCATCTTACCCGGCTGTGCAGCCACCCGGGAGGCGGGGAAGCCCCTGAGAACCGCCGTCCAGCAGTTGCTGCTGTCGCAGGCGTTGCAGCGCACCTTGCAGACTGTGAGCCTGCCCCTTCCAGATGATGCAGCGATCATCGTGGAAGCAGTCGGGTTGACTCGCGACTATGCGGCGGATCAGGAGTACGCCCGTCAGGTCATCGCCCTGCATCTGGCAAAACAGGGTTTCCGTCTGGCACAAAACGAGGGGGAAGCGACGTACCGCATCAATGTTCTGCTTCAGGCGTTCGGTTCCGAGCAGGGGATCGCGTTTTTTGGGATGCCGCCGGTTCAGAGCGTGTTGCTTCCTTTCTCGCTTCCGGAACTCTCGCTCTACAAGGATTTTCATGAATCGGGGCATGTCCGCTGGGCGCTCACTGTCTCAGAACGATCGAATGGTCGAGTGATCTTCTCGAGCCCGTGGTACGCCGCTTCCACCTACCATAACCACTACACCATTTTATTAGTGATCAGGTTCGTCCGGACCGATTTGGACTTGTCCGAATGAGTGGTATCGTTGTAACCGCGTCTGTGCGGAAAACCCCACTCCGTGGGAAGGGGAGATGGCGAGCTCTGGTACATCCGATCATCTGCTGCCTTGCGCTGTTGCAGCTCGGCAGTTGTGCGCACTCTGGGGACATCCTCCCATTGGAGATTCGTCAGGGTCGACCGGTCCTCAAGAAGACTCTTCCCGAATCGAAGAGAATCAAAGTGGCAGTCATTCCCTTCGCGGATCGGCGCGCCG